>CAZRXY010000012.1:0-33088 GCA_964604155.1 uncultured Candidatus Cloacimonadota bacterium | reverse complement strand
GCTTTTGCATTTCCAGCAATGATATGAACCCATTTTAGCAAGTCATGAGCTTTCATACCAGACCTGGAAATGATTATCCTCTCATGCTGATATCCTTGATCCTCAAGCGATTTGTATACATTCAATCCGTCTGTTTTGATTGTCTCTCCTTTAGGAATAGTCATAGAAATTATCTTATCTATTTCTTCCTTATTAACTGATTCCACTACTTGCATTTTGGCAAAAAGCATTTTATCACCTGAAGTTGATACTGAGACCACTACAGGTATCTTTTCTGAACCTCTGCCTCTTTTATCCGCTCCTTCAGAAGAACTTCCAATAAATGTCTCATCAATTTCAATAACTCCCAACAAGGCGTATTGGCTATCTCGATCCTTCATTGCCTTTCTAATTTTATGTGTCATCGTCCAAGCTGTCTCATACCTCAGTTCCAGCTTTTTTGACAATTCCAAGGCGGAGATGCCTCGTTTATCACTGCTAATTAAATACATTGCCCAGAACCACTTAACTAAAGGAATTTTGGTTCTATGAAGAGCGGTTCCTGCTGTGACTGAAACCTGGTATTTACAAGAAGTGCATTGATATAAATGTCGTACACTGTGAAGATAATATGTAGTATTGCCACAATGTGGACAAATGAAACCTTCCGGCCATCTCATTTTATATAATTTCTCCCTGCAGGCATCTTCACTTGAATATTGCTTCTGAAATTCAAAAAAACTTATCGTTTCATAATGTTTCATTAATAGACCTCCATTGAATATTTAGTAGCAAATTTCCACCGAGTAATCTAATTGTCAAGTTTTTACGGAGACAGCCGGATAGTCATTTTTAATAATAAGCGGTTCGGGTTTGTCTGTGGTAGATGGCAGTGTCTGGGACGATTGGATATTTGAGATAATTGACGTCTTTTATAAAACCGGAAAATCGATTTTAGGTATATGTTATGGTCATCAGGCTTTAGCTTATTATCTTTCAGGCAGGAAAGTAGTGCGAAGAAGCAAGTTAAGCCAATTTGGTTTTCGGGAGATAAATTTTCAGAGTAATGAGATATTCTGTGGAATAAGCGGCAGAATTTTTGGCATGGAGGCGCATCTGGATGAGGTTTATGCTTTACCACCTGAATATAAAGTGATAGCCTGGGATCGTGAGAATGTTGTGCAGGCTTATCAGTTTAATGATGAACGGGTCTGGGGTATTCAATTTCATCCTGAGTATGATTACTTTATGGGCCTGGCTTCCTGGGAGCGTAAGAAAAGAAAACACCCGGAATGGTTAAAGTATTATCAAAATGAAGTTCCAAATTGGCAATCTATGGCAAATACATCCATCATTTTTAAGAATTTTATAACGAAATGATGAAGACCAGGCATATTATTTTAGTATTAATAATCATGCAATTTGTCTGCCTGAGCAGCATAGAGCCTCCCGGCGATTATCTAATAAATCCTATATACGGAGACGATATAGAGTTATGGGAAAAAGTGGAAGATGATCATAAAGAAGAGGAATTTAGATATAAAGCTGCTTTCTGGCTATGGCTGGCAGACCATTTTTTATTGAGTTCTTCTTCCGCAACGGGTATATATCTAAGATTAAGTTATAGAAGCATCTTTCCGGAAAGATACGACGACCTGGGTAATGAACTGGGTAATAATGGAATATTACGGTATTGGAATAATACCTTGAATATGTTGCTGGGGATGAAGAGCGGGGTTTATTTTCAATATCCCCTGGCAGAAAGTTTAGACCTGAAATTTGAGTTTAATATCAGATCGGAGCGTGCAGAGGAGAAGTTTAAAAACCTGGATTTTGGTGAAGAGGGGTTATCTGGGGGTAATAACGAGCTCGATATATCGTTCAGGATGGATTATCTTGAGGTGCCCGCAGTAGTGAAGTATAAATTTGCTAAAAACAGCGTGACGCAGCCAGAATTGTTTCTGGGAGGGGTTTTGAATTATTACCTGCGTGGTTTGGCAAATTGGCGTTACTGGGAAGAAGACGAATTTCTGGTAGCGAAGAAGATTCAGGCAGGAGCAGAAGATTTGGATAATTACAAGAATATCACCACGAGTTTTATCTGTGGATTAAAGATACATTATCATAACATGCAATTTCTTTTGGGATATGAATTGGGTTTAACTCGGTTGAAAGAAGAAATGAATCCGTTGGATAAATTTGGTGAAAGCCGGTTAGTGGAAGAATTTTTTTTAAGTGCCTGGGATTATCATTATTACACATTGTCATTAAGGTCAGAATACAATTTCGCTAAAAATAAGGGGACTGAGAAAAAATATCTTTACAGATAGCTGGGAGAAAATTTATTTGTGCTTCTTTTTTAGATATGAGATACTTGGAAATATTGGTAGATAAGGAGTACTGATGGCAACGACATCAGATATCAGGAATGGGATGATAATCCGTTATAAGGATGATCTCTATGAGATAGTGGAATTTTTGCATGTAAAGCCGGGCAAGGGTGCGGCATTTGTACGCACCAAGCTGAAGAATATCCGCAGCGGCAAGGTGTTAGAGAACACTTTCAGGACGAGTGAGAAGCTTGAAGAGGTGCGAGTAGAGAAGCATAAAAAGGAATTTCTTTATTCGGATGGGAGTTTTTTTGTTTTTATGGACAGCACAACTTATGAGCAGACCAATGTGCCTTATGAGGTGATAGGGAATTTGGATAAATTTTTAGTAGAAAACATGGAAGTAGCAATGAAGCTGGATCCTGAGGGAGATATTCTGGGTATAGAACTACCCACAGTAGTAGAGCAGGAGATAGTCGATTGCGAGCCGAATGTGAAAGGAAATTCAGCCTCAGTGAGTGGCAAGAAGGCTACGACGGATCGCGGATTAGATATCACGGTGCCTTTTTTCATCAATTTAGGTGACAAGGTGAGGATAGACACCAGAACCGGCGAATATATAGAGCGAGTATAACTTAAGGAGAAATAATATGGCAAAGGGAAGATCATTTGCAGCAAAGCTGGCGCATGAGCTTAGTTCGGAAGGCAAGGTAATGTGCCCAAAATGTAACACAGAGATCAAGAAAGTGAAGCTGATCAGGAATCGTGCTTCCAAGGCAGGCACCTGGATGCCTCGCTACGAATTCGTTAAAATGTGTAAATGCAATGAAGCAGACGTATTACAGGTAAAATAGAGCCCCAAAAGGCAAGTAAGAACAGATAAGACAGCCCTGGCGAAATGCCGGGGTTTTTTTAAGAATTGGACCGGTAAATTACAATTTTTGTTTATAGATATTGATATCAATCAGAACAATAAGATCGACGAGGAATTGCCTGTTTACAGGCGAGAGCAGGTGGTGATTGAGCGAGAAATTATACAACAGCAGATAGACAAAGTGGCGGTTATGCAGGCTGATGTAATTATTTGTCAGCCTGGAATTCTCAATAATACTGCTTTCTTCTTTGATGATCTTGTCACGAAAGTTATTAAGCTGATTCTGCAATCGGGGTATTCTTTTTTCCAGGTACAATTGATTTTCTTTATCTTGCAGTGGGTCAATATCTTCGATAACTTCGAGAGTCTGGGGATTAATTTGAGAAAATATTTCTCTAATCGCGTATTCTCTGGATTGAGAATCCAGGATTCGGGAATCTTCAATTAGAGTCCTCAAGGCAGATACATCAAGGGTATAATCCATAAAGAAGGTATTAAGCATATCGGCGCCTTCGACAAGGTCAATAATATTTTGGGTAGAATTATTGAAAGCGACGATTAGATCAATAGTGGAGATCAGCTTTTGATCGAGTTCATCGAGATAGGTGAGATTATTTAAGTTTTGCGAATCAGAGATGGCGGGAGCCGTGGTGCAAAGTAAGATAAATATAGCGACAGCGAGAAACTTCATAGAATATTACCTCTTAAAAAAAAGGGAGCCGGAGCTCCCTTATATGGATTAATAGCGTTTTTTTTCTTTCACACGAGCAGCTTTACCCTTCACTCTTCTGAGGTAGAAGAGTTTGGAGCGTCTCACGCGACCGAAGCGAACGACTTCGATCTTGCTGATGTGAGGTGAGTGGGAAGGGAAAACTCTTTCCACAGCGACGCCATTGCTTATTTTACGTACCGTAAATGACTGCGAGATTTGTTCGCCTCTTTTTTGCATAACGATACCTTGAAAAACCTGAATTCTTTCTTTTGCGCCTTCTTTGATGAGGTAGTGAACCTTGATGGTATCACCGACGCGGAATTCGGGATGGTCAGTTCGTAACTGAGTTGCAGTAGCTTCATGAATAATATCCATGTTACCTCCTTTATTTAACGGAAGTCAGACGGTCCAGTATGATGGCGGCAGCACTTCTAACCGAGAGATGATTATACTGGTTCGTGCCATCAATAGGCTGAAGAATCAGATTACAATCGGTCAGGACTTCTTGAGCTAAGCCGTTGCCGGTTCCAAAGATGAGGAGAACCGGATTATTGGCGGACTGATAAAAATCTCTGAAATCACCATAAGAAATCTGGTGCCTGGTAATATTTGCAGTAGTGCCAACAAGGACTGGATCGGAGCTTTCCTGTTTTATTATCATATTTTTCACATCAGCAAGAGAATCAGCGATTTGCACAAGGTTAAGAGCTAAAGCACGGTGGGGATTATAATTTTTGGCTGCTTCTGAGTTCCAGAAATCAATAATCCGAGCCAGCATCTCTTGTTGACTGGAAAGCGGAGTGACAATAAAGAAATTTTTCACACCAAAAGTTATACAGCTTCTGGAGATATCATGCAGATCAAGATTGGTGATAGAAGTTGTGATGATCTCACCGCGTTTATTATAAACCGGATAATGAACGAGAGCCAGGAAGATTGGTGGTTTATTCATCTAAGAGGTCGGGTCTGATTTTAGCAGTAAGTTCCCAGGCTTTTTTTTGGTTCCAGGCATCAATTTTTTTATGATCGCCGGAAGTGAGAACTTCAGGCACTTTAATACCATTAAAGATTGCGGGTCTGGTGAATTGCGGGCAGCCGAGAATACCGTTTTGGTGGGAATCGGTGAGAGCCGATTCAATATCACCTAGAACGTCGTTCTGCAGTCTGGCTACGGCGTCAATAAAGACCATAGCGGGTAATTCTCCGCCGGACAGCACGTAATCGCCAATAGAGTATTCTTCAGTCACGCAGGCGTCTCTGATGCGCTGATCGATGCCTTTGTAATGCCCGCAGATGATGATTACATTTTCCAGTTGCGAAAGCCTGTTAAAATCTGTCTGCCTGATGAGCGGTGCCTGGGGCGTGAAAAAGATAACGGGTAGATTTTTGTCTTTGAAATCAAGTGAAAGCAGCGCATTATAGATAGGTTCCGGCTTAAGTACCATACCAGAACCTCCGCCGTAGGGATAATCATCGACCTGACGGTAATTGCCTAGACCAAAATCGCGTAACTGAATGAATCTCACATCAAGAGCTTTGTTTTTGATTGCCTTTGCCACAATACTGCAGGATAGGAATGAAGAAAACATCTCCGGGAAGAGGGTGATTACGTTGATGATCATAGGTTTATCAGTTGCTGTATATTTTTTGCGGTCACAGAGCAGGTGTTTTTGTCGATACTAAGAATATACTGATCAACCTGTGGTATGAGAATTTCCTTGTTATCTTGACTGGCGACGACGAGCGTATTATGGGCGCCATTATGCCACATATCCGTAATAATGCCGATATAGTTTTGGTTTTCATCAAAAACTTTCATACCGATAAGGAAATCGGTTTCGTTCTGGTATCTGGAGATGTTAACGATATCTTTTGGGAGGCTATACTGCACAGAGCGGCAGGCAAGCACTTCGTCTATGACATCTTTCTCTTTAATTTTCAGCCAGAAGTTCTTTTTATGCATAACTTCTTCTAAAGTCACATATCTCACTCTATAATCTGGAAAGATCAAAAAAACATCTTTGTGCTCGAGGAAAAATTCTCGAAAATTCCAGCCGGGCTTGAATTGAAGAAAACCTTCAGGTGCCTGGCTGGAATTTCCTAATTTTCCAATGCAGACAAGATCATCAAGAGTCATTTACTCGATAATTTCGAGGACAGCTCTTTTACCTTGTCTGGCGGACACAGCGTTAAGAATAGTACGAATAGCGCCGGCGGTGCGTCCCTTTTTACCAATAATTTTGCCGATATCAGCTTTATCGGCTCTTAATTCAAAGATAGTAACTTTATCGCCAGCTACTTCGGTAACTTCGACAGTGCTGGGATCATCAACCAGAGCTTTAACGACGAATTCAATTAATTCCTTCATTTTGGGTCTCCTTCAACATCAAGTTCAGATTTTTCTTCCGTACTAATATCAAGTACAATTTCATCATCAGTAGCAGTATCCTCAATTTCAGTATCTGGTTCGATGCTGGATTTATTTACATAGCGTAAGTTGTGCCATTTTTCCAGCAATCCGGCTTTTCTCAGAAGGGAGCGGACAGTATCTGAAGGTTGGGCACCAACGCCTAACCAATAGAGAGCTCTGTCTGCTTCGACTTTAAGAGTCAGCGGATTTGTCTTGGGGTCGTAATACCCCACACATTCCAGGTACTTTCCATCTCTTTTCTTTCTTGAGTCTACAGCAACTATACGATAGAAGGGCTTATCGATCGTGCCCATTCTTTTCAATCTCAGTTTAACCATTCACACTCCTTTATAAAACCAATTCCATAATATCATGGAATTTTTTTTCAGGTTACAATCCCGTCAAGTAAAAATTAAAAAGGCAAGCCTCCGCCTTTCATAAACTTAGGATTATTGAATTTTTTCATCATCGACTTCATTTGCTCGAATTGTTTTAGTAGTCGGTTAACCTGTTGGACAGATGTCCCGCTGCCATTAGCAATTCTTAATCTTCGTGATCCATTAATGAGAAGTGGTTTATCTCTTTCACGGGGTGTCATAGAGAGGATAATCGCTTCAATCTTTGCCATCTCCTTGTCATCCACAGAGATATTTTTAAGAGCCTTATTATTCATCCCGGGCATCATGCCGAGTAGTTGATCGAGGGGTCCCATTTTCTTAATCTGGGCGAGTTGTTGCAGAAAATCGGTAAAAGTGAACTGATTTTTTTTCATTTTTTCAACGAGTTTGAGAGCATCTTCTTCGCTGATAGCTTTTTCTGCTTTATCAATTAGAGTGAGGACATCGCCCATACCCAGGATACGGTCAGCCATTCTTTCGGGGTAAAATTCTTCCAGATCGCTGATTTTTTCACCGGCGCCGATGAAAGCCAGTGACTTACCGGTGACAGCTTTAATAGAGAGAGCGGCTCCACCACGGGCATCGCTGTCCATTTTGGTAAGGATTACGCCATCGAATTCCAGTTGTGAATTAAATTCGCGAGCGACATTAACCGCATCCTGCCCTGTCATAGCATCTGCGACAAAGAAGATATAATCTGGTTTTATAGCATCTTTAAGGTCTCGCAATTCTTTCATGAGCACATTATCGATATGCAGCCGTCCAGCCGTATCAAAAATAAGCAGGTTTTTCTTTTCAGTTTCTGCCTGTTTCAGTGCTTTTTTAGCAATCTTCACCACATTTTTGGTAGAATCTGAGAAAGTATCGATGCTGAGCTGCTTTCCCAGCACAATAAGCTGTTCTATAGCCGCAGGTCTATAGACATCACAGGCAACGAGCATTGGTTGCATGCCTTTGAATTTTTTACGGGCAAGATTGGCAAGCTTTGCAGAGGTAGTGGTTTTTCCGGAGCCCTGCAGCCCCACCATCATAATTTTGTTAATTTTGTTTTCGTGTAGATTGAGCTGAAATTTTTGAGAGCCCATAAGTTGAATAAGCTGTTCATGAACGATTTTAACTACCTGGTGTCCGGGTGTGAGGCTTTTCATGACCTCAGTGCCTACAGCTTTTTCTGAGACGAGATCAATAAAATTCTTGACGATTTTAAAATTGACATCAGCTTCGAGCAGTGCCCGTCTGATATCTCTCATAGCTTCCTTGATATTATCTTCATTGAGCTTGCCGCGACCTTTCAGTTTACTGAAAATAGAATCAAATTTATCTTGGAGACTGTTAAACATATAATTTCCTAAGCATTTTTAAGAGTATTAACGGGGACAGAATAATCGTTTTTGCCAAAGATATAAGAGCCGGCAACGAGGATATCTGCACCGGCGTCTTTGAGGAGTTTTGCGTTATGATGTGTAACGCCGCCATCGACCTGGATTTGGAGCTGGTTATTCGCTGTTTTAGCCTGTTCTTTAAGCTCCAAAATCTTTTTAAGAGCGAGCGGGAGGAATTTTTGTCCGCCGAATCCTGGATTTACGCTCATAACAAGGACAAAATCGAGGTCAGGCAGAATATCAAACAAAGTATTCACAGGTGTAGCGGGATTAAGAGCAATACCGGCTTTGATGCCATGTTTTTTGATTTCCTGGATATAGCGATGCAGGTGGAATACAGTTTCCTGATGGAAAGAGATATATTGGACGCCGATGTCGGCGAGAGGTTCAAAATACAATTGAGGATTTGTGACCATGAGATGCACATCAAGCGGCATACTGCATGATTTTTTGATCTGCTCGATAATGGGCATCCCGAAGGTGAGATTTGGGACAAAGTGTCCGTCCATAACATCAAGGTGCAGCAAATCGGCTTTGGTTTCCGAGATTTTCTTAAGTTCTTTAGAAAGATTTATAAAATCTGCAGAGAGTAGAGAAGGTGCTATAATCATAAAATCATCCAATGATCTCCAGGGATGCGGAAGCATCCCTGGTAATCCTAATCGCTATTGATATAAAAGATGATATCCCTGATCTCTATATTATGCCTTAACCGGTATTTCGACCGTATTTTGTGCTTATAGAGAATAAGTTCCTGCAGCCATACACTATTAGTGACAGCTACACTTAGGACACCATTTTCAAATTTGACGGGTTTAGCTTTGCCGGCAACAGGCTTGCCAACGATATTTTTCCATGCCAGGAGAATTGTAGAATAATCCCTGAGTTTCTCACCGGCGAGTCTGTAAATGAGATCATTGAGGAAATTGCCAGCGGATTGAAAGCTCATAACTTAAGATTTTTTTCCGATTAAAGAAAATCCCCACCAGGCGAGTACAGCCACGGCAATAGTACACCAGTAGGCAGTTCCCAGAGCGTCATAGGGTCTATTGAAGAAAGGCAGGAAGTAATAGATGGCAGCCAGGGCAGGAATTGCCGAGAGGGCAATAAGAATAAGGTAACCCAATATACGGGGGACACTGTTATTTTGGGATTTATTGATCAATCTCACGGCAAAAATAGAAATCGTTATAGCAGCGGCAGCAATGAGTGTGATAACCAGATATGCAGATACAGTGAGATTGATTCTGGCATAGATAAACCAGGGCATAAGCAGAGCAACGAGAAGAATAATAGCTCCCAGTATACGTGAGAAGACAGCGTTCTTTTTTGTTTCCTTATCCATAGAGTGTTTCTGACGGGTGACATAATAATACACGCCGGCAAAAACAATGATAAAGAACAGCAGATATAAAGGGACACCTGTTGCGGGTTTACTAGTGGCAAAGCCAATGGACGAGAAGGTGAATAAAATCACCAGCCAGCCAAAGACATTAACAATAGAACTCAGGATTTTCTTCACGCTAACCTCCGGTTATTGTTCTTTTTCTACGACAACTTTCAGGGAAGAATTAATATCTCCCGGGAAAGCAACCTGGACATCGAATTCTCCGATATTTTTCAGGTGAGCATCCATTTTAATGAAAGATTTATGGATTTCGATTTCTTTTTCGGCAAGTGCTTCGGAAATATCGTTTTCAGAAACAGAACCAAAGAGCTTGCCACTGTCATCAGCTTTTCTGATGAAAGCGAGAGATACTCCGGTCAATTGAGCAGCCATCGCCTTATACTTATTTTCCAGTTCGAGTCTGGCAAGTTCCGCATTTTTGCGGATATTTTCTACTTTTGAGAGATTATAGGGAGTGGCTATAATAGCAATTCCCCTGGGCAGCAGGTAATTTCGGGCGTAGCCGTCAGCTACTTTGATCACATCACCTGCCAATCCTTTTTTACTTATATCTTCTTTTAAAATCACCTTCATTTATGCCTCCGAATTTTGATTTTTTTTTACAATGACTTCGTTTTATCCTGGTGCTTCTGACGAAACATCAGCCAGAGATCTGCTATTCCCAGAAATATTAGAAAGAATAAAAAAACATAATTTAACAGGAGAGAGACGATCACAAAGTAGATCAGAAACTTCCTGTCTGGTGTGAAAATATTCCAGAAATACAGGCAAACAGCAATACCCTGCACCATAAAATAGGGCAGGATGATAATCAACAGGTTTGCACCGGCAATTTTTGTGATTGGCATCAAAAAGAACAGCAAAGCGGCAATGAGCAGATATACAGACCAGTAGGGCAGTGAGAAATTTGCCTGCTGCCATATTATCTTATCACGCCGTGAAAGCCAGAGAGAGCCCAGATATATGGCGGAAAAAATCACGAGAAACCATAAAGCTGCGGCATAATTCTGAAATAAAGACACGCTTTGCCGGGCAGATTGCTCTACCACTGTAAGCATCTCAGGGCTGGAGCTGAAAATCTCGTTCAGCAATTTCAGACTTTGTTCACTGCTTTCTATTATCTGGGCATTTAGATGCTGCCTGAAGAGCAATTGCCTGAGAAATCCATATATAATTCCGTTCCCGGAAGAATAGAGGAAAGCCGCTCTATGATCATTGCTGCTTTTCAGGTAAAAGAAGAAAATATAAGCCGATAAGCCTACGCCGAGGATTACATCCAGGACGGCAAGAGAGGCGTTATCTGGTTTAATAATCCAGACAGAGATCAGAGCAGCAAAGGCAAAGGAGCCCAGACAGGCAATACTGTTTTTTCTATAATGCCTGAAGCCATATGCGATTATAATGAGCAAGCCCCAAAAGGGCGAGAAGCCGGAAAGAAATCCGGATAAAGTAGCGGATAGAATCACTTACCTATCTGTGTAAGGAATGAGAGCCATCTGACGTGCTTTCTTGATTTCCGTTGATAATTTTCTCTGATGTTTTGCACAGGTGCCGGAGAATCTTCGGGGAGTGATCTTGCCACTTTCAGCCACATAGCGTCTCATCAGGTTAACGTCTTTATAATTGATCTCCACATCCTTATTGTTACAGAAAAAGCAGACCTTCTTTTTCATAAAGAATTTTCTTTTGTCTGAAGATCTTCTGGGATTGGATTTGAAGTTTTTCCGAGGAGAATGACTGGAAGATCCCTCTTCCGGTCTTCTGGTTCTCTCCGTTTCCTGCTGGGCAGAATGAGCCGCAGGGGCGGTATATTTTTCTTCGTTTTCTATCATTTATTTCTCCTGAAATTTTTAGAACGGTACATCATCCTCGGTGGATGATTCTGAATGATCCGGTTGATCATGACTTTTTTCCGGCATAGTTTCATTCATGTTTTCAAATTGGTTATCATCGTTATAATTACGCTTATTATCTGACCATTCAAGGAAATGGATGCGGTTAGAAACAATTTCCGCCACTTTCACGTTTATGCCTTCTTTGTTGGTATAGGTTCTGGTCTGGAGGCGTCCTTCCACGAGGATTGCACTTCCTTTAGTGAGATTTTCTGCACAGAAAGTAGCCTTCTGCTCCCAGACGATGACATCTATATAACTGGTTTCGCTATCCCAGACCCCATTTTTTTGAACTCTTCTATCGAAGGCGATAGGCAGCTTGGCAATAGGTGTGCCTGAAGGTGTGTATCTGAGATCAACTTCACGGGTCAATCTACCACTCAGCGTAATACTGTTTACTCTCGGGAATCGTAGTTCTTTTGCCATAATAACCTCCGTGTTATTTTTTGATAATATTATGTCTTATAATATTTTCATTAAGACGGTAGAGGCGATCGAGCTCCAAAATCTTATCTGCAGGCATTTTAAAGAAATTCACGTAGTAATAGCCTTCTTTTTGTTTTAAGATTTCGTATGCGAGTGTACGTTTTCCCCACTCATCGGTCTCGATCATTTCTCCGCTGTTTTCCTTGATAAAACTGATGACCTTCTCATTTTCTTTGGCGGCATCAGTTTTCTGGAGTTCTGCCGAGATCACGATCATGCTCTCATAAGAATTCATATGTATCCTCCTTTGGACTAAAGATCCTGAAAAGCCTCAAGCTTCTCAGAATAGGTTTTCATATTTTTACTGTGAAAATCCAGAAGACTGTCAAAATCTTCCAGAAGGTAGAGGTGCAGCAATTTCGCGCAATAATCAACAACTTCCGGCAGGAATTTGTCTTCTTGCGGCGAAAAATTGCTCAGCACATAATCAGCCAGGTCTTGTTGCGGGGCAGGAGCGTCAATGCCGATCCTGAACCTTTTAAATTCGTCGCTACCCAGATGGTAAGCGATGGATTTAAGTCCGTTATGCCCACCTGCACTGCCCTTATGCCTGAAACGCAGGGCACCAAAGGGCAAGCTGGCATCATCAAAGATCACCAACGTCTCCTCGACAGGGTAGCTGGTGAGTGCAGAAGTGAGAGCCACGCCACTATTATTCATAAAAGTACGTGGTTTTATGAGGACAAAATCCCTTTCTGCCACAAATTCATAGTATTTTTTCTTTTTAAAGACCCAGTTCTGCCTCGCTGCCAGGTGATCAATTACCAGAAATCCAATATTATGACGGGTATTTTTGTACCTGTCTCCCGGATTTCCCAAACCTGCCACCAGTTTCATAGGGCAAAGGCAGGTTATTTTCTGGCACCCTTGATCTGTACCAGTACGGTATTACCCGGCAGGCGAGAATATACATTCTCCAGTTTGAGATCACTGAAATGGATAGATTCTCCCACACCCAAAGGGGCAAGATCAAGTGAGATTTCTGCAGGGATATCTTGCGGCAGGCACTTTATCTCAATTTCACGAACGAGAATTTCCAGTTTGCCGCCTTCTTTGATGCCGCGAGGTTCTCCATGATATTTCAATGGAATTTTGAGTTTGAGTTTGTTTCCCGGAATAATCTCCTGGAAATCTATATGCCTGATGCGACGGCTGACGGGGTGTACCTGTCTTTCTTTGATGATGGTTCTAAATTCTTTTCCATCGAGTGAGATATCAAAGAAGGAGACTTCACCAATAGACTTACGCCAGGCTTTGGTAAAATCTGCTTCAACCAGACTAATTTTTATGCCTTCAGAGCCATCTTTATAGATGACTGCCGGAATAATCTGGTCATTTCTCATCTGATGCAGATCAGATTTTTTCTCTGTTTCACGACGTTTAGCTTCAATTGCTATATTCATTCTTATCTTCCTCCGTTATTCCCTATCTGAACAAGATACTCAACGATTCTTCGGCGTGTATCTTCTTGATGGCTACTGCCAGCATTTCTGCAATCGATATCTGGACAATCTTTTCGCTTTTTTTCTCTTCCGGCAGTGGAACAGAATTGGTTATAAAAAGCTTTTCGATCGGGGAATTATTGATCTTATCGACTGCATCTCTCGATAATACTCCATGCACGCAGGCAGCCACGATCTTGCTGGCTCCGAACCTCTCAAGAGTTCTCGCAGCGTCTGTGAGACTGCCTCCAGTATCCAGGATATCATCAAACATAATAGCGGTTTTGCCTTTAACATCTCCAATCACGTTCAGTATTTCGGCAGAATCAGTGTTATCGGTTCTACGTTTATCGCCAATAGCAAGACCGAGCTTGAGCCGTTCTGCCAAAGACCTGGCGCGGTGAGCACCCCCGGCATCGGGAGAAACCACCACTGCGTTCGATAAATCAATATTCTCTCGAAAATACTGGCTGAATGTAAGTTGGGATGTGAGATGATCTACGGGGATATTAAAGAATCCCTGTATCTGGTCACTGTGCAAATCCATGGTTACAATTCTATCAGCTCCGGCTACTGTGAGCAGGTCTGCCACCAGTTTGGCAGTTATCGGAATGCGGGGCTGATCTTTTTTATCTGATCGAGCATAACCATAATATGGGATCACGCAATTGATATTGGCAGCAGATGCCCTTTTAAAGGCATCTATCATGATCAATAGCTCCATCAGATTATCGTTTACCGGACGGCAGATCGGCTGGATAATAAAGACGTTTGCGCCGCGGACATTTTCTTTGATTCTCACAAAGCTGTTGTCGTTGGCAAATTTAAAAATATCTATTTCTCCAAGCGGCAAGCCGGCAAATGTGGACACTTCCTCGGCTAATATGAGGTTTGCCCGTCCGGTGAACAATTTAAGCTTTGAATACATGGCGCCTATTCTTCTGGATCGTCACCCGATTCTACGGCATGAAGGGCATTCTGTAATTCTTCCTTGTATGCCAGCAAAATTTTCTCTTCCAGCATTTGGCGGGTTTCTGTGTTGATAGGATGGGCAATGTCCCGATATTCTCCACTGGATACTCTGCGGGAGGGCATGGCGACAAAGAGACCCTTATCTCCTTCGATGACTTTGATGTTCCTGATAATAAAAGCGTCATCAATTACGATGTTGACAAATGCTTTTAACTGGTTGCTTTCACGAATAAAAACCTTAACATCTGTAATGTTCATTTGGTTCTCCTTTTGTTTTTGTTATGGTATTCCAGTATCCTTTTTGGTTGTAATACTGGCATAATTTTTCTGCTGTTTCACGATCGGGACAGAACCCGATTACTGTGGCACCGCTGCCGGATAATAGAGCCTTACTGGCACCAAAGGATTCTATATTTCTGATGATCTCGTCGATCTGGGAATACTTCTTTCTCATGCCGGCTTCCAGACGATTGAAGCAGTTCTCCGGCACAGGGTCTGCCAGGAATTCCCGGGAGCTGTGCCTGGCTTCGGAAAATATCGCTGATTGGTAGGCTTGGGAGCTTGGAATACCAAAACCGGGATTAACCAGAAAGATATTATCATATTCCAGGTAGGGAAGAGGCGTGATTATTTCTCCTCTGCCCTGTCCTAAGGCTGTGGACCCGCTCAAGAAAAAGTTTATATCGCTACCCCATTCTGCGGCAAGGGAATGCATCTCAGAATCTGAGAGCCACAAATCCCAAAGCAGGTTAAGGGCACAAATCGTAGCGGCTGCATTGCTGCTGCCTCCGCCTAATCCTGCCGCGATCGGAATGTTTTTCTCTAATTCCGCTTTTACACCTAATTTCACATTATATGCTTTCTTTATAAAGACCGCTAATTTATAAACCAGATTATCTTCTTCTTTTAGAGAATCTGTATCTGCCAAAATCTTAATCCCGCTATTTTTTGTCAAAACAAAATTCAAATGATCATAAACATCGATTAGCGAGAAAACCGTCCGGATTTCGTGAAATCCATCATCTCGTTTGCTGAGAATTTCTAAAAAAAGATTGATCTTGGCATAAGACCTATACTTTACTATTTTTTTCATTACTTCTTCTACCGTAATAGTACAGGTAGTAGTAGTTATATTCGTAGCTGCTGTAGTATTTGTGCGGCTTGATGTCATTGATCACTGCAGCATCAATCTCTACATTGATATTATGCAGCATTTCTTTGGTGCGGCGGATAACTTCCTTATCGGCTCTGCCCACTCGAACTACCAGAAGCATAAGGTCAACTTTAGTAGCCAGCACCATGGAATCCGTGACTGCTATGGCGGGTGGGGAGTCAATCAGGATATAGTCATAATGCTTTCTCAATTCTTCCAGAAGGATGTTCATATTTTGAGAAGCCAGGAGTTCCGAGGGGTTTGGCGGTATTAAACCACTGGTGATTATATCGAGGTTATGGGCAAATCCTCGTTTAATGTATTTTTTATATTCGAGGGGAGTGTCTGAGATAAAGTCACTAATACCTTCTTCTTTATCAAAATTAAAAAGGTTGTGGATCATCGGACGTCTAAGATCGAGGTCAACCAGGATTACTTTATCGCCAAGCTGTCCAAGAGTAATCGCCAGATTGGCAATGATAGTGGATTTCCCTTCTTTAGGACCGGAACTGGTGATAATGAGTGACAGAGCTTTGCCCGTTTGTTTCTTTGCCACAATATTGGTACGCAGAATACGAAAAGATTCGGAAGTTGAGGATTTGGGGGCATAGTTAGAGATCAGGCGGCCCTCAATCTGATGCAGCAGGTTCTCAAGTTCGAATTTTTCTTTATCTGTTGCCATCTCCATCTCATGCTCTATAGTATCCAGATCATTATCATGAACATATACGTGAGGGATAGTGCCCGCAATAGGCAGCTTCACATTCCGTCTCACATCCTCAAATGTTCTGATCTTGGGATCAAGGGTATTAAGTAAGAGAGCAAGACCAATACCAATTGCCAGACCAATCAGTGCTGCGGTCATCATTTTCTTTTTCTCATCGGGTTTGATGGGATAGCCCGGTAGATAAGCTCTTTCCAGGATACGCACATTGCCGATTTTTGATCTTTCAGCAATTTTGGCATCTTCAAATTTGGAAACGAGCATGGAATATGTTTCTTCATTGATAGAATTTGTTCTTTCAAGCCGAGCTAACTGGATTTCGGTATCGGGGAGAACCGATAGTTTGCTGTTGTATATGTTTATAGCCTCTTTCAGGCTTTCCAGCTTGGCTTTAAGGATGTTAATATCCAGCCTGGTGGTCGAAATGTCATTCATCAAAGAGGCTCTTAGTGCCAGCGGATCGCTACTGGCAGATTTATCGGAGATCACGTTTTTTATTTCTCGGGTGAGAGATTTTTTGCTGCTGTCTATTTTTCCTTTAAGCGAGACTAATTCGGGGTGGTCTTCATTGTATTCGGGCATTGTGAGCAATCTCACGTAGCGGGTCTGGTTATCCACTATTTCGGAGCGTAATTTGTTCAAGAGAGGAGAAGTGAGCACATTATTTATGTCCAGCAACATAGTATCCTGATGCGATAATTCAGAGCTCAGGTATTGTAGATGATTATTTTTTACCTGGAGGTCAATTTGAGTTTCGCTTTGCATGGTTTCCAGAGAGGCAGCTCTTGAGATCAGGTTTGAGGCTTCAGCAGACAGCAATGAGATACCGTTTTCAATTTTAAATATCCGCAGGTCTTCTTCGGAGATGCGCAATCTTCTTTCTGCTTCTTCAAGCTGTTCGGAAAGAAATTCCCTTGTATTTCTTAATTCCAGCCTGGCATAATTAGTATTTTGCTCCATAAGTGCCTGGGCTGCGGCATCAGCCACTGCCTGGCATTCCCGCGGAGAAGTGGATTCATAGCCAATGGTGAGGATATCTGCATCACGCTGCGAGCTCACCTGCACGCCGTTTTTTAAAACAGAAACAGGATCGGTAGAGCGGCTGATGGGAAGCAGATTAAAATCTTGCTCCTCTTTTAGAATTTCATAGGCAATTGTGAGCACCGGGCGGCTTCTTAAGATTTCTATGTTATTATTAAGCGAAGAATTTATCCGGCTGGCTTCTGAACCCAGGATAAATCTGGCATTCGAAGTGTCTTCCAGTAGTATTTTACTGGTGGATTTATAGATGCGGGGCATCTGCGAGACCTGATATTTATTGAATGCCAGCACCAATAGGAAACTAAAGATGATTATCCACTTATAACGGAGCAGAATACTTATATAATCTGTAAGCTTGAGATCAGAATCCTCCAGCAGGCTGCTGAGATTTGGGTTCACATTGTTCTGATTTGATTGATTAGATTGCATTGCTTAATCCTGTTATTTTGTGCTTGTGATCAGTGAATATATGCTAAAGAAGATAACGAGGTTACCCAGAAATGAGGATACCCGTTCTACAGCATGAAAAGCCGTGCCGGCAACGAAAACAGTATCGCCCGGCTGCATTATGGGAATAAGCTTCATATCTCCTGTTTTCATGTATTCCTGGAGATTCACATAGATAACTTTTTCACCTTGTGTAGTGGGACGGATAATTTTAACTTTAGATAATTTTGCATTATCTGTGGGACCGCCGGCAGAGGAGATCAAGGTTAAAAGGTCTGTATTATCAGGAATTTTGTATAAGCCGGGATTTCTCACCTGACCCCAGATATAGGTATTGATCATCAATTGATCCGCACTGGAGCCGGGATATTGATAAACCGAGCCCGGATTAAAGGTGGGAGATTGAGCATCCTGTCCACTCAAAATCCCCACAAAAGCAATAAGCAGAACTATTATTTTTATCTTTTTCATATTTCCCTTCCGAGGGCTATCTCCTAAAATATTTGAGCTCCATTAGTCAAGATTTTATAAAAAATTTATTCCCGAAGTGACATTATGGAAAAGGATCGTTCCATTGCTTCTGCGCCACTATGCACTTCTATCATCTTTGAGCCAATATATATCTGCGAAACCATTTCTATAATGGCATCCACTCTCCAGATATAGTTTCCCGGCTCCAGAACTTGTCCCGAAAGCTCTGTGAAATTTATCTCCGGCGTCTCATTTGCCAAAAGGTTATAAAACCACACCAGATTATAGTATTCATCAAAGACCAGCAGCCGGTGTTTCACTAAAGACGAAGTAGTATTCAAATCCCACTCAAATATCAAAGTATCCAGAATAGTGAATTCCATAAAATCTGCGGGTGCTCGTAATAGAGGCTTATTCACCAGTTTATAAGCCACAGTATCAGAATAGGCAGTGGCTCCGCCAGCATGAGTAGTTTTCAAAAAATAGAGCCAGGTTTCATCTATTGGCTGCTCTATGCCGCTAAAGCTGTCTATGTGATAATCTTTGCTGGAATTATTATAAGGAGCAAAAAAGACAGATGAGATATAATCTTCCACATTGTTCTGGTAATCCATATAAGAAAACCTGAAAAGTTCCATCGATACCGTTTGCGGGTCACTGATATGTCGCCAGGGCACAAGTATCCAGTCTCCTTCATGATAGGCATCTATGCCGTTATTTTCATTTTCATAAAAAGTCCCGTCATTACCATAGTAAAAATTCAGGGTATCGGTTATGATGCCGTAACTGTTTTTCACTATGTCCCCGGTATCGCCTACGTGTTCCAGAAGGTCTGCCTTAAAGGCTTCCTCAGTATCAGTGGATGGGTCGGTGTTGCCGGCACAGCCCCCAAAAAGCAGGGCGATTAAGAATATAAGCAGTATCAGGTATTTCATCTTAGAATTTAAACCTCATTCCTACCCGGTTTGTATTTCCCAAAGTATTAGTCACAAAGGCATAATCTAATATAAAATCATACACATTCACGCTGATGCCTGTAGTATATTCTTCCTGATAATAGCCAGCCCGCAGCGAGAGCAGCCTCTTATACAGGATTTCCATGCCGTAGTATTGCGATTTGCCATGAACATAATCCGTATCCATTGCCAGCACCAGACGAGAATTCCACCCGGGTATTGGCTGATCCAGCGACATCCCCAGCTTGGTATTAAAGAGAATTTCATCCTGATGCTGAGAACTGGTATCCCAGGTGATATTAGTCCCTCCGATATTCTGCAAATTTACGCCAAAGCTGAAATCTCCCAGCCAGGTGATATCCACCAGTCCCGCCAGCGGAGACCTCATTAGCAATGCCAGATCGAATCCGGTGCCGTTTCCCAGATTATCCAGAATTTCACGCTTGATATATTTTATATTACCGCCAAAATAGATATCCAGAGGTACTTCAAAAAAAGCCCAGCCAAAATCAAGATCTGTCCTTACATGCTTAGAAAAACTAAACTGAAAGAGATCATCGTAACTGGTAAAGGTGCTGTCCGGTATCCCCGGGAGGTTCCAATCCAGCCGTGAACTGCGTTCTGCCACGTTGGGGTGGGCTATAAGGTAATCTTCCAGAAATACGGGGATATCGGGTATGGTCAGCCTGGTCCAATTCAATCCGATGGTTACATCATTAGGCAGAGGCTGGCAAATAGACACGTTGTCGTAATATGCCAGGCTGTTATACAAAAAGGCGTGCATCACCTCGATCTCGGTTTTGCGTATCTGCGAGATTCCCGCCGGATTCCAGAATATTGCCGAAGGGTCATCGGCTATAGAAGCTACTGCTCCTCCCATACCAAGTGCTCTTACCCCGGCACCTATATACATGAAATCGCCGGTATATTTACCGGCATGATAAACCTGCGGGGTCAGCAAAATTGCCAGGGTGATCATGAGTACAGGTAAAATGCTTCTATGTTTCACTGTGTTTTCCTCATTTTAAAATTGCCATCTTCTGTATCCGCTCAATTTCTTTTCCGCCTTTTTTGGCTATAACTTTATAAAAATATACCCCGTTTGCCAGATATTCACCCTTCTCATCTCTGCAGTCCCAGCCAATATTGCTGGGCGGATATTCATGATAGCCAATGGAAGATGGTAGATCGGCAAAGGTTTTCACCAGCCTTCCGCTCACTGTGTATATTTTTATCGTTACTCTATCGGCATCATCGGTCAATACATAGGTAAACCTGGTTCTGCCGGTATTAATGGGATTAATAGTCAGGGATTTCACCGGATTAGGATAATTCCCGATTTTTATTATATCAAAATCAGCTTTAACCTCAAATGCCAGTTCCCGCTCAAACACATTACCGTTAAAATCACGGCAGGACATCTGAAGATAGTGGACACCTTCGGGCATAGACCGCATCTGATATTTCACAGGAACGCTGATCAACCTGCCCTTTGCCGTATTGATGCTGTATTCTTCTGGTTCCACCGGCAAACCGTCAATCAAAAAAGTAAGCTCATTTTCTATCACATCTATGCCGTTATTATCACCAAGTAAAAATGATATTAAGCCATTCTGCGAAACATACCCGCCATAAGTAAATTCCTGACCCTCCACATTTACGTCTATGGATGGAGCATTCTGGTCGGCATTATTAAATACGCTGAAGATGCCGGTTCGCTTACTAAGAAAGCTTATAGTCTCCTCAGCCGCATTAGCACCAATCACCATGAATACCCATTTTTGAAAATCATCATTCCACCTGTAGACAGAATAGCGTGATGCGTCTCGCTTAGTGCTGCTGCGCCGGCTGTCACTGCCAAAATGGAATATCATCTCCATCCTGCTGGCGGTAGGCAGATTGCCAAGTGTATCTACTATTACGGCACTGTTCAGGCAGGCAATTTTATATGCCGGCGAATATTCTCCGCCCGTCAGCATGATCTCTTCTATATCCGGCTGATTTAATGCTTCCAGGCCACTTTCCCTGATCAAGGAGAACACAGAATTTTCAGGCAGAAAACCTGCCGGAAAATTTATTTCCAGATTACCATCCAGGGAGATAATACTCAGTGCAGTAAGACCTGCTTCAAACATCTGGATTTGATAGGTTCCAGTGCTCAATTGCGCAGTGCCGGAAAATTCTTCTTCCTCATTTATTTTTACTGTGAAGCTGTAATTTCCGCTTAGAAGTGGCAGCTCCAAATATTCCCAACGCTGTTTTCCTACTTCCAAAGATGCTATGCGGATGGAATCCAGTAAAGTCTGACCTCCACCGGTATATAGTTTCAAGCTGCATTCATCGCTGGCGGTATTGCCGTTATTAAAAACCGATACTTTCACCCTTCCGCAATTATCACCGGAGGTCACGGAGAAATCGGTCAGTCTAAATTTGACCCCTTTCACCCGGAAATAATTTTCATTGGGCAGATGCGTTGTGATGCTCTGGTCCCCCGCAGAATCAGTAATTACAAATTCAAAGCGTACTTTGTAATCATAGGGCAATCCTGTGATAGGGCTGGAAAGCCGGTATATTTTTTCTGCCTCATCCCAAACCATTTCTCTGTAATAATGGCTCGTATAAATGCCGTTCTCATTAAAGGGATCGGTTGTGGAATCATAGATTTTAATGTGACAGGCAACGCTGTCTATTCCGTTCTCATCATAGAACATAGCCCGTATATCTATATCTTCTCCAGGCTCCGGTTCCAAAGGCTGCCAGTCTATATTATATGCTCCGGGCAAGCCAATGGTAAAATTTGTTATGCCGGTTATCTCACGCTCGTCAGAATAGCCGATGAATTTCACGTAGCGGTTATAAGTATCTCCGGGCAAAACATCGCTGCCGGGGATCATTGTCGCCCTAAAGACCTCACCATCTTCTGCCGTATAGGTGAAGGGATAAAATTCGCTGGGCGTAACTTCTGAATCCGTTTCATCAAATAGATAAAATCTGCCACCATAGATATCAGCATCAACTGCCACTCTCAGCAGCAGAGAATCGCCTTTTGCGTAATTAAATTTATTTAATTCAATCTCTGCTGAGCGCTCTGGCAGGCGAATTTCCACTCGGGGATCGCCCAGCAGCGCACTACCATGCAGGAGCGATATAGTCACCGGGTTAGTACCTAATTCACTATAAAATCTGATCTTGGTATATTCTATTACTTCCCCGATTGTCTTTAAATCCGGATGAAGCAACGCAGCCAGCAGGGCTCTGGAATATATTTCATCCTGGTATAAGAAACCAAATCCGGTAAAACCTATCTGAGCAATAGCTCCCTGAGAATCTAATGTGAGTGCTTCGCCGATGCAGGATACTCCCGCACCCTCAAAAAATGCCGAGCCATAGCAGCTCATACTGGAAGCTATAAAAAGATTTTGGTTATTTAGATTAGCCACGTCATATATATCAAAGAGATCATAATCATCCCACTGGTTAGAAGCTCCATGACCCATAAATTGCACGTAAAGCGAGCCGTTATTTATGGCGTTTATCAGGGTAGTAGTATTTCCCGAATATTGTGACGGCATTCCGCTCACATTGCAATACACCCGCTTTATCCGGTATTCCGGCGGGATGGAATTATTGCGGATTCGCTCGCTTTGCAATGAAAAGATATTGCCCTCAGAAGCCTTGCCTCCGGTGGATAAGGTGATCGTGCTGTGCCAGAGGTCATTGTAGCGAGGCTCGGTCATGTATTTCTGTGTTTTGTTTATTATTGTGCTTATCTGGCTGGCTTGAGTGATATTAAGACGCGAGATGCTGATATCGGATACTGCATCATTACCAGTAAGGCAGCCAAACCAGTTATCGCTTGCCGTAGCACCTCTTGCGTAAAACCAGACTACTTTTGTAGGTATTTTATTTGCCCAGCGATAGCTGCTGTGATCTCTCTCGTCAAGCAAGCCCTCTCCCAGCAACAGGCAGTGCAAAGGTCGCGGTGACCAGTTGTTATAAGCATATTCCAGAAAATCCTTGATTGCCTGGGCTGAGCGGATTCCATAATTAAATTCATCAAAGATATCTTGCACATATACTACTTCCACGTTCATGCCCGGCACTTCCGATTCCCAGAATTCTGCCAGTTGAGAAGCTCCTTCGCTGAATTCTCTGACTGTGATGATCACATATTCGCTGCCGTTTGCCGCAGCACGCAAATTGGAGGGATAATCAGGTTTTATACTCTTTGGCTCACGCTTCATAGATTCCGTAACTGCCAGATACTCCGTTTCATTAGAAAACACACTGTCCTGAAAACTTATCCTGTAAGGAGCACCACCGGTTTCGCTGAGTGAGAGCACACTATAATTTTCCATCACACTGGAACCAATTTTATAGATGCTCACGTCTTCGCTGCTAAAACCATCCAGATCGAACTGGAACAAACCAAAGGGCTGCGGTGTACCTATTGGTTTCTTTATCGGTTTATGAAATTTTATCTCATCGGTGTCTGTCTTATATTCTCGCCAGTACGTTAGCTCCAAATAATCCAAAAGCACTTTTTCATAGAGGTTCTGCAGGTTTGGTACACTAACTGATAGCTGATTTTCTCCATGATTAAGATTATTATTCAATATCGGAGAAGGATTGCCGGTTATCGCCAGATTCTCAAAAATCTGTTCCCGCTGCCCCACCCATTCTGCATTACTGCCTATATCGTCTACTAGAGCGGAATTTATCCGGACTACTGCCCGGTGACGGTTCTGGATACCTGTTCCATAGATATCATTGCCATCGTAAGTTAAGCCAAAAAGGCAAATTCTTGCTGAGGCTTTGCGGATATTTGAGGCATGTGGATATTGCAAAGTGAAGGGAAATGCCCTGAGCTGGGGAGCCGATATCTCGCCCCACCACCAGATGTCTTCCCGAAAATAATAAAGATCGTATTCTGTCTGTGCTCCCAGCGGCACCATCGTGTTCTGTTGCTCGATATGCACTGTTTGTTCAAAGGATTCAGGTAAAGTGAAATTAGATGTGTTAGATTCCACTAATCCACCGTTTTCTATCATCATCCGGCTGCCCAAATGCTCTTCCAGGCTCAAATATAAAATATTCTCGGAGGTGTAATCGTCATACCAGGTGGTCTCACCATGATTTATATCTGCATAAAATTCAAAGTAATCGCCCGGATCAAAAGATTCATCCGCATCTCCATGAAAATAGACAGGGACTGTGCCGTGTTTATCTCTCAATTCCAGATAGCGGGGATTTATATTGTCCCAGCTAAAGGCTGCCGGATATACGTAATCGCTGAGCGATTCCGTGAGATATTCATAGGTTACTTTATAGATACCCTCTTTATCTATCGACAGCATATATGAATTTACCGTGTCTCCCCTTCGCATCCGGGGATTGGGGTCTGTATTTCTTGCCTCACGCCAAGCTCTGCTGTAATCATTATTCAATAGAAAATTATCACCGATCTTGTCCAGAAGACTGCCGGCTGCCTGTCCTCTAAAACGCTCTTTACTACCCAGTATATTCAGCCGTATCACTATCTCTTCATGGATTGCCAGACGTCTTTGAGCCGGATTATACTGAAAGGGATATACCTGGAAACTGTAAAACCTGCGGTCTCCGCTCATCGCTGTGTAACCTTTGGATACTATCGTGCCCGGATAATTAGCGGATTGCTCATAGATATTCTGTTTCCGTAGAAAGCGATAGGAGATGCCGTCATCTTCAAGATAGTCCTCCAAAGCAGGTACGAGCTTGATATTATGCTCGATCACGGGAGTGCTGCTCAGTATGCTGATCTGGATATCGCCATCACCGGGAATTCCCACATTACCTGTGTAAAAAGGGATTTCCGGCTCTCCGGCTTCTCCCTTTATAGCGGCATCTGTGCCCGCAAGATAATCCCAGATTTCTCCACCTCGCTCTATTTCCTCTTTTTCCCAGGCCGGCAGTATGAATCGCACCGTGATCTCGTCTTCGCTGCTGGATAATATCTCAAAATACTCACCGCCTGAAGCTAGGCTGCCTATTCCAAGCAATATCAGCAAAATAAACAGGTGCTTGGCAGGCATATCAGCCTTCTTCCGGCTCCGATAATAGTTGCTGCAGCATACGGAATAATTCCAGACAGCTTTTCTGGCGGATTTCCTCGCGGTTCCCCCTGAACTGGAATCTTTGGGCATTATTATGATCTCTATATCTCACCGCAATAAACACTGTGCCCACCGGCTTGCCCGGGATGCCGCCCTCGGGTCCCGCAATCCCTGTTATCGCTCCCGAGATTTCACTACCCAGTAATTTCTGAACTCCCTTCGCCATCGCCTGGGCAGCAGCTTCACTCACAGCTCCATCTTTTTCCAGCAGACTTTCGGAAACCTTGAGCAATTTGGTCTTTACAGGATTGGCATAGCTTACCACGGAACCCAGAAAATAGCCCGAGGCACCGCTTTGTGAAGTGATATATTTACTTGCCATTCCACCGGTGCAGGATTCCGCCAAAGCCAATGTAAGTTCGGTTCTGGAAAACCGATTTGCCAGTTTCTGTACCGAGAGTTCCAGCTCCGAAAGCAGATTCTTCTCCTTCACTAAGGGCTTTTTATGCCAGCTCTGGGTCTTGCCGTGATGTACCCGTTCCTCTCGGACTTCTACCTTTTCCGGTTTCCGGTATTCGGCAGACTCACGCTTCTCAGGAGGGCTTTTGCCGGCGATGATCTTGATATGGATGTCTTTATAGGTAATTTCATCACCCGGAAATATCCGTGTCCTCTGTTTGAATACTGTCTGTCCATTCACCTTTATCTGCCCGTCAAGGGTCACCCGGCGGATATGAGCATATTCTTCAAATACGCTTGCCGCCTTTAAAAGCTGATATAAAAAAATATCTTCTGTGTCATCTAAATAAAATTTCATTGTCCTGCCATTTTCTTTTTTTGTTATCGCCTTATCATCTTGAATGATTAATATGATTTGGCAAAGATCACCCGCCGCAAGCTCTCTTTACCGCAGTATATACATTTACCCGCTTCTGCCGGTGCGTCTAAGGGAATATTGCGTATCGTCACCTTCAGATCATCTTTTATGCCTTCTTCGCACTTCGCATCGCCACACCAGTGAGAATAGGCAAATCCGCCATGAATTTCCGGGTTCTCATCATCATCCGGCGTAAAATACCGATAAAATTCCTCTTTATCATCGATTGTAACGCTGTTTTCCTCGCGATAACGCAGAGCCTTCTGATAAATATTATTCTGCATCTCATCCAGTATTTTCGTGATGTCTGCCAGCAACTTATCCACCTTTATGCTTTGCTTTTCGTTAGGCTCAAAATCACGCCGACCCATAAATACAGAATCTTCCAAGATGTCTCTAACGCCAATTTCCAGCCTCAACGGTACACCTTTCTTTATCCATTGCCACAGTTTCTCACCACCTGCGATATCACGCTCATCTATTTCTACCACCAGCTTCCTCTCATAATACCAGATATTCCGCAGCTCGGATGCCAGCTTAATTACAAAGCTCATCACTTCATCATGCTGCTCAGGCTTGCGGATTATGGGGACGATCACCACGTGGGCCGGCGCCAGACGCGGAGGCAGCACCAGCCCGTTATCATCGCTGTGTGCCATTATCAAAGCTCCTATCATTCGAGTAGATACACCCCAGGAAGTTGTCCAGGCGTATTGCTCCACACCCTCAGAATTCTGGAATTTTATATTAGATGATCTAGCAAAATTCTGACCCAGAAAATGAGAAGTGCCGGCTTGAAGTGCTTTGCGATCCTGCATCATGGACTCGATGGAATAGGTGCTCACAGCACCGGGAAATTTCTCGCTTTCGGACTTTTTGCCCTTGATCACCGGCAGTGCCAGATATTCCTCTGCAAAACGCGCATACACGTCCAGCATCCGGTAGGTCTCCTCTTCTGCCTCAGTCTGAGTGGCATGCACCGTGTGACCTTCCTGCCACAAAAATTCAGTAGTACGCAAAAATAAACGCGTCCGCATCTCCCATCGCACTACGTTTGCCCATTGATTGATCAATAGTGGCAAATCACGATAAGAATTTACCCATTTGCTGAACGATGCTCCTATTATTGTCTCGCTCGTGGGACGGATCACCAGCTCTTCCGTGAGCTCTCCCGCTGGCTTCAAGCCTCCTTTGCCGTCATCCTCAAGACGAGTATGCGTCACCACCGCACACTCCTTGGCAAATCCTTCCACATGCTCCGCTTCTTTCTCAAAATATGATTTCGGGATAAATAACGGAAAATAAGCATTCACATGACCCGTCGCCTTGAACATCGCATCCAGATTGCGCTGGATGTTTTCCCAAATTGTATAACCCCAGGGCTTGATCACCATGCAGCCCCTCACTTCACTGTTCTCCGCCAAATCTGCCGATTTTACCACCTGCTGATACCACTGAGGATAATTCTCCGCCCGCACTGGCTCTATCGCAGTCTTCACTCGCTTACCCATCATTTATCTCCTGAAATATTTTTTTTATCTCTTCCTGCATTCCATCTATACAACCAAATTCCTCACCACTTCCCCTATGTCAATTAAAATACACTCTTTATCCACTATACGACCATAATCACCCCATCCGGACACACATGGCGTGGTGTGTCCGGATGGAATGATTATGCGGGGAGGATATTGGGAATATGGGTTGAGGGTGAGCGGAATAAATTTTCTTGACTGAGAAATGGGGTGGAGTGAAAATCAGTAGAGAGGTGTAAAGTGGATTTATTTACAGCGGAGGTGAAGTATTTAAAGGGTGTAGGCGAGCATCGGGCGAAGCTATTGGCAAAGCTTGGGGTGCGGACGTATAATGATCTGCTGGAGTTTTTCCCGCGAGATTATATTCAGCGGGAGGCAAAGAGTTCCATAGGGGAATTAGAGTCGGGCAGTCGTTCTTCGGTGACGGGTAAGATAGTGAGCATACTGGAGAACGTGAGGGGTAATCAGCGTAAACTGAATATGGTCATCACAGATGGAGAGAATGAATTGCTGTGCACCTGGTTTCGCTATGGCAATTGGCTCAAGGACATGATAAAAGAGGGTGACAAGGTCTGGGTATCGGGTGTAATAAGCAGTTACAGGAACAGGTTTCAACTTGTTCATCCTGAGCTTGAGGTTTTAGATAAGGATGAGGATACCACCAGTTTCTGGCATTCGCGTTCAGTTCTGCCCGTATATCATTTGACTGATAAGCTAAAAATCTGGCAGATGCGCAACATAATCTATAATATTTTCCGTCTCCACGCTGATGAGATAGAGGAGACGTTATCGGAGGGATTGCTTGAGCGTTTTGGGTGGTTGCCCCGCAGGATAAGCCTGCAGAAGATTCATTTCAGCACCGAGCCGGAGAAAGTGCCGCGATATAAGGAGCGATATGCCTTTGAGGAGCTTTTCTATAATCAATTGATGCTGGCACGGGTACGGCAAAACAATGAAAATATAAAAAAGGGTATATCCTTTGAACTTAAGCGGACATATACCACCCAATTAAAAAAGTCTTTGCGTTTCAGATTGACATCAGCCCAGAAGCGGGTGATCCGGGAGATTGTGGAAGATATGATTTCAGGATATCAGATGAACCGTCTTTTGCAAGGTGATGTGGGTTCGGGCAAGACAATAGTGACTCTTTTTGCGATGCTGCTGGCAGTGGAAAACGGTTATCAGGCGGTATTAATGGCACCCACAGAGATATTAGCGGAGCAGCACTATTTGAGTTTTAATTCTTTTCTAGCTGGGATGGATATCCGGATAGCGCTGCTGAAGGGTGGAAATTACAAAGGCAAGAAGAAGACAAAAGAAGAGATCAAGGCGGGAGAAATCCAGATTGTCGTAGGCACTCATGCCCTTTTGCAAAAGGATGTGGAATTTCACAGGATCGGCTTTCTGGCAGTTGATGAGCAGCATAGATTTGGTGTGGTGCAGAGATCACTAATTCCCTCAAAAGGGGATAAACCGGATTTGTTATATATGTCTGCCACGCCTATACCGCGTTCTCTGGCACTCACAGTATATGGTGATCTCACAGTGAGCGTGATAGATGAATTACCGCCTGGGCGTAAATTAATAGAGACTGTGTGGAAAGGTGAGGGTAGAAGAGCGGATGCCTATAATTATGCGAGGGCAGAGGTGAGAAGGGGTCGGCAGGTTTATATTGTGTGCCCTCTGATAGAAGAATCGGAGAAATCTGATTTATTGGCGGCGGAGACCCTTTTTGAGGATATAAGAGCGAGTATCATGCCGGAGAGCCGCGCCGAGCTATTGCACGGCAGAATGAAAACAGCCGAGAAAGATGAAATAATGAAGCGTTTTAAGGGGCATGAATTTGATGTTCTGGTTTCCACTACTGTAATAGAGGTGGGCATTGACGTGCCTAATGCCTCAGTGATGATCATCGAGCACGCTGAGCGATTTGGTCTCTCGCAATTGCATCAGTTACGAGGAAGGGTGGGAAGAGGGAGTGCTTCTTCGTGCTGTTTTTTAATCGCCTATTATCCGCTGTCTCGCGAGGGTTCTGCCCGGTTGAATACAATGGTGGAGACTAATGACGGCTTTGTGATAGCCGAAAAGGATTTGGAGTTGCGAGGTCCGGGGGATTTTTTTGGGACGGCACAGAGTGGGATGGATTTATTCAGGCATGCCAATATAGTGAGAGACAGACAGCTATTGATCCATGCGCGGGCAGTAGCCGGCTGGGTTCTTGAGGGTGATCCTGAATTGATTTCTGAAGAGAACAAGGTGATAAGAAGGACTTATGAGAGGCTCTATGCAGAGCGAGAGAAGCTTTTTAAATTTTAGGAGACGGGTAATTCATCTTCCTTTTGGATAAGCGAGCAGATTTGTTCGGCATTTTGCGTTTGATCGAGCTTATTTTCCTGGGCGATTTTAATAATCTTTGCGGCAATTAGAGAGAGAGTTTTCAGGTGTTCCTGTGGCGATTGTGATTTTGCGCCCAGCAGCACCAGGATAATATTAACGGGATTATTCATTCCGGTAATTTGGATACTGTCTGGAGTATGGCAAATCATAAGTAATTCTTTATAAAATTTATCACAGCGGGTGTGAATGAGCATGACGTTGGGCAGCAGTTCCACAGGATAGGATTCGGCGGCATCGGAGAGTTTCTGAGCGGCAGCCTGAGCAAATATTTGATCATGGGGGAAGGCAATATCTGCCAGATGCTTTAGTGCCATATCAAGGGTGTAGCCGGCGGTGAGATTGACAGGCACTACCGGAGGCAACCGGTTTTCCTTCAGTGGGATTTCCGAAATGTATTGTGAATCTGATCTTGGAATAGAGGGATAATCGATGAGTAGATTAGTATCGGGGAAACGATCTAGGATCATCTGGGGTAGATGATCGAGTTTGGGAGACCACATGATACCATTTTTACGGTCTGATGGCAGAAGGATAGTATCATCTGCTTTGATATTTTCCAAGAGATATTTCTGCAGGCTTTTATCTGAGCCGATCAGGGTAAAATTCACGGGGCAATCCGGTTTTGATTTTTTGATTAAGGATTCTAAGTGCTCGCTGTGATCATCAAAGATGTGGACAGAAAGTTGAGCTCCGGAGCGATGGGCAAGCATTTTGGCATCATTGATAAGGTACTGGATATCTCTGCGGTAAGTGGCAAGTTCAGGGAGAGGCAGCAGCAATCTTTTAGCTGTAGCGAGGGGTTTCACGAGCTGGCAGAATAGCAAACGCGAAGGGCATTTTTCTACGAGCCGGTTCGTTAGCGAGCCAAAGATGCGGATATGTGAGGATTTATGAGCAGGCAGGCGGATAATGACGGTGCTGGGATGTAGCTCGAGGGCGGCGTGGACGATGCCGTCTGCCAGATTGACTTCCACTCGTAAGCCCGGAAAGACGGGTATATCTGCTGAGGCGGCATGAGCGAGACAGTGTCCCAGAAGGTTTTCGCCTCTGGTAACTGCTTCATCTACATTATCATCATTTGTGACAATAGTGAGCGGGAAAATATTTGCCTCAAGGCTGTCATTATATAAGAGAAATGAGAGATCAAGGAGAGGAATAGCCGTTTTGGTTTTTTCTACCAGAACCAGCAATCTCTGGTCACGGGACGTGGAAATTTGGGTAGCGGTTTGCTGGGCAGCCATTTTTCTGCCATAGCGATCCACCATCCAGGAACCGAGCAGGCAGGTTGCCAAGATCATCATAATAGTGCCATTCAGTACAGATTCATCAAAAATATTCAGTTCATATCCCACCATTACAGCGGCGAGAGTGGCAGCAGCCTGCACGACGCTGAGTCCAAAAATCACATTTCCGGCTGCCTGTGAATAGCCAAAGAGCCAGCGGGCAAGCTGGGCAGCGAGATACTTGGTGACCACTACAGATAGCACCATAGCAGCCCCTATCAGCCAGCTTCGAGTGCCGGAGATCATAGAGCCTGTGTCCACAAGCATACCTACAGAGATCAAAAAAATTGGGATAAAGAGCGTATTCCCGGCAAAGGTAACCCGATTCATCAAAGTACTGTTTTGGGGGATGAGCCTGTTGAAAGCCGCTCCCACCAAAAATGCACCTATTATTGGCTCCATACGGGCAAGGTGCGAGAGATAGGCAAAAAAACAGAGAATAACGATGACAAAGAGAAATTGAGTATTACTTTCCTCCGAAACCTGATTAAAGAACCAGCGGGTAACTGCCGGCACCACTTTCCAGATAAGAATAGTGAGGGCAAGCATACCCACGAATATCGTGGCGAAAAGCCCAAAGCCAAGTGAAATGCCGCGGGCAGAATCAGCAATTACAGCCAGAACCAAAAGAGCCAGAGTATCGGTGATAATAGTAGCGCCTACGGTGATGGCGACCGGTTCCTGGCGAGAGATACCAAGCTTGCTGGCAAGGGGGTAGGCTAAAAGCGTGTGAGAAGCCAACATACTGGCAAGCAGGATCGATGAAGCCCAGTTCATTTTTAAAAAATAGTGGGCAACCAGAGCTCCAAGCGATTGAGGGATAAGAAAGGTAAAAAGTCCAAGCAGGATGCTGCGTTTATAGCTTTTGGAAAAGCGATACAGGTCTATCTCGATGCCGGCAAGGAACATTATGTAGAGCAAGCCCACTGAACCAAGTAATTTAACAGCTTCATTTCGCTCGAGCACATGCAAGCCGTTAGGCCCCAGCAGTGCGCCAAAAAACAGTAATATTATCAAATCCGGAATGTGCAGACGGATAGATATCACCGGAGCTATCAAAATACCCAGCATCAGTACGGCAAAGAAAATTATCGGGTCTGTTACAGTTAACATACCGGCAATTCCCCTGCTTGATGCCCGGCAATAACAAAATGCTCAGAGCTCAAATATTTTGTCTTTTCTCTTATTTCCAAAGCACTGCCTCCAATCTTCGGGTACTTTAGCGATACTTGATTATACTTGTCAAGAAATATGGTTTTGCCGGCATACCCACGAAATAAATTTGAAAAGTGGAAGTAATGATCAAGAAAACAATTAGTCGTCACCATTGCGAAGGTCTATCGACCATTCGCAAGGTAACTTAGATGGTTGATAACCTCCCAATTGAGACCTCCCGGATGTGCGTAAGCTCTCCGGGATGGTCGACCAAGGATAATACAACGTAATTCATTTTTCCCCAGTTAATTAAAACAACGATAAATTCAAAAAACAGGGGTATGCCTGATATGGTTTTACCGGCATGCATTATTAAATTTTCGCGGGGTGTGACTGAAGGTGAAAAAAAAACTATTGACAAGGAATTGACGAATGGTGATGTTCGTCACGGGGTATTATTGTTGGGAAAAATAAAAAAGATGTGAGGTGAGCTTGACAATGATAACAGGGAAATTGCTCTCTAAAACGGACAGGGATCCGATTAACGTGATTTTGTTCAGTTTCGCTGCTGTGTCGTATTACAATACAGTAGATCGGGGGAATGCAGGTAATTATGCGTGTGTTTCAGGATGTAATTTTGGCAAATGGTTTACAATTAACCAAATAAAGTAA
>CAZRXY010000011.1:0-16551 GCA_964604155.1 uncultured Candidatus Cloacimonadota bacterium | reverse complement strand
TTCCAGCGAAATTAATCATCACTAAAATTATCTCATTGCGTGGCTCAAATTCATTAAATATGATTACTCTGCAGGAAACAATCAATTGGCAGAATCAGGCACTATTCGAACCGCTGGCCTAGTGACTGCCAGTCATGCGCTCGGTAGTCCATAAAGACATACATTATAATGCATTATAAAATTACCAAATTGTCTATAGTGACAGATAAGGGACAAATTTAAGCTATTTCATGGCATCCCGGACCAAATACTTTGCTTCTACCTCCCGTTACTGGTTTAATACTTATCTGTGTGTTGATCCTTTCTTTCAATGCAGATACATGGGAGATGATTCCAATCAGTTTGCCATCCTGTTGCAGCCCAGACAGTGTTTCCAGAGCGGTTTCCAGAGATTCATCATCCAAGGAGCCGAAGCCTTCATCGAGAAAAAGGGAATCCACACGTACTTTTCGGCTGGCCATTTTTGAAAGCCCCAGTGCTAGTGTCAGGCTGACGATAAAACTTTCTCCACCCGAGAGATTCTTGGTCGACCTAATTTCACCCGCCTGATAATTATCAACGACATTCAGGTCCAGAGGTTTCTGTTTATCAAGAATAAGCAGATAGCGGTCGGTCATTTTTTCGAGCTGTCGGTTGGCGTGGGAAACCATCAATTCAAAAGTTAAACCCTGAGCAAAACTGCGGTATTTTTTTCCGTCAGCCGAACCGATAAGCCCATGTAGTTTTTCCCAGCGATGGCACTCTTTTTTCTGAACCTCTATGGCGGATTGCTTTTCCTTAATTCGTTCCTTCGCTGCAAAATTTTCAGTCAGTTTGTGTTTGAGACCAGCAATGGCATCTCGCAATTCTCTAAGGGATTCTTCATATTCTTTGAACTGCGGCTCCAGTTCCTCAAGTGTTTTATCGGTGAGCTTTTTGGCTTTCTCGGTGGCTAAACGCATCTCCCTGTCTTTCTGTTTTGCTTTGAGCTCTGTACCCGTATTATCCAGATCCTTGGCCCGGGAAGATAAAGAATCCCGGTCTTCATGTGACAGAATAGCATCGAGGAAGGCTTTCTCATCTGCAAAGCCTGCCGGAGTCAGAGCTGCTGAAAAGTCGGTTTCAGCATTTTTCAATTCAGGCGTTCTTTGCTCGATGCGTTTCTTCAGGGATTCAACATGGGTCTTCGCCGTTGTCAATTCCTGCTGTAGTTCCGTGTTTATATCTCTGGCTTTCTTCTCTGCCTTCTCGGAATCGGCAATGACTTTGTTCAATCGGCTTTCTTCATCTTCAGGCTTTTTGTCACCATACAATTGTTTTCGTTCAGATGTCCCGTCGGCCAGTTCTTTTTTCAGCCGATCCAGATTTGCCTGTTTTTCAGTCAGGGCATTGACCTGCGTATCTATCACGGCATCAAGACGTTTCACCTCGCCATCGATGGCGGCAATCTGTTTTTCAATGTTGGTCTTTAGTTTTACCTGCTCCTGCCAGTCCTTCAGCCTTGATTTGAGGGAATCGAGCAGCGCCTCGACCTTTGACTCCGGTATTTCTGTAATACCAAGTGGCTCAAGTTTCCCGGAAACTATCAGCTTGAGTTTATCAAAGCCGGTCCGAAGTTTCGTGAGGGCATCCTTCAATTCAGTGAGCGTTTTTTCTACGGTTTTCTCGTCATTGGCGGCTTCAGTTTCCAGCTTCTCGCTATTGTTCAAATTGTTACGGGCAGAGGTTTCCGCCTGTTCCAGTTTTTTGATGGTGGCATCCTGTTCGTCTGCCTTGTCGATCAGCTTGGTCAGCGATTCAATCTTTTGCTCGATTTCATCGGGAACCGGAACATTGCCCTCGGCAAATGGGTGCTCGGTCGAGCCACAGAGTGGACAGGGTTTGCCGTCTTCCAGCTTGGCTCGGTGATCTTCAAGCTCCTCGATTTTCCTGATAAAAGCTATTTCACGAAGAAGAGTTTCCTTCTCGGTGCGATATTCCCGGAGCAGTTTATCACCCAGCAATTCGCTCAGGACATCCTTGCCTTGCTGAAGATTTTTACTGGCGGATTCCAGCTCCTGTTTTTTAAGGGAGCATTGCCTGGAGGCTTCCTCCAGTTTCTTTGTGGCGTCTGTTACGTTTGTATCGGCACTTTTGAGATCGATTTCTTTCTGTGTGATCTCATTTTGTCTGGCAAGCAGATTACCGAACTGTTCTTCAATACCAGCCAACCCACTGATTAGCCATTCATCCTGCACATGCTCTTTGAGGTATAGCTCCACCGTCTTCAGTGTTTTTTCAGCCTCGGTTCGCTTTTCCTGTTCATTCACTTGAGCCTGCTTGTTCGTCTCAATCTTTGCTGCTTCTTTAGTGCAGATCTCAGAACTTTCGGAAATAACCTTTGCCTGTTCGGCAATCTTTTGGTCAAGGGATCGGATTTTCTGGATTAGCGGTGTTACTGCTTTCAGTTCCTCTTTGGCGTTTTGGGTGAGTTGCTCAGCAACCCTGAGTTTTTTAGACTGCGAGTTTGCGGAGATCTCCAGTTTAGGAAACGCGGCTTCCTTATTTTTCAATGCAACCAGATCATCAGACTGCTGCTTACGAAGGGCTTTAAGCGTTGCGTATGTTCCTTCCAAAGACGCTGCTTTGACAGCCTGTTCAAGTATGGCACGCTGAGATTTGAACGCTTCGGTATCAGTCTTCAGCTTTGCCGCTTCATCCGTAAGGCTGTGGATCTCTTTTTTCAGGGCTCCAATGGTGGTCAGCCATGTGATGGCTCTGCTGGTTTCGGTTGCTTTTCCGGCAAGTTCAGTCCCTAGTTTCTGCTTTGCCGCAAGGTCTTCTTGAATTTCTTTTTCCTGTACCAACTCCAGAATCACAATGCCGGATGTTTCAGCGTTCAGGATGTTCAGCTTTTCCCGCTCATCGCGCTGGCGATCATGAACACTGCGTGAAATTTCCGAATAAATCTCAGTACCGGTGATCTGCTCGAGTATTTTTGATTTCTGCTCAACATCAGCCTTCAGAAATGTATCAAATCCACCCTGAGCCAATAGGATGGAACGGGTAAAACGGTCAAAGTCCATTCCGGTTTTTTCTTCAATAACACCGGCCACAATACTTTTCTTGGTTTCGATGGGTTTTCCGGTATCGGCATCCGCAATCTGATGTTCCTGATCTTGCAGGTTGCCATCAGCTTTTTTCCGCGCGCGGCGCTGCTCCCAGTGGCAACGGAACCGGCCTGCCTGGGATTCAAACACTACCTCGGCATAGCATTCACCGGTCTGGCGTGACATGATCTCATTTCCGCTCTTGGTGATTTTCCCAAGGCGGGGAGTGGCTCCATACAGGGCAAGACAAATGGCATCAAGAATAGTCGACTTGCCTGCACCGGTCGGACCAGTAAGCGCAAAGATTCCATTAGAGACATATTCTGTATCGGTGAAATCTATCATCCATTTGCCATAAAGGGAGTTGAGGTTCTTCCATCGGAGTTCAAGTATCTTCATAATAAACCTCTCTATTCTGCGTTCACGTCTTCTTCATGAAGAGACTTGATTATCTCGTTATAGGAGGCGGTCAGCTCATCCCGATCTTCGTTCGGCACGTTAAAAGCATCCAGACAGCGGTTAAAAACATCTCCAGTATCCAGATCGTCAAGGTTTTCATTTTCAGCTATATTGCTAAGCACACGATCCATGATTCGTTTGTTTTTCGTCAGTCTAATCTCCATGAATGACTCAGCAATTTCCTCGTCGAGTATTTCCCGTAGATTTCCGATGATATCGCTGCCAGTATATTCAATCTCAAGCCAAGCTCGGCTTTCTTCCTTTATAAGTTCTTCCAGTTTCGCCTGGATATCATTTAGTGAACCGACGATGCGGACTAACTGCTGAAAACACGGTACAGGAAGCTCATGGATTTTTAATTCGGTGCTTTGGAACTCTATGAGCACAACCTTCTTTTCCTGAGTAGCCTCACCAAAGCCCATCGGAATGGGCGAACCACAGTAGCGTATATGCTTCGTGCTGCCAACAGCTTGAGGCACATGCAGATGCCCGAGGGCAAGATAGTCTATTGACGAAGGAAAAACCTTCTCGTCAACATGCGCCAGCGATCCTATATAAAGCTCACGTACCCCATCACCGTCAATGGTCTTGCCACCTGCGGTAAAGAGGTGCCCCATGGCAACGATGGGAACGTCATCATGCCCTATATTCTTAAATTCAGTTCGCTTCTGTTCAGCAATGCCGCAAACATCTGCGTAGTGGTTTTTCAATCCTTCAACAAGTTTGGCATTTTTAATATCGATTGTTTCTCCTGGCTCGACCATCCTAATATCCTTATCCCGTAAATAAGGTACTGCACAAACGATGGCTTGAGGTTGTTCGCCCTTATGAAGAACGATCACCTCATCATCTAAGTCTTCTGTTATGGAACCGACAACATATACATTTAGCACACGCAGCAGTTCCTTTGGAGCATTCAAAAATGACGGTGAATCATGGTTGCCAGCAATCACAACAACATGCATGCAGCATGATATGGATACCCTGCATAGAAAGCGATAGTAAAGCTCCTGCGCACGATTACTGGGTGTGCTCGTATCAAACACATCACCGGCTATAAGAAGGGCATCGATCTTTTCATCTTCGATGGTTTGAGCCAGCCAATCCAGAAAAGCCGAAAACTCCTCATAGCGTTTCCTACCATGAAGAGAGCGGCCTAAATGCCAATCCGATGTGTGAAGGATTTTCATTAAACCTCCCGCAAAACTAACTTACTATTTTTTTATACTTTTACATTTTTAACATAAAAGTAAATACATAGTCTGTTCTTCTACTGTTTGTTCGCAAATGATAAAGCATCATTCTTGATCTTCTCTTATTACTTCCCAATGACCACCTTTATCCGGTCTAACTCTTTTGACAATATTTCTTTCGCTCAATTTATGGAATCTCTTAATATTCCATAAGTTTGTTATACATAGATTTTGGGCTTGTAGATGTCAAGAACAATTTTGTTTACTCTGGCATATCCCCGAAATTAATTCGAAAAGTGAGAATAATGATCAAGTAAACAATTAGTCGTCACCATTGCGAAGGTCTAAAGACCATTCGCAAGGTAACTTAGATTGAAGAAGGTCCCTCATCTAAAACCTTGCGAATGGTCGAATGACCTTCGCAATGGTTGACTTTGACAACTATCTTTATCTCACATAGTATAAATCATTTAACAATACCAATAATTATAAAACCAGGGGGATACCTGAATTTTGAATCTGGCATCACCCTGGGGGCTCCTGCTTCTCGAGCAGTACCGCAGAGCCCGTAGCCCCCAGGGAATAATGCAATCATATTCTAATCACTTTTTTTGCAGCTTTCGCCTGCCCTTCAAGACAGGCACTATTCGTTTGGTGCATTTTTTCATCCCACTTTTTCTGATCAATTTCCTGAAATAATAAATATAGCTTTTGCGACAGCGAACAGATAGCAGAAAACTGCAATTCTTATTCTCCGATATTCGTTTTAATCTTGAAATGACAAAGCTGTCTATAAGAGGGTATCTTTTCTGGAAGCTAACACTTTCTGCCTGACGGACAGTTATTTGCAGGAGATCCTTCAGAGCCATCCCCGTCCAGATCAATAGTAACGTGACATAATAGTAGTATCTGTCTTTCTCGGTCTTATCGAAGCTCCAGCAGAGACGCGCTATTATCTCCTTCTCCTGCCTGTATCTGTCCAGGTCTTCCCGGCGTCTTACAAAAGAGTGTTTTTTATGCCTTTTCATTCATTCCTCCAGGCTATTTTGGGGAACGATATTTATCTGACCTTGAAATATCTATTGCCAATCCGTTAGGTTAAAAGTCATCGGCTGCCCCCATGCACCCGGCGACATTTTTTGGAGTGTCAAGGTCCTCTACCTGCGATGTGCTCGATTTCTATAGTGGCTATTCCCATTTCTGTGCAGATATCCCTTAATACCTCATCATGTAAAAAGAGGGGTAAACCACGTGTTATTGCCAGAATAATTAAACATGCATCCTCATAGCCTATCCAGCCTTTTTTTAATTGAAGCTCTATCGCTGCATTTGTTTCTGCTTCGCTAATTGCGCTTAGATACTCTATGCGGCAATAATGTTCAGTCTTCTCCATATCCGTCAAAATTGCCCCTTCCGTCGAAGGAGAAAATTGCGGGATATAAAGCATGTAATTCTCCGGCAGAACGACACCTTGGTGATATAAACCTTGAATTACATCGTTTTTTATTAACACTTTTTCTCCTAAATCGCAAATATTGCGTGCATTTCCTGAGTTCGTGCATAAGAGAGATTACGACCTAATGCTGCCCTCGAGAGCAGCTTTAAAAAGTAGCGATTGTGCTCGCAGCAGGGATAGGTTTCCTGTGATGAGTTCGGGGTTCTGTTTAATTTGCTGATCCAGTAGCGAAACCCGGACTCCGTGACAAAATTTGATGCCAAAAGATGTTCAAGTATAGACCGTCTGCTGAGACCAAAGACAAAGCGTAAAAATTCTATCATGTCGTCCGAAATAAAACCGTTTTTTCCATAATAGCCCTTGAGTACTATCTGCGGCAATAACAGATTTCTGGCAAATGACTTCACTACCTCAGATTCTATTGCCATCCCGCTATTGTGTAAAAGGATTATTCCCAGTTCCTCAGCCAGCGCTTCCCTGCGCGAAATTTCATTTTCATTTCCTGCTAAGCAGATCACGTATCTGCTCCTCACTACAAAAGATTTCACATAAAATTCCTGATCACTCTCAATTGGAGAAATCTCTTCTGACCCCGTCTGCTTCGCTGGCTCTACAAGCGAATCCAGATTGATCACTATTACCCCCAGCTCCTCCAGAATTTCTGCTACACTTCTCAGACTCTCCAGATCGTGATACAGTTTCTGCCGAACCAAAGATGCGGTCTCCAGAATACCCTGCCATGCGGGAAGCTTTAATTCTATCACCATTTCCGGCTCATATTTCTCAAGCAGTGTGATTACTTCAAAGCGATCCCGTGCTATCACTTTCACCCTCCTTAACGTTTTCTCGGCTAATCGTGGCTTGCGTACCTCGGGCAAAGACTGCATCTCATCCAGTCCTATGATACCCCAGAAATAACCTACTGGTACGCTATAATTGCTGGCTATTTTATGGAGAACTTCGTTTGAAATACTGCCGCCTCGCTCAAGCTCCGAAAGCCAACTGGCTGATTTGCCAAGCATCTCTGCTGCCTGCTCCAGAGTTAAGCCGTTTCTCAGACGCGCTTCTTTCAATCTTTCATGATTGATCTTAGTCACCATTGCCTCCTGTAAGTCCCATCAAATATGCCATAGTCTTGATCTCCTTACTTTTTATCCTCATTATTACTTATCTATCACCGGGTTATGACGCTCATAACATGCCGCGGGGAACTTCCAGTCCCCGTCTATACAGTAAATTCGTAATTTCATTTTTTCCTCCTGAAACCACTCTCCGTGATTTCTATATTCTAATATAATGAAGACTATTATTTTTGTCAAATTTTTTCTTATTTTTTTTTAAGTTATTCACTAAACATATATTCTCTTCTCTAAAACTGATTATGTCGTTCCCCAAAATCGCACATACTCCTTATAACTACTCATATCTACTTATAATAAAAGCATTTATGAATATGAAATCCGCAGTCTACAAAATATTATGTGATTTTTATTATGATCTGTGAAAAGGCTTATAGTATAATAGATTTACTATAATGCAATAAGACCACTGACTATCAAATATAAGAAATTTTTTTAGTAGTATATCCTGCCCCCAGCCTATGAACCCCGAACTCATACCTCTATATTCCCATCCTTCCCCAGAAACTTCACACGCCCGCTCGCTGTCCACAATGAGACGCAGGAGAAAATAAAAATTCTTGACCGCATATCCAAACCGTCCCCACTTTGCATCCGGACACACCACGCCATAACATTATATTGTTATGGCGTGGTGTGTCCGGATGAGGTGAGATTAGGTAAGATATAAATGGAGGTGAAATAATGGGAGATGGCAGTGGTTATATTAAGTATCTGGAGGGGAATTTTGAGATTTTTGGCAGGTTGGGAGATGTAGTTTACCGTCGTAAGCGTAATGGGGAGCGTTATATTTATGAATATGAATATAAGCCGAAGTATGATTCCACGTTATTGAGCAAAAGGAGCGAGGCTGTGGCAAGGGCGGCATCAGGAGTAAGCAATCCGCGGGAAGCGGATTATCAGGAGATCATTAACCGGATATATTATTACACGCCGTATATACTTTATGCCGGCAGTTATACATTTTCCTGCAATACCTTTTACAAGATCAGCCGTAAGGGTGATTATGAGATTCGGTTGGGTTTAATGGCATATAACCGCAGATTATATCCTCGGACTAAGGAGAGCTACACATTTTACGTTGAGGGTAGCTATCAATTGCAGTGTTATCAGGGGGGAGAGCTATATTCAGAGCGTGAGGTGATAGTGATAGGAGCGGGGCATGATATCAAGGAAGCTTATGCGGCGTGGTTTGCTGAGAATTTAGCGGCGATCATAGCGATGCCGGTGCCGGATTTTGAGGGGGTTAAGCAATATAAGCCGCATTTGAAGAGCCGAGGTATAGTTCAGAGCATGAGTGGCAAATTGGGTGATGCGGGAGAGCTAATGCGGGGCAGGCGAAAAGATGAGATGCATTTTCGGCAGTCTGCTGCCCACATTGAGAACATCCAGACGCGTGATTTTTGCGCGGAATATCCGCAGGTAGCTACTTGCTGGCATCAGATAAGCGATGATTTTGCGGCAGCCTGGAGGAGATATCACGGTCTATGGCTTGATAAGAATATAAGGAAAACCGTCAAGGGCACCAGTATTTTGCATTTATGGGCGAAGCTGATATTTGGTGCGGCAGGGGAGCTGGGTTTTGATCTGAGGGAATTAAGCGTAGAGAACTGGCTGCCGGGTGTGGAGACGCTGAGAGACCTGCTGCTAATTAGTAAAGAGAAGAATTATGGGATTTCTGAGGTGGATCTGGATGCGAGAATTTTTCCGTGAGTAATTAGCGGCAAAAAAGACTTGCGGAGGTAAATTACCCTGCCGCAAGTCTTTTTGCTCTATTTAAATAAAATTCTGGTATTTTTTATCAAGGTTGGTCGTAGATATTTTCGGGGTTAATGCGGTCCTGCTCATAGATATACCAATCCTGGTGAATAGTGCCGCCGCTTTCAGCCCAACTGGCGAACCAGGTGTAAGCAGTGGTGATACTTTTTCTTTCGCGAGGGTATTTCCAGTTTTCGGTGAGATTAAGAGCCCAGGGCAGGTTCAGGATAGAGGAATAGAAATTGCCGGTAGCGGGATTGCTATCATCATCATCTGTTTGAAAGAGCGAGACATTATGCCTGGTGGAGGGGAAAAAGTCCATAAGGTGAATTTCATGAGAAGAATTTCCCTGTCTTCTCAAGAAAGGATTAAAGGGGAAGGAAAAATCGAGATCTTCCAGAGGGACGGGCAGGGATAAAGTTACTATTGCCTCAAAATCTACCGGAAGATAGAAGGGTTCATCTGGCTCAGTATTCATGAAAGTACCGGCAGGCAAGCCGGAAATCTGGTTTGCAGCATTGAATAGGTCTATAATGGTGTAATCGCCGTCCTGCACGAGATTAGGCGAGATATTAGAGCTGTGTTCTGCGAGATTAAGGTTATCAAAATCAAAGGGCAGAATAATGCTGAAGCCGTTATTATAAAAAGCGCCCGCTGCTGCGAGAGAGAAAGACATATAAAGGTCTTTCACTTCATCGAGAGCATTTGTAGTAATCATATAGTTATAATCCAGCACAAGATCATTCATATCATAATCGCCGTATAGTGGCCATTTATCTTCAAAGACCAGCGTAGCCTTCTGGTCTAAGGCGGGGTAATGCACCTTAAAAGCTCTCAAGGGGTCATCGGGGAATTCGTCAAAGGGATCATTAACGCCATCGCCATCGGTATCGATGGGTATATCTACAGGCTGTATAGACGAGACATCGATATTTTCTATGGGGTTAGCCGTCACAAAGAAGACGGCGTCATTGAAGTCATTATCTCCGGCAGGTCTGACGATATCTTCAAAGGCGACGAGGAAGATTTCCGAAGCGGCGTCATAGAGGAGTATAGATTGCTGATTATACTGAGGAGACTGGGGATTAAATTCTCTGTTGCTATATAAGATTTGAGCAAGAGATGAGACATTTGCGCCAGATTGCCAGCCATTTTGTACGAGGAACCAGCCCATAATGGTGCCGGCGCCGAATCTGCCGAGATAAATCTTAGTACCTGGAGGCAGATTTCCACCGGAGCCATTGAGCGAAACGTTTGGGAATACAAGCACATGGTCGAGAGAGGCGGGGTCTTGGGGAGCTCCTTCGTCATTATCATAGGTATAGAATCCGAGCGAGTTTTTATAGCCGGCACCTTCTGTGACAAATGTGAGCCAGACATCGGAGCTATCTGTGATAATGAAATTTGTAGTGATGCCATCCTGCAGGTATTGAGGATGACTTTGCAGCAGACTGATCTGCTCGGGAAGCGAGGTATCCACCATCAGCATCATCTCTGAAGTGATAGTGAAGATATCGTGAGGAAATGGGACGCCCTGGCTGTTATAGGTGATGCCGGGGAGATAAGAGAAATTGCGGTTTCTTTCGGGGGCAAAAAAGGTGCCGTCATAGGTTCTGTCTTGTTCATCCATAAAGAAATTGTATTCTGCTTTACAATCTACGATATCCAGTTCTGCCGTATTCATGAATCCCGAGATCATCACTTTTTCTACATAAGAAGGCAGAGAGAGAGTGGTGTTCAGGGTTCCCATAGTATTGGTCATATTGCTTCTAATATACCTGGGTTCATTTTCATGATTCAGGTAATACAATTTGTAAACCACGCCCGGGATTGCTGAGCCTTCCATATCCCTGAGAGCAATCTGCAGGCACACGTCGTTCTGGGTAGAGAAATTAAAATCCTCTGGGATATCGAGCTCCATAATGGACGCATTTTGCTCATCATTATCATTAATAGCACAGCCGGCAAAGAAAATTGCTGCTGCGAGGAGAAAAAAGTATAAGTATTTCATTAGCCCTCCATAATAATATTATGCTCAAGCCAGGGAGCATAACTCATAGACAAAGTAATGCATTTTTTATTCCACAGTAATTTTTTTTGGGGGGAAGCACCTTAAATATGGCGTAATAAAGGGATTCTGATGATTTGGGGGCTGAGATAATTATGAGATAGCGGCAGAGAATGAGATGAATCTGCCCAATATTATTAAGCAGGGAGTGTCCGAAAACGTTCAGCGGGCATTTTTATTGATATTGCAGGCGGTAGAGATCGTAATAGAATCCTTTTTGTTCGAGTAGTTCGGAGTGACTGCCCATTTCCATGATTTTTCCTTTGTGAAGCACGATAATGCGGTCAGCGTTTTTTATAGTAGAAAGTCTATGAGCAATAACCAGAGAAGTGCGGTTTGACATCACCTTTTCGAGGGCGTCCTGGATGAGGATTTCGGTTTCGGTATCGATATTTGAGGTAGCTTCATCGAGGATGAAAATAGCGGGGTCATAGGCGAGCACGCGGGCAAAAGCGAGAAGCTGTCTTTGTCCTACAGAGAAGGTGGAGCCTCTTTCCATGACAGGTTCATCGTATTTCTGTGGCAGGTTCAAGATAAAATCTTCCACATTTGCCATGGCGGCAATTTCTTTGAGCCGTTCAGGAGAGAGTGATGGGTCATTAAGGCTGATATTGTCTTTAATAGTGCCGGAGAAGAGGAAAACGTCCTGCTGAACGATTCCTATTTGCGAGCGGACGGCTTTCACGGGCAGATTGGAGATATTTTTATCATCGATCAGGATTTCGCCTTTTTGGATGGGGTATAATCTGGAGAGGAGGCTGACGATGGTGGTTTTTCCTGAGCCGGTATGTCCGACCAGGGCGACTTTTTCGCCGGGATTAATGGAAAATGAAACATCTTTGAGCACCCAGTCATCTTCATTATATGCCATCCAGACGTTTTTGAAATCGATTTTCCCTTCAAAATCATACTTTTGGGGAACTGGTTGAGAATAGGCTTCTTCTTCGGGCTGGTCTATGAGGTCAAAAATCCGTTCGGCTCCGCTCATGGCTGCCTGGAGAATATTAAAGCGTTCGGCAATGCTGTTTATGGGATTAAAGAATCTCTCCATATAGTTAAGGAACGCCATAAAAATCCCGAGAGTGATAACACCCTTGAGGATAAGTCCGCCGCCATACCAGAGGATAATAGCCACGGAGAAGCGGCTGAAAGACCAGATGAGCGGACGGAAGGCGGAATAGATATTAAGTTCACTCATAGTGGCATCAAGGAATTTATTATTTTTTTGGGTGAAGCTGTTCTGTTGCTGGGCGTGGAGATTGAAGAGATTAATTATCTTCATGCCTGAGATATCTTCTGAGAGTGTGGCATTAATGATGGCGGTACGTTTGCGGACTTCGCGATAAACCACGCGTACTTTATCGCGGAAAATCTTGAGCAGAAAAAGCACCAGTGGAACCACAGCCATGCAAACCAGAGCAAGCTGCCAGGAGAGGAGGAACATGGTGATAGTTATGCCCACGACAACCACAAAATCCTGAATTATCTGGATCAAGCCATTTGCCAGCATATCATCGAGTGTTCGCACATCATTAGTAACGCGGGTAACGAGCCTGCCGACGGGATTTTTGTCGAAGAAGGAGGTAGGCATTTTTTCGAGGTGAGAAAAGAGGTGGATTCTGAGATCAAACATAGCGTTCTGGGCAGCGATATTGATGAAATATACCTGGAAGAAAGAGGCAAAGAACTGGATAATGATGATCACGAGATAGATAATGCCGAAATCTTTGATGCTATTCACATCATTTTCGCGTAATGTGAGTAATTCCTGGGGGTTTAGCAGTTTTTGTTTTTTCAGGTTCTGATAATCAGAATTTTTCAGGGCGGAGATATCATCATTGAGCTTGATGACAGCCATGCTGTCCGGCAAAAGATATTGAGCAGAATTTTTGATGACAATGATATCTTTCCACCAATTGGAGCTTTGGTCAAATTTTTCCTGTAATTGAGGAGAGAGATATTTTTCTTTGGCTCCGGTATAGAGAAGATATCTGCCATACTGTTCATATTTTATTTTATTACTTTGGCGGAAAATTTCATCCGCAGAGGCATTAGAGGCTAATTCAATAAGATTGCGGTCGCTGACAATAAATTTATCGACAATAGTTTTAGTGATAATAGGAATGATCCAGGTGCAGCTTGCCAGGATGAGCAGCAGGAGGAAAGAGGCAATAGCATAGCCGGTATAAGGCTTGAGATAGTGGACGAGGCGTTTGAAGAGCTCTTTATCGTAGATTTTGCCCTGCAGGTCATCTGCATTAATATCAAAATTATGCCTTGCCATATCAATTCCTGGATTTTAGTTTTTCTTCCAACTGCTGTTTTTCCCAGAGGTTGAAATATGTTTTTTTATTTTTTAATAAACTTTGATGATCGCCTGTTTCTGCAATTGCCCCGTTATCGAGTACGATAATCTTATCTGCGTGCTGCAGAGAGGAGATGCGGTGGGCAATGATAACAGTAGTTTTTCCTTTTCTAACTTCGATGAGATTTTGCAGAAGCTGTCTTTCGGTTTTTGTATCGACGGCAGAGAGCGAATCGTCAAAGACGAGGATTTCTGCATCAGAGAGAATAGCTCGGGCGATAGCGATGCGCTGCTTTTGACCGCCGGAGAGGGTTACGCCGCGTTCACCTACCTCCGTTTGATAGCCTTTATCAAAATCCATAATTTCATCATGCACCTGAGCAAGCTTTGCCACGTGCTCCACTTCGCTGTCTGAAGCGTCCAGTTTTCCCAGCCTGATATTATTTGCCACCGTATCTGAGAAAAGAAAGATATCCTGAGGGACTGTGATAATAGTCTTGCGCAGCAGTTTCAGGGGGATTTGATGAATTTCTTTTCCGCCGATGAAGATTGTGTTATCGGGTGCTTCATAGATGCGGGTGATAAGGTCTATAAGCGAGGTTTTTCCGCAGCCGGTTCTTCCTACAATCGCCAGTGTCTCACCTTTGTGGAGCTCGAGATTGATATTTTTGAGTACGAGAGAAGAGCCGGGAAGATAACTAAAGCTAAGCTTGCGGATAGAGATATCACCAGTGATACTGCTAAGATTATTATCAGTACGCTCGTCATCTTTGATCTCAGGATCAATATCAAAGATGGCATTCAGGCGGTTCATGGAAGCCTTGCCTCTCTGATATAGATTAATAGCCATCCCAATAGCCATCACGGGCCAGGCAAACATACCCAGATAGGTAGAAAAGGCGACAAATTCGCCAATAGTGATCTCGCCCTGGATAACCTTGATACCGCCAAAAATGATGACAATCCCCATGGAAATACCGATGATAAAGCTAAAAGAAGGGTGAAAAATTGCAGAAAGTTTTACGAGAGCGATATTATTTTTCACATAATCGAGTGAGACCTGGGAGATTTTTTCGCGTTCGGTATCTTCCTGTCCAAAGGCTTTGATCACTCTGATGCCAGAGATGCTTTCCTGCACGCGACCGCTCATCTGGGCAAAGATATGCTGTACGTGGCGGAAGCGGTGATGTATTTTTTGACCGAAAATAGTGATCACAAAAGTGAGAATGGGCAGGGGTATCACAGCCATAAGGGTCAATTGGGGATTTATATCTGTCATAAACATAAAAGTGACTATCGAGAAAAAGCCGATTTCCACTAAAATCACAAAGCCAAAACCAAAGAGCATCCGCACAGCATTGAGATCATTTATGGCATACGCCATCAGGTCGCCGGTGTGGGAATGATTATAGAAGTTCTGTGATAAAGATATTAGATGATCATAATACATCTGGCGGAGGTCTCGGCTGAGACGCAATGATGAGCCAATGAGAGTGAGACGCCATAAACGGCGGAACAAAGCCATGCTGAGGGAAAGCAGCACGATGAGCAGAGCATATTTAACCAGACCGGACTGGCGGAATCCGGGCTCACTCATCTTATCAATGGCAATCTGGAGTACTTTGGGGATGTATAGCTGAACAACATCAACCACCATAAGAAGAAGAAGACCGGCAATAATCGGCAGAGCATTTTTTTTGAGGATTGGGAATACTCTTTGGAAGGTCTTCATATTATTAAGTTGATTAGAGTTTTAGATCAGGAGGCAGAATTGTATTTAGCGGAATACAGCAGGGCACACTGCTTTGCCATAGATCGTATTCTGCCGATATAGGCGGCACGCTCGGTTACGCTGATTACGCCTCGGGCATCCAGGAGATTAAAGAGGTGAGAGCATTTGAGGAGATGATCATAGGCTGGATAGACCAGTTTTTTTTCTATCAATTCGGCACAGATTTTTTCGTGGTCATTAAAGTGGCTGAATAATACGCTCACATTTACGGCAGTGAAATTATATTCGCTGAATTCTACTTCACGCTGGAAGAAAAGCTCTCCATAATTTGTTTTATCATTATATCTGATATTGCGGAAATTATCCACATCCTGGATATAGATAGCTAATCGCTCCAGACCATAGGTGAGCTCTACGCTTACCGGGAAACATTCTAATCCTCCCATCTGCTGGAAATAGGTGAACTGGCTGATCTCCATGCCATCAAGCCAGACCTCCCAGCCCAGACCCCAGGCTCCCAGTGTGGGAGATTCCCAGTCATCTTCCACGAAGCGGATATCGTGACGACTGATCTCTATGCCTATTGCCTGGAGGCTTTGCAGATAGAGATTTTGGATATCATCGGGTGAAGGCTTTATTATCACCTGAAATTGATAGTAATGCTGCAAACGATTGGGATTTTCACCATAACGACCGTCCTTGGGACGGCGGCATGGTTGTGAATATGCTATAGCGGAAGGCTTTTTTCCCAAAGCACCAAAAAAAGTGGCAGGATGAAAGGTGCCGGCACCCACATTCTCATCATAAGGCTGGATAATATTGCAGCCCCGCTCCGCCCAGAACTCCTGCAGAACCATTATTATATCCTGAAAATTCATCATTACCTCACTACTTTTATACGAAAAGATACTTCTTTAGGGAGCTGCTATTTACGTCAAGTATTTAAAAATTTCACTCTGGCATACCCTTGAAATTTATTTGAAAAGTGGAAATAATGATCAAGTAAACAATTAGTCGTCACCATTGCGAATGGTCGCCCGACCTTCGCAATGGTGACGACCAAATAGATTTCATCTGGTGAAAATTCCTAATTCGGCAGGCATGAACAAGAGAGATAGCACATATACCAGCTAAGATACAAAGTCACTTAATTCTATATTTATCAATGAATAGCCCCGAGCTTCAGCTCGGGGATCATCGCCTCACCTCAACCTCCCCATGCTCGCCAACGGCTTCGCCGTCGACGGGCAGGGGGAGCATCTTTAACCCCCGAGCTAAAGCACGGGGCTATTCATTCAACATTCAAAATTATTCCACCGCCCCTGCCTGGTGTTTTTGAGCTAAGAATAAGAAAAATTTCGGGGGTATACTAT
>CAZRXY010000010.1:0-32826 GCA_964604155.1 uncultured Candidatus Cloacimonadota bacterium | reverse complement strand
ATGTTTTATTAAATCTCAATTTTGCTTCTTCATACCTTCGCATCTTCTCTACTTCACTTTCTTTTTGTCCTTGTAGTTCGTGCTGCCCGTCTGCCATGATGAATTTTTTCGTAGTAGGTGGTTCATAGATATGCATCACTTGATTATTAAACCAAGCCACTTATATTTGCAGTTTCTTGCCAGCAATTTTTGAATGATCCTTTTTTATTGCCTTCACCCAGAGTATCCCCTCTTCATTATCTTCATAATCCAATTGTCCTGAGAAAAAAGGCTCATATACATTAACTTGATTTTTTATGGCAGTTATTCTATAAGATACTATCAGAAAGTTGCTCAATAAATCGGACTTTATTATTTTTTCGCATAATTTCTGCGGTTCAGCTTTTGTGACTTCTCCCTCCAAATAAAAGCTGCCTATAAACAGACCACCGGGCTTAATAATTCGAACTATTTCACTACTCATAAGGTAAAAATCATCTACATGGTCCATAGCATTAAGGGTGAATAACACATCTACGAAATCCGATGGCAGTGGTATCACTTTTTCAGTTGATTTTATATGGATCATACCGTGGCTGATAATATTATCCTTAAATATTTCTGCATATCGGTCTGAAAGAACATCTATACCCAGCCTGAGCTTCGCCGATTTTACCCATGCCAGGCTCCCTCGTGGTCCACAGCCAAAATCTGCAACTACTTTATCCTGCAAAAACTCATCTGTTTCTTCTTCAGCCATTGCCAGAAGTAGTTTCTGGTAATGGCTATTATCAAAAACACCTCCATCTTTCTTCAGTCTGCTGCGCCAGAATCTCATCTCAGCTCTATATTTATTGGTAAACATATACTTCAATTTTCTCAGTGTTCCTTTGATTGCTGATTTATTTTTATTGAATTTGGGCATCTTAACCTCCCCTATTTAATATTCTCCGAGTCTAAAATTTGGACATAACAGTCAATCTTTTTTAATAACATTCTGGCATATTCCACCAAAATTTATGGTGCAGGATTTATAAATCACTTTGCGAGGGGGGGGGATAATTTTGAATTTTGAATTTTGAATTTTGAATTATGGATTATGGATTTTGAATGAAATTGGGGACTGGGCAGCGGTGAAAGGGGTGATGAGTGATGGGTGATTCATTTAAAAATGGAGAGATAGGTGACTTTTTGATATTAGCTGATATATGCAAGATCTCTCTGGCTCATGCCTGACAATAAAGTGTTTTCAGGGGATGATACATTTTTCGTGGTAGTATTGAATTTTCTCGTGGATGCCTGTGTCATAAGATTATTACCAGGGTGCAATCAACCCGGGTGATTAGAAAACGGGGTGGGAGCAATTTTTTTTTATAAACGGGCATTCCCGGCACTACCGAAATCACACAAAAATAGTAATTCTGGAACAAATCTTGCTTTATGGTTTGTTAAGAATAAGAAAATGAATTAGGAGGATAGATGCGAGGAAGGAGTATATTTGTTATATTTTGCTTTTTAAGTCTGCTTTTTGTCTTAGGAGCCAGACAGATCGAATTTGATGATCTTTATTACGAAGAGGGTTTAAGCATCACAAACCAGAGTCCCTACAGCATTGAATTAAGCTACTCAATGAAGGAATTTCATTTAGAAAAAATCACAATAGACGGCAAGGAATGGGATCAGGTTATTGTTTCAGATAATCTTCTTCCTGGTGATGAGGGAAGGCCGAATTTGCCCAATATCTCCACCTATATTGCTATGCCCCAGAAAGCAACAGCGAGTGTAAAGATAGTTGATTATAGGTCTGATTTGTTTACAGATATAGAAATATCTCCTTCACCTCGCATTCCCTGGGAAACTGAGGACGGATTGGAATACCCAATTGATTATGCTGTTTACGGCAGCAACGCGTTCTATCCTGCTGATGAGATATTCAGTGGTGAATATGCGCTTGTTCGCGGGGTGGATTGTCTGCCGATTGCTATCAATACTTTTCGCTACAATCCTGTAAGCAAAGAGCTCCACGTAATCCGCGACATCAGGATAAAAGTCACATTTAATGGTGGTAATGGTCAATTTGGCGAAGACAGATTGCGTAGCCGCTGGTGGGAGCCTATAAATCAGGCTCTTTTTATCAATCACGCCAGTTTGCCGTCGATCGATTTCGACCGCATTTCCGGTGATCGCACGCCGGATTATGAATACCTGATAATCTGCCCTGATGATGAAGATTTTATAAACTGGGCGGAAGAGATTGCCGAATTTCGTCAGAAACAGGGTATTTTGAGCGGTGTAGTCACAATCACAGAGATAGGCTCAAATAATCAAACCCAGATAGAGAATTTTATAAATGAAGCTTATTCAGATTGGGATATACCGCCGGTGGCTTTTTTACTTCTCGGAGATTATGGTTCATCCAATACAACTATTACTTCTCCAATGTGGAATAGTTATTGCGTGTCCGATAATATTTATGCTGATTATGATGGAGATAACATGCCAGATATGGCACATGCCAGGATCACTGCTCGAGATGCTGAAGAATTAGAATTAATGGTAACAAAAGCACTCAATTACGAGATTGAGCCACCGACTAATCCGGATTTTTATAATAATCCCGTATCTGCCGGGGGTTGGCAAACCGAGCGTTGGTTCATACTCTGTTCCGAAGCAATATATGGTTTCTGGGCAAATGAACTTGAAAAAGAACCTGTCCGGGAATATGCCATCTACTCCGGGACACCGGGTAATGTCTGGTCAACGGCTACAAATACTGCCACCGTAGTCAACTACTTTGGACAGAACGGTTTGGGTTACCTGCCGGAATCCCCCAGCGTTATCACAGATTGGTCAGCCAATGCCACCCGCCTTAATCAGGATATCAATAGTGGCTGCTTTATGATCCAGCATCGTGACCATGGTGGCGAGGATCTGTGGGGTGAACCTGCCTATAACAACGGTCACTTGAGTGGTCTGGAAAATGAAGACCTTACATTTGTTTTCTCAATCAATTGCCTCACTGGAAAATACAACTGGTATAACGAGTGTTTCACCGAAGCTTTCCATCGTCATTCGCAGGGGGCTCTGGGATTAATAGCAGCATCTGAGACCTCATATTCATTTGTTAATGATGCCTATACCTGGGGTATGTATGACTATATGTGGCAAAGCTTTATGCCGGATTATGGTGAGGGAGAAGATGTTCAATTACTACCTGCATTTGCCAATCCTTATGGCAAATATTTTCTGCAACAAAGTGCCTGGCCCTATAATACGGATAACAAACTGGTTACATACCATTTATTCCATCACCATGGGGATGCTTTCACCCGCATTTATTCAGAAGTGCCTCAAGATCTTGATGTAATGCATGACCCGGTGCTGGTTTCTGGTTCCACTTTCTTTACTGTTTCAGCAAATGCCGGAGCCCTTATTTGTCTCAGCGTCAATGGTGAGATTTTGGCAACGGCAGAAGCCACCGGCGAGCCTCAGACTATCACAGTGGAGCCACAAATGCCTATGGAAACTCTGGATATAGTAATCACAAAGCAAAATTATTACAGATACGATACTTCTGTATTAATTATCCCGCCGGACGGGGCATACATAGTATATAATTCTGTTGAGGTGGACGATCAAACGGCAAATGGAAATGGTCAGGCAGATTATAACGAGACGGTAAAGCTTGATATCACTTTTGAAAACATAGGCAATGATGAGGGTATAGATGTAATAGCCAGCATAAGCTGCGAAGATGAATATATCACAATCACTGAGCCTGAGGCACAGGTAGGACTTGTGCCGGGTGATGGTTTGTGGCTGATGGATGATGCTTTTGAGCTCTATATCGCAGATAATGTGCCTGATGAGCACCGCGTGTTATTTACACTTGAAGTAACCGATGTCTTGGAAGAAGTCTGGACATCATACTTTTTTATGGAATTTTATGCTCCGGTTCTGGTTGCTTCCGGCTATATGATAAATGATTTGGAATTTGGCAATGGTGATGGCATCTTTGATGCAGGAGAGACGGTTGAATTTATAATTACTACAGAGAATAATGGGCACTCTCTCAGCCCCGTTGCCACTGCTGCAATTTTCTGCTCCAACATGGATATCACAATCAATAATTACACCTTTCCTCTGGGTGAAATTGCTGTGGGAGAGCCTGTTAACGCAATCTTCTCTATCACGGCGGACAGCGTTATGCACGTGGGCACTCAGATCACGCTAAATTATTCAGTTGCTGCGGGTAATTATTCTATAGACCGCGATTTTAGAAGCTCTATAGGTATCACCTCCGAGGATTTTGAATCCGGCGATTTCTCCAGTTTTGACTGGACATTTGAAGGAAATCAGGAATGGACAATAGATACAGAATCCCAGGAAGGGGATTTTTCTGCGCGTAGTGGTGATATTTGGGATAATCAGAGCTCATCTCTCGTATTGGAAGTGGATTTCCTCTCCGATGCAAATCTGAGTTTTTATAAAAAAGTATCCTCGGAAAACGGTTATGATTTCTTCCGTTTTTATCTGGATGGAGAGCTTATGGGAGAATGGAGCGGCGCTATTGATTGGAGTGAAGAAGCGTATTATGTGCGCTACGGTCATCATATTCTGCGCTGGGAATATGTGAAGGACGGGGGCACTTCATCTGGTGATGATTGTGCCTGGCTGGATTATATTATATTCCCGCCTGTAGGTGTTCCCGCTCCACCTATGCTGTACGTAAATCCCGCAATTATTGAATTAGAATGTGATCAATATGCTACATCTCTGGAAACTATTCTTAACATCAGTAATATAGGCGGGGGCACAATTTTATATTCTGTGAAAACAGAAAATCCAACTTCAAGAGATGTGAGTGATTGCTTTATCACTAATTCCACAACAATATTTGAACCTGGAGAGACAACTAGCTGGACTTTTACTATCTATAACAATAGTTCTGATAATGAGTGGGTACGAGGCTTAGACATACAATTTCCTGAGGGTGTAACAGTGGAATCAGCCAATAATTTTATCGTTACTTCGGATCGGGTTCTGGAATATGACGGTACTACCGGAAACGGGGCGTTGGTAAACTGGTCTGGTTTCACACCGAACGGTTTCGGCATGCTTCGTACTGGCGAACATGCTTCTGCCAATGTTGAAGTTTCCATCAGTGAAAATTTTACGGGTGTCATGGAAATTTGCTACACTATCTATGGTGATGGCTATGGATATGAGCCCCATGAATATTCCGATGTCCTCTGGCTCACATATCCTCTTTCCTGGATCGCTCTTGATCTGCAGGGAGGCAGTTTGAACAGCAGCGAAATTGATCCTATTACTATTTTCATAGACCCCACTGAGCTGGAAGAAGGAATCCACCAGTGCGATATAGTGATCTCATCTGATGATATCTTTACTAATGTGCATGTTCCCGTAATACTCAATATTTTTCACACTGATAAAGATCACAACGCAATTCCATTGGTTACAGAACTCTCCGGTTGTCACCCCAATCCCTTCAATCCCGAAACTAATATCAGCTACCAGCTAAATTCTACAGAACCTGTCACTCTGGATATCTATAATATTCGTGGTCAACTTGTGAATACCCTGGTCAATGATATTCAGGAGGCTGGCAAGTATAAAGTGGTTTGGAGAGGTCATGACCAATATGGTAAGCCTGTAGCTTCCGGCATATTCTTCTACAGGCTGCAAACGCCCGGTTTCAGCCAGACTCGTAAAATGCTTTTATTAAAATAGAAATTTCCCTCCTTGAAAACCCGACCCTGGCTTATCCCTCTAGCCGGGGTCATTTTTTTAACTCTCTATCAGTCCGCTATTAGGGTTCAATTGCCCAAAGAAAGGGATTGGGATATGAGGGGATGGGATTTATTTGAGTGTGGTTTTAAAATTAAATGTAGAAGCTGGTTGTTCTGGAGTAGAGTTTTGGAAGTTTTTAATGATCCGGTTATAGGTAGAAGATGAAGGTAGGGTCCAGCTAAGATCAATGAGGAATCTGGCAAAGCCTTTATCAGAGAGTCGGCGGTGGAATTGGAGTAGCGATACAGGTTGCTGCGGAATAATAATCGTGAGAGAATCTCTGTTTTTCTTAATGAATTGCTGTCTTTCGTCCATAAAAGCAGCGTCATCGGGAAGATTAACCGGCATGCGCGAGATAAATAATTCGGGATAAAAGAAAAGCGGGACGATGCCTCGCCTGTCTTTTCCGGAGATAAGATTTGGGAAATCGTTTTCAAATGGGTAAACCCAGTTTGTGATACCCTGTTCTTTTAAGAGTGCTGAGGCGGCATCATTCAGCACATAAGAATTTTCACTGGTATAGAGCCTTATTTTTTTGAGATCATCAAAGAACAATCTCTGGCTGAGGTGCGAGAGCATAAATTGCGAGATGCCTTCCTGATGGAGCCTTAAAATTTCTTTATTGTATTCCTGGATTTTTTTCTGGGGGATAAAGCGTGGCAACTGGATTAGGAATTTATGAGAATTAGCTTTTAGGAAGCTGGTGCTGAGAGCAAATTTTTTCAATTGGCTATAATCAAGAGCGAGGATAAGAAAATCTATTTTGTCGAGATAGATTTTTCTGAGCCATTTGATCTCATTAATTCTCAGAAATATCTCTTCTTTTGCAGGTGGTTTTGTGATAGTGAGAGAATTTATTATATTAGTTTTTCTTTTTTGTGAGAATTTAAGGAGGTGTGCAGTTTCTTCGCCTTTAAGCCGGCTGGGGAATTTTTTTGTTATGGAGCTAAGCAAAAAGACTTTATCGCCTTTCTGGCATTTAATGCCGGCGTCCGGCAAAGTAACGGTGCCGGAATTACTGATGAGATTTTTAATTTTATAGGCATCGCTATTATAGCCTTCGGTGGAGAGGATACGCAACCTGTCACCAGTTTTAAGGAGATAGTCTGTAGAAATAACCACATCTTTTTTTGCGTTGCTCACTTCTCCTATGCAGGTACCGGTATAAGGCAGATCGGAGATGGCATCTTTAAGGTTTCCGCCCAGAAAATAGGCAGTTTTTTGTCGTGCCATATCATTGTTGAGCAGGGGCAGGATTTTTTTGAGAGAAAGTTGGTCATCAATCAGTTGACGATAAGCTGTCACAGTGTGGTACACATAGTCTGCCGATTTCATTCTTCCTTCAATTTTAAGGGAGGATATCCCGAGCCTGGCGAGCTTATTGATCAGTGGTGCCTGTAGATTGTCTTTTAGATTAAATAAATAGCTGCTGTCTTTACCGTGCTGATATTTTCTGCGGCAGGGCTGGCGGCAATTACCACGATTGGCACTCATTCCACCCAGAAAACTGGAAAAGAGGCACATACCGGAAAAGGAATAGCAGAGAGAACCGTGAATGAATATTTCCAGATCAATGCTGGTTTGTTTTTTTAGCTCTGACAATTCGCTAAAGGTGAGTTCTCTGGCAAGAATAACCCGTTGAAGCCCAATTTTCCGGCAAAAATCTGCCCCCTGAGAATTATGAATTGCCATTTGAGTGCTGGCATGCATCTTGAGCCTGGGGAAATATTTACTGATAAGATGAATAACACCCAAATCCTGGATGATGACGGCATCAACCTGCATCTTCTCGAGAGTATAGAGGATATCGAAGAGTTCCGGCAATTCGCTGTTTTTGATAAGTGTATTTAAGGTTATATAGATTCTGGTATTATTTTCTTTTGCCAGATCAAGAAGGGCTTTAAGTTGTGAAAGCGTGAAATTCTGGGCACGTTCACGGGCATTAAACTGGCGGAGTCCCAGATATACAGCATCTGCCTGAGCCTGAATGGCAGCGTGGAAGGCTTCAATATTTCCGGCAGGTGCCAGCAATTCGGGCTTAATCATTTTTTGCTAGCTGCCAGCAATACAATGGCGTAGGCAGCCATGCCCTTTTCCTCACCACTAACACCCAGACTTTCTTCGGTAGTAGCCTTGATAGAGACGTTTTGTGGTTCGGTTTCGAGGTCTGAGGCAATATTCAGGGACATTTGAGTAATATATGGCTGCAATCTGGGATACTGAGCACAAATAGTGGCATCGATATTATTGATGCAATAACCTTTATCTGAGATGAGATCAAAAGTTTTTTTCAGCAGAATGCGGCTGGAGACATCTTTGTATTCTGAGGAATTATCAGGGAAGTGCAAGCCAATATCTCCCAAAGCGAGTGCTCCCAGCAGAGCGTCAATAATAGCATGGCAGAGCACATCTGCATCAGAATGACCCATTAAGCCCAATTTGTGTGGAATCTCCACGCCGCCCAGGATCAATTTTCGACCTGGATGGAGGCGATGAACATCGTAGCCCAAGCCAATTCTCAAATTCATTATACTTAATCCACCGTGATAGATTTAGAAACATTTTTGGGAACATCCGGGTGCACGCCGTGGTCTATCACGCCAATCCTGTTAAGATATTCCATTTTCTTTTCACTCATTTTGAGAGCCAGCATCTGTAAAACAACAGAGGCAGAAAAGGTGGTCATTATAGAATCTCCTGTTTTGGGGAGGGCAATATATCCCCAGCCGTAATAGCCTTCATCATGAGGATTAGTGCGGGCATTCTCGAGCAATTCGTCATTTTCCTCAGCAATAATAAAGGTATCGGCACCACGTATCTTGTGAGTGTTTATCTGAGATATAGTGAGATTAATATCTCTGATATCAGGGCCTGTGATATAGATCAGGGGATAATTTCTATACAGCGGAGAGAAGAAATCATGCTCGGAAGTGAGCTCTTTGAACATTGTGGTAGCATTTTCATTGAGGTTATAGGGGTAGATGCGTTTAAAGATATACGATGAGAGGTCGTTATTAATTTTAAGAACTTCCTGAGGAGTGATGTTTCTCTTTTTTGCTTCGGTAAAAAGGATATCTATATGCTTATTGATATCCTTGATGAGGGCTTTCACATTTTTTATTCCATAGACAGTATTTTTCCCCAGGATAGTATTGGGTCCGTGTTTAAATTCGGAGGCTTCGCCCCCTTCAGTGTGGCTAAGCACGGTTTCTCTGATTTTAAGGGCTCCTTCTTTGGCAACTCCGGTCATTTTTGTAGCAAGAATATGCATGGATGGTTCCATATATACCTTGCTGGCAACGTGTTCTATCTGCTCCTGAGTGGTTTCCAAAGTATCGGCAATAAGTTTGGGGATACGCGAAATCTTATCGAGTCTTTTTTCTATATCCTGTCTTTTGATGTGTTTCATGGATTCGGGGAATTTATCGAGCTTCATAAGTGCGAGCTTGATAGCGAGATAGTAAAAGAGAACAATCTGGTTCATAAAACTTTTAGTAGCAGGCACAGCCATTTCGGGACCGCAATAGATGGGAATAGAGATATCGCTTTTTTCCTGACCGAGCGTGGAATTGATGTTATTAACGAGAACAACGAGTTTTACATTTTTACCAGATTTTTCTACATCGTTAAAGATATCAATCAGGTCTTTAGTTTCTCCGCTTTGTGAGACACCAATAATCACGTCGTGGTCTCTGAGACTTGAGGAATATTGCCCGCGATAATCGCCCGGCAGCACTGGTATAATAGCCTGGTGGGCAATATCATTAAAGAAGAGACCTGCTACTTTTGTAGCGTGGAAAGAGGTGCCGCAGGCGATGGAATAGATATTACCATTTTTCTTAATAGTATTTTCCACCAGTAACAGGAATTTATCAACCTCCAGGTTAAATTCATTAACATCCTCTTCTTCTGAGATAGAATCCAGAGCTTTTGCCAGGAGCTGACGCGGTTTATCATAATCTTTACCCATCAATTCGAGGAAGATATTTTTATCATTTGAGAAGAAGTATTTCCGGTCGAATTTTTCTTTAAATAGCTCAGCATACATCTTGGGATACCGGTCAATAACGCTTTTATAAAAATTTTCGCCTTTAGGTGAAGAAATATATTCCCCAAATATCTTATGCTGCATTTCCGGCAGGTCTTCAGAGGTGATCATGTTGCGTAGAGATTTCAATTCTTCCAAGAGGGAGGCATTTTTAATAAATTCCAGCATATAGTGTGCTGTATTTGAGCCGCCCTGAAAGAGCTTAACCAGTTTTCCGGTGGTTTCTATCTCGGCATAAATTTCCTGTTGCATAAAGTATTCATATTTTGGTAAAAGCTCGGTATCTTCTGCTCTAAGGCGTGATCGCACCGGTTCTTTGGGAATTTTATCACCAGCCTGATAGATTTGGTCAGAAAGATTTGGTCTTTTTATTCTGAGATCGCGGAAGGCATAGACCTGATATTTATCTTTATGATACTCAATAAATTCGCCTTCCCGCACATTTAGCAGGAGCTTGGTGAATTTGAGTACTGCAGTAAGGTCTGATGAAGCAAGGCAGAAATCAAGATCATCCTTTTGTCCCACGCCGAAATAGAGACTACTGCCGGCTTTGATGGCATAGCTGTATTCGGTAAGAGGGTCTACTATCACAGCGGCGTAACTGCCGATCATTTTACTGGAAGCATTAATAATAGCTTTTCTGAGGCAATCACGACGCAGGGAGGGATCGCTATGTTTTATAGCCGGGAAGCGGTTCAATTCATTATCAAAATAATGTTCAATAGTGTGCACCAGCATTTCGCCATCATTATCGCTTTCCACATTATGCCCTTCAGAAAGCAGGAATTTTTTAAGCTCCTGACAATTAGTGATATTACCATTGTGGGCGCCATAGAGTTCCTGTTTGCATTTCACTAAGTGTGGTTGAGCATTTCGCTGATTAACGTCGCCAAAGGTAGCCCATCGTACCTGTCCGCAGAAGATACAGCCACTTTCTGCTTCAATACCGAGAGTTTTCACCAGTGTACTGGGAGCTCCTACGTCTTTCATAAGCCTGATATTTTTTTTATCATCCTGGAAGACAGCCCCAGTGGAATCATAACCTCGGTATTCCAGGGCTCGCAATAGCACGGAAGCCCATTTCCCGAGATCGACCGTGAGTTTGCTTGTGCTCATACCCAAAACACCACAACCTATCCCAGGTATCGGAAGCAGTATCCGGAATTTTATTTTTTTTAAGAAACTACATTTCATATTCACTCCTCAAAAGATAAAGATACCCGATGCGGGAGCATCGGGCACTTTTTATCAAAAACCTGTCAGTTATGTCAATTTATATTAAAATCAGCTTTGGCTGTTTTGCAGCCTTTTACGCGGCTTTCGAATAGCGTTATTATAGGGAACACTTTCAGGTTTTTTGCCAACCTGAGAGATAACCACTCTTTTTATCTCGCCCCTGCCAATTGTCATAGTCTGCAATTTATCATGTTTTTCCACAAATTGATGGATGATCTTTCTTCTGGTAGCATTCATAGGTTCAAATGTATAACTACGGGCGGTTTTTTTCACTCTTTCGGCAACGACTTTGAGTTTTTCAATCAACTGCTGATTTTTTCTAAGGCGGTAGCCATCGATATCCATTTCCAGTCTCATGGATTTTTTCTGGTGTTTATTGAGCATCTGATTAATGAGATGCTGAATAGCATCGAGGATCCGAGCTTCTTTTCCGATTAAAAAACCCGCTTCTTTGGCGCCGATGATCTCTACGTGAAAAGCGTCATTTTTTTCTTCAACTTTGATACTATCAAATTCTACCTGCATTTTATCTAACAAGCCTTTAGTGTAATCTCTCACGGTATCACAGATATCTGAGACGGTGAATTTGACAACGGTGGGTTTAGCAGAAAATAAGCTGAATAACCCTTTTTTCCCTTCTTCAACAACTTCAAATTTAAAATCTTCTAATTGAAGATTGAATTCTTTCATAAAATCACTGATAACTGCTGAAGTTGATTTTCCTTCTCGTTGGATAGTCTTCATAAATATTCTTCCCTTAATTACTAAATTTTCTTTTTATCATATGCTGCTGCAGCATAGACATAATATTGAACACAGTCCAGTAGAGCACCAGCCCGCCTGGGAAAGATTTAAACAAAAAGAACATGAGAGCAGGCATGAGATACATCATCATTTTCTGGCTTTGCATCTGGGCCTGCTGCTGTTCGCTCATATCTTTAAGAGCACTTGGTGAGGGGCGCATCATACGTTGTTGCAGGAACATAAAAACAGCCATGAGAATTGGCAGAATAAGATACGGATCGGGTTCGGATAAATCACGCAGCCACAGAAAGCCAGCCTGTCTGAGATCGATAGAATACCTGATCACGGGATAAAGAGCGAAGAAAATGGGCATTTGAAGCAGCATTGGCAGGCAGCCGCCCAAAGGGCTCACGCCATTTTCGCGATAGATTCGCTGCATTTCCTGATTCATCTTCTGTGGATCACTTTTATATTTTTCCCGTATAGCTGTAACCTGAGGCTGCACCTTCTGGAGCTTTGTACTGCTTTCAAAGCTTTTGTGAGTGAGAGGATAGAGGATGATTTTGATGAGTACAGAAAAAATGATAAGACACAGACCCCAATTTGGTATTACCTGGTGGAACTGGCGGAAAATCCAGTTAAAAAGCCTGCTGATAGGCTTTATGAAACCTTGACCGAAGAAGATGCCGTTACCGGCGTAATATGCGGAGCCAAATCCGTTACCCATATTTTCCATATCATCAGAGATGACGGGTCCCAGATAGATATTATAAGAAGCATCCAGTTTGGGACGCGGGCTTCTGCCATAAAGCCTGAAAGCCGGGGAATCATTATTGGAATAGGCAAAAGCCTTATACAACTGGCTAAGCTCATCCTTGATGATGCCGATGACAAAAAACTTAGAACGCAGGGCAGCCCAATCAATTTTTGCCGTGATCTCCTGATTTTTGCTCAATTTCTGGAGAATATACCTTTCCACTTTGTTATCCACTTCAAAAATCACCTGATAATTCTGTGGTTTACGCTTAAGATAACGTTCAGTGTCTGCAATACCATCATCAAATTTGATAATATAATCAAATTCCGAATGGTTGCTATAAACGCTGAGAGTCATATCCAAACGGTAGTCATTTACGAGCGTAAAGGACTTTTTCACGGAACCAAAATTGCTCTCGCCAGAGAAAACCAGTTCATTTTCTGCGGTTTTTTGCCAATTAAACATGCGGGGTGCATCTGCATAGGCATTACCGGTTATATCGGCATAATCTATCCCGAGCAGATTGCTGTTATTACGCATCAGATCAACTTTGGTCTCCTTATCTTCCTTATAATAGTCTTTGAGGATAATAGAATTAATACTGGCTCCTTCATTGGTGAAAGTGATCCTCATTTTGTCATTTTCCAGAATGATGTCGTCCTTGAGAATAATATCAGATTCCTGATACACGTCAAGCTGTTCATCAATAAATTCTCTCGGCTTGGCTTCTTCGACAGGTTGAGCGGATTGCTGAGGCAATTCTTGAGAAGGCTCTCGCATATGGGAGGCAGCCACTTCCTGCTGGGACGCAGGGACGCTCTGCTTCCAAAAAAATTCACTACTGATCCAGAACACAGCTAAGATGAGGATGAATGCCCAAATCGTTCTTTTGTCCATAATAATCTCCTGATCAATTTTTGAGCAGATCAGGGAAGTGGGTCATAACCTCCGTGACTAAAGGGGTGACATCGCAAAATTCTCCGGGTAGATATAAACAGAGCCTTCAAAAAACTATATTTTTGAAAAGCCTGCTGAGAATACACGCTGCAAGTTGGCTCAAACCTGCAACTTGGTGGCAGTACCGGAGAAATATAATGACGGTATGACCGGATTAGACCAATCACCATCTTATTAAGATATTTCATTGTTCACTTAATGCCTGCAAATTTACTTTTAAATCTTCTGCGATCTCTGCCCATTTTGATATCCCGGATAAAGGTTTCGCTATGATAACCAGTTTCCCGAAGGGCAATTGTTCGGGATTTTCCCTCAGATAAGCTCTCACACGACGCTTTACCAAATTACGCCTTACAGCTTTTCCTACTTTTCTGCTAACTACAATACCTACTGCTTTCTCATGTAACACGTGGCATCTTTGCCAAAGAAAGAGAAAGAGAGCTCCATGACGTTTTTTATTACATGCATAAATCTCATGGTACTCTCTTGTCGTTTTTATAGACCGCATTAATCACTGACGGTTAAACGAGTTCTGCCTTTTGCCCGACGTCTGGCTAATATTTTGCGACCATTCTTCGTTGCCATCCGGGCTCGGAAGCCGTGCTTATTACGTCGCTTACGGTTATGCGGCTGATAAGTCCTTTTCATGCCTACTCCTTTTCTTTTCCCTTTCCTAATCTATATCTCTATAACTTCTAATTCCATATAAACTATGAATTTGCAAAATCTATAGCACCCCTCGCTGTGTCAAGATATATTTTTTTCTGGCACATTACCGGCTAACGGATGATTGTGGCTTCTCGTTCGGGTCCTGTGGATATGTATTTAATTTTTATGGAGAGGAGTTCCTCAATTTTCTTAATATAAGCACGGGCGTTATCAGGCAGTTCCTGGTAATTCCGGATGCCTCTGATATCTTCACTCCAGCCCGGGAGTTCTATGTATTCCGGGATAAGTTGGTCAAAATCGGTTAAGTGAGCGGGGAATTCTGTAATTTTTTTGCCGTCTTTCTGGTATGCTACGCAGATTTTCAAAGTATCAAAACCGCTCAACACATCAAGCAAAGTAAGGGCGGCGAAGTTTGCGCCGTTGATGATAACAGAGTATTTTGAGCTTACGGCATCGAACCAGCCGCAACGGCGGGGTCTGCCGGTGGTAGCTCCGAATTCATTCCCTTTTTTTCTGATCAGTTCACCAGTGGCGTCATTTAGTTCTGTGGGGAATGGACCTTCGCCCACTCTTGTATAATAGCTTTTAAAGACAGCAATAATTTCATCGATAGCATTGGGGGCAAACCCGCTCCCGGCAGCGATGCCTCCAGCGGAAACATGAGAGGAAGTCACAAAGGGATAGGTGCCAAAAACTACATCGAGAAGCGTACCCTGTGCACCTTCAAAAAGGATATTTTTTCCTTCATTTCTGGCATTATACAAAAGATATGGGATTTGACTAATATATGGCCTTAATAGTTCACCAGCCTCAAGGAGTTCTCCGATAACTGATTGAACCGAAGATTCGGGCAGTTTGTGATATCGGGCAAGATTTTTGAGCCTGCCTTCGAGGTATTCTTTTTTAACCAGGTCTCCGATCCTGATGCCGTAACGAGCAATAGCATCGGCATAACCGGGACCTATTCCTTTACCGGTAGTGCCAATTTTCAGATCACCAAGATTTTTTTCTGCGGTACTATCCAAAGTTTTATGCCATTTCAGGATAACAGCAGTTCGGGGATCAATATGAAATCTATCTTTAAATTCTATACCTTTTGAGGAGAGGTCATTCATTTCTGCAAGTAATTCCAGGGGATCGACCACCATGCCACTACCTATCACGCATTGCTTTGAGGGATAGAGAATTCCAGACGGGATAAGATGAAGTATATATTTTTTGTTGTTATGAATAATAGTATGTCCGGCATTACTGCCACCTTGGAATCTAACGACCAGATCAGCCTCTTCTGCCAGAAAATCGACCATTTTTGCTTTAGCTTCGTCACCATACATACAACCCAATACCGCTCTTACACTCATTATATGCTCCTTTTTATGCTACGGAAATTAATCCATAATAACGCCATGGCTTAGTCGAGGTAATTTCGGTAGAGGAGGTAATTTGTCAAAATATTTCTTGAAAAACTGGCATACTCCCGAAATTTATTTGTTAGTTTGGAAAATTGAACTTATGAAGTTATTGGTCCTCACCATTGCGAAGGTCTGGCGACCATTCGCAAGGCAACTCAGATTGAAGAAGGTCCCACCTCCAAAACCTTGGTTGCCCTTGACAACAATCTTTATCTCACACAGTATGAATCACTTAACAATACCAAAAATTATAAAACCAGGGGTATGCCTGATTTCTTGAAAATGCCAGTTTCTGTGTCATTAATTTTTTAGTCCTGGAGCAGAGAGAATTCCTTATCTCCTATTGGTTCATTAATATCCCAGCTCAGGTTAAAGATGCGTAGTCTGGTGCCGGCGAGGAAGCCTTTGTTACTGGTAATTTTATTTTTTTGTCTATTATCGCTGATAAAATCAGGGATAACCTTAGAGAATTTTATTTCCAGTTGCTCTAGTTCTTTCACGAGAGGGTCAGAAGAATCCGGGTGGGCGGGGTTCCAATCTTTTTTTCTGAGTTCCTGGCATATCTGAATCATCATACCTTTAATAAAAGGAGCAATACTAATTTCAGCAATTGTTCTAGCTGCCTGTTCTGAGCCAATGATGCCGGAATTAATTGCAATTCCGCTTTGGATACATCCTCCTGCGATGGAGCTATCTTCTGCCCCACGCACATAGCTATTACAGAAAACATTGCAATCTTCCATCTCCTCTGTAAAATAGAGGCTTCCTTTACAGATCAGCAATGATTTAATGGCGCTTTCAAATTGCAGATCTCCGGCTACTATGATGCCCTTTTCATTGCAATTTTCGATTTTGCCTTTAACGACAAGATCGCCGTTCACTACTAGATCACTTGAGAAAATGCTGCCTTCGAGTGTAAGACCGGTCTTGATTTCGAATCCAGTTTCAATAATATCCTGCTGGAGAATAATATTATCAATGATACTGATTTTTTTGTTGTTTTCGACAAGAGCATAACCGGCTGCCGAAGAGATGATAGCATTACGTCTGGCATCAAATTCCACATTTCTGCCCAGATAGGTCTGCAAGAAATTTTTATCTGCTGAGAGATCACGAATCTCATGAGCAAAAATGTTTTTACTTTTTGAGCCACTGTCACTGTTTTTCACTTTAGCAATTTTTTCGCCGGCATCAATATGCCGCAAGCGTGAGAGGTCTTTGATAGAGAACAATTTTTGCGATAACAGACAATCCAATGGTTCGATGAGGATTTCCACCTGTGGTTCCAGCGAGGCATCGTCTGCCGCAGCAATTGGGAAATAGCTGCCGGCTTCACGCTTTACATCCTGATCAAGGCATAATTTTTGAGCATTTTGGAATCCGTATTTTATATCGGCGGAATCTAATAATTCAGAAACGGCAAGAGAATTAATGAGCTCAGCCTCACCTGAGATCAAAAGTTCTGCGATACTTCCATCGGATGCTACCCGCAATTCCAGGGTGCCATCTTCGCTTTTGTATGTTTTTGTTTTCTTCGTCATTTTTTACCTGTACCTGTTTTTTTCACTCGCATAAGTTTCTTTGCGTGAGTTACAAAGTCAAGGAATTTTATTTTTTTCGTGATATTGCGACATATTTCCAAGAATAATGCAGCTATATATCATTCATTCCGTCTTAAGTTTTTTCTCTTCAGGAGTAAGTTATGATCAAGTAACGCCTAAAGCCATTGTAGTCATTTTTAAAACTGATATGGTCAGCGTATAATTTTTGGGTATAAGTCTGAAGGAAGCCAGCCTGGTCGTCACCGATTTCAAGGTATATACTGGCTGGACGATTAAGATATTCTGGAGAATTATCGATAATATTTTTAATAAAATATAGCCCATCCTGAGGAGCGGTAAGGGCATTTTTGGGTTCATAGAATATTTCAGGTGCCAGATATTTGTAAATCTCCTCTGAGATATATGGTGGATTGCTCACGATAATATCATAAGTTGAGTTTATTTTCTGGAAAAGATTCGAGAGTAAAAATTTTATCTGGCAGTTATTACTTTCAGCATTTAGCCGGGCAATATTCAGAGCTGCCGGAGAGATATCCGTAGCGGTAATCTGCCAGTTAGGTCTTTCTTTTTTCAGGGCAATAGCAATGGCTCCGCTACCGGTACCGATTTCCAGAAGATGGAGATGTTTCTGAGAATTTTGGGAAAGAATGATCTCGACCAGTATTTCAGTTTCCGGTCTGGGAATAAGCACCTGCGGTGAAATCTTTAAAATAGAATTATAAAATTCCACAGAGCCCAGGAGGTATTGCAGGGGGTAGTGTTTGGCGCGTCTGGCGGCTATATCCATGATAGTATCCCAAAGAGAAGAATCTATTTGCCTTTCAGGCTGCAGAAAAATATCTTTTTTTTTTAGATTTAGGAAGTGCGAGATAATCAGTTCCGTTTCAGCCTCGGATGAATCAATGCCTGCCTTTGAGAGCATATTGCAGACGCTGGAGATAAGATCATTAAGAGAAATCATAGAAATGGGGTAGCTCGGTGCTTAGTATCCTCGTAATTTTTTCAGGATTTTTTCCTGCACTTGCGAGGGCACTTTTTCGTATTTATGAAATTCCATAGAGTAAATTGCCCGACCCTGAGAGATACTTCTCAATCGAGTGGAATATTCAAAGAGTTCACTCATAGGAACCTGGGCGATAATTTCCTGATATTCATTTTTCCCGGTTCTGATATTATCAATCTTGCCACGTTTAGAATTAATATCGCCGATAATATCGCCAGTAAAGGCATCTGGAGTCGTAACAGAGACCAGCATCACGGGTTCCATAATAATAGAGACAGCGTTTTTGAGCGCGAGATTAACAGCCATAGAGGCTGCGATACTAAAGGCGGTATCATTAGAATCCACTTCATGGAATTTACCACCGATAAGTTCAATTTTTATGCGTTCCATGGGAGCACTCAAAAGCGGGCCATCCAGGAGGGCATTCAGAGAACTTTCTTTAATGGATTGCCAGTATATCTGAGGGATAATATCCTCAGTAATATGAATTTCAAAGATATTTTTTTCATTTTTAGGAAGCTGCGCCAGGTCTAGAGGAGTGAGTCTGAAATCGATCACAGCATAATGCCCTTTGCCGGACATTTCACGGATAAATTCACCATGAGCCATTACGGGAGAGGCAATAGTCTCTTTATATGCTACCTGGGGAGTGCCCACATTACAATTGACGCAAAATTCTCGTTTCAGGCGGTCTGCAATGATTTCAAGGTGCAATTCGCCCATACCTGTGAGCAAAGTCTGTCCTGTATCTTTATTTTGAGTTACGTGAAAAGTAGGGTCTTCTTCTTCGAGTTTTAGCAGTGCTTCGGAAAGGGTATCCTGGTCAGCTTTTGTTTTGGGTTCTATGGCAATGGCAATCACGGAATCGGGGAAAGCAATTTTTTCCAGAAGAAGTTTTTGGCCAAATGAGGTGATAGTATCACCGGTTTTGAGCTCTTTTGCTCCCACAATAGCCCCAAGATCACCAGCCTGCAATTCATCGACATCTTTCTTTTTATTGGAGTGCATTTGCAGAAGTCTGGAAATTCTCACTTTATGTCCAGTTGTCTGGTTTATTATGGTATCACCCTTTTTAATTTTTCCGGAATAGACTCTTGTATAGATCAGTTTTCCGAGGAATTTATCAATCTGAACCTTAAAAACGAGGGCAGTGAATGGGCTGTCAGGATCAGGTTCTATTTGAATAACCTGGTTATTATCATCATCGTGAGCTTCCCCGGGAGCAACATCAAGGGGAGAGGGCAAGAAGTCTGTAATTGCATCCAGCAGAGACTGGATACCGATATTTTTGAGAGCGGAGCCACAGAGCACCGGAACAAATTGATGAAAGAGCACGCCTTTTCTGATAGCAGCAATAATTTCTTTGGGAGACAGGTCACCATTTTCAAAGTAGCTTTCAAGAATGGCATCATCATATACTGCGATGTGCTCAATAAGCTGGTGGCGGGCATCTTCAGCAGATTTATACATCTCTTCAGGAATATCTTCCTCATAGAACGTGAATCCAAGAGTAGCTTTATCCCAGGTAATCATTTTCATATTAATAAGATCAATGATGCCGGAAAATTTATCTTCTTTACCTACTGCAAGCTGGATAGGCAGAGCATTTTGTGTGAGCCTGTGGTGTATCATATCGAGGACATTCTCAAAATCAGCACCCGAGCGGTCCATTTTATTCACAAATGCCAGTCTTGGTACTCGATATTTATCTGCCTGGTGCCATACTGTCTCGCTTTGAGGTTCCACTCCGCCCACGGCACAGAATACACCTACAGCTCCATCGAGAATTCTAAGAGATCTTTCCACTTCCGCTGTGAAATCCACGTGACCGGGAGTATCGATAATATTAATGCGTTTATCTTTCCAGAAAATGGAAGTAACAGCTGAGGTGATAGTTATGCCACGTTCTTTTTCCTGGATCATCCAATCCATAACGGAATTGCCATCATGCACTTCTCCCATCCTGTGGATAATACCGCTGTAATACAAAATTCTTTCTGTTGTAGTAGTTTTTCCTGCATCAATATGAGCCATGATCCCTATGTTTCTAAGCTCTCTTAATTGCTCATTCATTCAAATACCCTCTATTTTTTGATAAATAAAAAAGCGAAAGTTATTCCCCAAAAAGGAATATACTTTCGCTAAATTATTATAAGAAATTAAAACCTGAAATGGGCAAAAGCCTTATTAGCTTCCGCCATTTTGTGAGTATCTTCACGTTTTTTAATACTTGAACCCTCTTTCTTATAAGCTGCTATAAGCTCATTGGCAAGTTTTTCCGTCATAGTTTTCTCATTACGCTTACGAGCATAGCCAATAATCCAGCGGAAGGCAAGTGCCTGAGCATTCTTAGAGGTAACCTCGGTAGGTATCTGATAATTAGAGCCACCTACGCGTCTGGAAACAACTTTGATGAGAGGTTTCACATTTTCAATCGATTGCAGGAAAACTTCCAGGGGTTCTTTGCCGGTTTTCTTTGCCATGATATCAAGAGCATCATAGACTATATGCTCAGCGAGGCTTTTTTTGCCACGCAGCATCATAACATTGATAAACTTGCTAAGTACCAGTGAATGATATTTGGGATCAGGGTAAATTTGTCTTTCCATTACTTTACGTCTTCTTGACATGCATCCCCCTACTTCTTTGGTCTCTTGGTTCCATACTTGGAACGGCTATTGGTACGGTTTTCTACACCAGCAGTATCAAGAGCACCGCGGACGATGTGATAACGAACACCAGGTAGATCCTTCACACGGCCACCCCGAACGAGAACAATAGAGTGTTCTTGCAGATTGTGACCCTCTCCAGGGATATAGGCAGTTACTTCAAAGCCATTAGTTAATCTTACCCTGGCAACTTTTCTCAGAGCTGAATTAGGTTTTTTGGGTGTGGTAGTATAGACCCTGGTGCAAACCCCACGTCTTTGCGGACATGACATCAATGCTCTGTTCTTCTTCTTCTTAATAATGCGATTACGTCCCTTTCGAACTAATTGATTAATTGTAGGCACATATTCCTCCGTGTTTTTTTATTTAAAAATCGAGTATTTCATCCAGGTTTTCTTCAGGCTCGCTGTGAGCGAATTGCCTTACTATCTCTTCAATTGTCTTCCCTTCATTAACCGCATCCTGAACGAGGCGGTTATAGAATTTCGTTCCCGTACCTACCGGGATCCTGTGACCGATAATGATTGATTCCTTTAATCCTTCCAGATCATCCACCTTGCCTTCTATGGCTGCCTGTGTGAGTACCTTGGTGGTTTCTTGGAAGGATGCTGCTGAAAGCCAGCTATCAGTCAAAAGGGATGCCTTGGTTATGCCAAGTAACAATTGCTCATGAGTAGCTCCTTCGCCACCCTCATTTTCAATCCTGTTGTTTTCTTTAATCACTCGATTTCTATCTACTATATCTCCTTCAAGGAACATCGTATGGCGGGGGTTGAGTATCTTCAGCTTGCGGAACATCTGTCTGATGATCACGCCAATATGCTTATCATCAATCTTCACACCCTGTTTACGATATACTTCTTGAATCTCGTCCAGAATAAGTTTTTGGGCAGCTTTCACACCCTTGGCTTTAAGGATATCATGTGGATCAAGCGGGCCACTGCAAAGCGGGTCTCCACTTTCCACCTGATCTCCCTGATGCACATTTAAACGCTTCCCGGGGGGGATCACATATTTTTTTTCTGTACCGTCTTCTGCTGCTACATAGACAAGTCTGCCAGATTTGCTCAAGTCACCAATAGTAACTACACCATTAATTTCCGAGACAATAGCTTTTTCTTTTGGAACTCGTGCTTCAAACAAATCCTGAACACGCGGCAGACCACCGGTGATATCACTCTGCCTGGAAGTCATTCTGGATAATTTACCAATAATATCGCCGGGATGCACGTGTACGCCATTATCTATATGATCTTCAAGCTTGAGATTATTCGTGAGAACTATTAGCGCTTCACTACCATCATCACGGATAATCTTTATCTGAGCCTGAACCTTACGGTCTTTGCTTTCAATTATGGTACGTTCTCTTTGTCCTGTGATATCATTGAATTCTTCTTTATATGTAACATCTCGATCGAAGTGCTCAAATTTTATCACACCTTTATCTGTGGCTATGAGGGGATCGTTATATGAATCCCATTCGAAGAGTTTGGTACCCTTGGCTACCTGATCATCGTTATCCACAAAGATTGTGGCAGCATATTTTACATTGAAATTTTCCAAAACTTCTATTTGAGGCTTTGCAATAACCTGTCCTTTGCGAACGCCTGATTCCAGCAATTGGGAATTTATATCATAATCGGCAGGAATCTTGAACCATTTTTCTTCATTTTTCCCAGATAACTTAATATAAGGTCTATTTTCATGTTTCAAGGTTCTGATCACATTGCCTTTAGCACCAGTGGTTTCAATATCTATATAGTTTTCGCCTTCGATGAATTCATGGAGTTCCAGTTTTCCGCCGAATGGAGCGTTAATTGATTTGGCAATGATTTTTAATCTGCCAAGAGTGCTGGTGGAAACCAGTTTACCCTCACGGTCATGCACTGTATTTAATCTTTCAAATTTCACGAACCCATCGCTATTGGCGACTACTTCTGCTTTTTCCACTTCAGTACTTGTAGTACCACCAATATGGAAAGTTCTAAGTGTCAATTGTGTACCGGGTTCACCAATGCTTTGAGCTGCTATGATACCTACCGGTTCTCCAATTGTAACTGGTTTGTGGGTTGCAAGATTTCTACCATAGCATTTGGCACAGATACCTTTTTCATTTTCGCAGGTAAGCGCAGATCGCACTTTTACGCTATTTATACCATGATTCTGGATGAGCATTGCCTGCTCGTTAGTTATTTCTGTATTAGCATAAACAATCACTTCTTCAGTAACAGGGTCTATCACATCATCCAGAGCTGTTCTACCTTTAATTCTCTCAGAAAGTGGCTCTACTATTTCAAGACCTTCTTTAAGGGCAGTAACATCCAAACCTTCTATAGTGCCGCAATCTTCGCTTGTGATCACTGCATTTTGGGCTACGTCAACGAGGCGTCGAGTGAGATATCCGGCATCGGCAGTTTTCATTGCCGTGTCTGCCAGCCCTTTTCGGGCACCGTGGGTTGAGAGGAAATATTCCAGAACTGTAAGTCCCTCTTTGAAACATGATTTAATGGGTGTTTCTATAACGTCGGGACCAGAGGAAGCTCCACCCTTTGATGGTTTATCCATAAGTCCGCGCATAGCGCCTAGCTGCTTGATCTGGTCTTTTCCGCCACGAGCTCCTGAATCATACATCATAAAAATTGAATTGAACCCATCCTGATCGAGAGCCAATTCTGTCATTAATTCGTTGGTAACCGTTTCGGTTGTCATTTTCCATTTATCAATTATGCGGCTTAATCTCTCGGTATCTGTGATAACGCCATTCATATAATCATCATAGATTGAAACCACTTCACGTTCGGTGTTCTTAATGATCTCAGCTTTCTTTTGTGGTGAGATCACATCTGCAAAACTAAAGGTAATACCAGCCTTTGTAGCATATTTATAGCCAAGGTCTTTGATATCATCCATAAAAATTGCAGTCCTATTCTGACCTACTGCATTAAAGCAATCCATAGCCAGATCATTAAGCTTACTTTTTGTCACTGTATAATTAATAAAGGGTAATTCCTCTGGTATTACGGTATTAAATATAAATCTTCCTACTGTGGAGGTGATCATTTTTCCCTTATAATAGCAGCGTACCCAGGAATGAAGACTCAGTTCACCTTTTTTCCAGGCACCTCCGGGTTCATAATTACCCTTCTGTTCGGTGGTCAATTCATGCTGTTCATAGGCAAGCAACAATTCGTCTATTGAGCAGAAATGACGCAACGTTTTATCCTCCGGCACTTCTTTACCGCGAACCAGAGTAAGATAATAATTTCCGAGCACAATATCCTGATTTGTAGCCATTGCCAGTTTACCGCTGGCTGGCAGAATGAGGTTACGGCTGGAAAGCATTAGAACCCTGGCTTCCATCCTGGCTTCATGAGATAAAGGCACGTGCACAGCCATCTGGTCACCATCGAAATCGGCGTTGAATGGAATACAAGCCAGGGGATGAAGCTGAATAGCCTTCTCCTCAATTAGAACCGGCATAAAAGCTTGAATACCGTGCTTATGAAGTGTGGGTGCTCTATTTAAGAGAACAGGATAATCCTGGATAACTTCTTCCAGTATTTTCCAGATTTCAGGACGCTGTTTTTCTATAAGCTTTTTGGCTGATTTTGCCTTTTCAGCTTCACCTAGAGTCTCCAGTCTTTCTATAATAAAAGGCTTAAAGAGCTCAATTGCCATCTCTTTTGGCAATCCGCATTGATGTAATTTCAATTCAGGCCCAACCGTGATAACCGATCTTCCGGAATAATCTACGCGTTTACCGAGCAGGTTTTGGCGGAAACGTCCGGTTTTCCCCTTCAATTGGTCTGCCAGTGATTTAAGTGGTCTATTTCCACGCCCTTTATATGGTCTGCTTTTTCTGGAATTATCGATAAGCGCATCGACCGCTTCCTGTAGCATTCTTTTCTCATTGCGGAGAATTACTTCCGGCGCATTGATATCAAGTAAGCTATGCAGACGATTATTACGTGTGATCACTCTTCTATAGAGCTCGTTAAAATCAGCAGTGGCAAATCTTCCTCCATCGAGCTGAACGAGAGGGCGTAGTGTGGGTGGCAAAACCGGTAAAACTTCCAGTACCATCCAGGCGGGATTATTTTGAGATTTGCGGAAGGCGTCAATCACTTTCAAACGCTTACTCAGTTTCAGCTTCTTCTGAGTGGATGTTTCCATTTTTATACGCGTTCGCAAGTCCATGGCTTCTTCTTCAAGATTCATCTCTTCCAATAAAACCTTGATAGCGTCCCCACCCATCATTGCCACAAATTCTTCATCCATCTTATCACGTATTTCGTAGTATTCTTCTACATCTATTAAGGTTTTCTTCTCGTATTCATCCTGGTTACCCGCATCAATCACTATATAAGATTCATAATATATGATGCGCTCCAGCTTGGATATAGAAAGATCAAGCAAAGTGCCAATTATACTGGGCATACTTTTTACAAACCAGATGTGAGCAATTGGAACTGCCAGCTCAATATGACCAAGTCTTGATCTTCTAACTCTGGAAGTAGTGATCTCCACACCACAACGATCACAGACCTGATTAGCAAATCTTTTCTTTTTATATTTACCGCAACTGCATTCATAATCCTTTTCGGGACCAAATATTCTCTCACAGAAAAGTCCCCCCTTTTCGGGCTTGAAAGTACGGTAATTCAAGGTATCTGGCTTAGTTACTTCGCCATATGACCATTCCCGGATGGCATCCGGCGAGCCTAACTTAATCCGAACTTTATCATAGTTCTCAATACGCTTGTTTCTTTTTATTTCACGTATCACCTAGTCTCCTTCAATCTCTCTATTCCATGATTTCTTCTGGTTTTTCAGAAATGAATTCAATATCAAAGCAGAGAGATTTCAATTCACTTACCAGCACATTAAATGACTCCGGCACACCCGGTTTTGGTGGATTTTGACCACTTGATATTGCCTTAAAGGCATTTGTGCGTCCATCTACATCATCAGATTTGATGGTTAGCATCTCTTCCAGTAATCGTGAGGCTCCATAAGCTTCCAAAGCCCACACTTCCATCTCACCCAGTCTCTGACCGCCGTGCTGTGCCTTACCGCCGAGTGGCTGCTGTGTGATCAATGAGTACGGTCCTGTGGAGCGGGCATGCATCTTATCTGCCACAAGATGGTTAAGCTTAAGCATATACATCACGCCCACGCTCACCCGTTCTTTGAATGGCTCACCTGTTTTGCCATCATAGAGTACCATTTTGCCGTCTTTAGGCAGGTTTGCTTCCTTCAATTCAGCTTGGATATCTTCAATAGTTGCACCATCAAAGACAGGCGTCTCAACACTAAAACCCAGATATTTGGCTGCCAATCCCAGATGAGTTTCCATGATCTGTCCAATATTCATTCGTGAAGGCACACCCAGTGGGTTAAGAATCACATCTACAGGAGTGCCATCAGTCATAAAAGGCATATCGGCAATAGGACTAATTCGGCTGATCACGCCTTTGTTACCGTGACGTCCCGCCATTTTGTCACCAACCTGGATCTTACGTTTTTTGGCGATAAACACTTTCACCATTTTTCGTACCCCATGGGGTAATTCGTCTCCGCGTTTCAGCCTTTCCTGCTGCTTTTTATAGATATTTTCGCTTTCTTCCCTGGCTTTTTTGATCCTTAAGATCAAATCCTTGTATATCCTGTCATTCTTTTCGGTGTTCTCTATCAGGTCATAATCCAGATTAAGTTTCTTGAAATTGATCTTTTTAAGCTCATCTTCATCAATGATATTTCCACTGGCAACCATAAACATGCCGGTTTTACCATTTACGATGTTTTTGGCAGTTTCACCCAGAAGCGCAGCCCCTAAGTGCTTGCTCAGATATTCATCAATCCGGTTTTCACGGTCATCGCGGTCTGCTTTGCTTAATTCCGCTTCATTTTTGCGATGTTCCGGCTCATCCAAAAAGTCATCGAGCCGGTCTTCCTTTTTAGAAAAGACCTTAACATCTATAACCACGCCTTCCATTCCAGGCTTTGCCTTCAGTGAACTATTACTAAAATCTCCAGCTCTGTCGCCGAACAGTGCTCGCATTAAATTCTCTTCGGGTGATGGGTCGATATCAGTGTTTTTGGGAGTTATCTTGCCAACGATGATATCGCCGGATTTCACTACCGAGCCAATCCTGATTATCCCTGTTTTATCGAGATTGCGAAGGCTTTTATTGGGCACATTTGGTATATCATAGGCTAATTCTTCTTTGCCGTTTTTAGTATCTCGCACCAGTACTTCGTGCTCTTCTATATAAATAGAGGTAAGCATATCCTTCCTGGCAACATTCTCGCTGAGAATAATGGCATCTTCATAGTTATAACCATACCAGGGCATAAATGCCACCAGCATATTGCGACCCAGAGCAAGCCTGCCATTGGCAATAGCCGGACCATCTGATAATATATCTCCCTTTTTTACACGATCGCCGATTTTCACCGTGGGACGTTGATTAATAGTGGTGTCCTGATTTGAACGGTGAAATTTGCGGAGATAAATTCTATTTTTTCTGTCCAGATCCATGATGCTGTCATCAGGATTATCACGCTCTATTTCTATATATGATGCCGTTAAATGCGTTACTTTTCCATCATAGGGTGCAGTAGCCACCACGCCACTGTCTTCTGCTACCACCTTTTCCATACCGGTGCCAATAGTGGGAACTTCCGGCACTACCAGAGGAACTGCCTGACGCTGCATATTTGAGCCCATCAAAGCTCTGTTTGCATCGTCATGCTCCAAAAAGGGAATCAAGGACGCCGAGACAGACACAATCTGCTGGGAACATACATCCATATAGTCAATATTCTCGGGGCTTTCCTGCACGTATTCACCATTCTTTCTGGCAAAAACCAGCTTGTCTGTGATTTCCAGCGTTTTTTCATCGTAATTTATATTTGCCTGCGCAATAGTATATCTATCTTCCTTCTGCGGATCAAGATAATCCACCTGATCTGTGATCCTGCTATCGACAACTTTCACATACGGTGTTTCCACAAATCCCAGACTGTTTATCCGAGAATACATTGCCGGTGATGAAAGCAATCCAATATTTGGACCCTCTGGTGTTTCTATCGGGCATATTCTGCCATAATGCGAATAATGAACATCACGAACCTCAAAGCCAGCCCGTTCTCGAGTGAGACCCCCAGGTCCCAAAGCAGATAACCTGCGTTTGTGAGTAAGCGCCGTCAGAGGATTGGTCTGCTCCATAAATTGAGAAAGCTGACCGGTGAGGAAAAATCCCTGCACCACAGCGATGAGAGCATTGCTATTGATCAGATCATGGATGGTTATCTCTTCCGGATTAGCAATATTCATGCGTTCCAATGCCGTTCTTGCCACTCTTGATAAACCAATATTATACTGCTCGCTAAGCAATTCACCAACTGTACGAACCCGACGATTTGCCAGATGATCAATATCATCTACTCTATCTTTGTCGTCATAGATAGCAATAAGCTTTGTAACTATAGCAACCATATCTTCTCGAGTGACGATATGCGTATCGGCATCAATTTCCAAGTCTAATCTACTGTTTAATTTATATCTTCCTACTCTCCCAAGGTTATATCTTTTCTCATTAAAGAACATCCGCTCAAAAAGATCTTCTGCTGCTTCTGGAGTAGGATCATCTCCTGGACGGATCAAACCGTAAATTTTTATCAAGGCATCAGTTTTATTCTCGGAGGTATCTTTAGCAATAGTCTGCTCAAGTATTTTTCGCGTTACGTCTGATTTCAACGAGATAAGATTTACTTTGATTATCTTATGTGATTTAAGGGTATCCATCACTTCGCTGTCGATGACCATACCTGCAGTAGCTAATACTTCGCCATCTGTATCCACCACATCTTCACATAAGTAACGTCCTTCTGCTGCTTTAAGCTCCAAGGTTTCCTTAGTATAAAAATGATTACGTAAATCCTGATTAGTCGAATAACCCAGAGACCTTAATAATACGGTAACCGGCAATTTACGCCGTTTATCTATCAAAACATACATGGCATCATGAATATCCATTGTAAATTCGAGCCATGATCCTGTGTAGGGTATTAATTTTGCGGAATACAGCATTTTGCTGCTGGGATGCCTGGTGCTTGAAAAAAATATTCCCGGACTACGGTGAAGCTGGCTGATAATAATCCGCTCTGCCCCATTTATCACAAAAGTGCCCTGATTGGTTACAAGAGGTATTTCACCCAAAAATACATCTTGCTCGATCTGTTCTTTTTCCTGCTTCTCTCCAGTATCTTTGAGGATTTCCTCATCATATTTGGTTAAACGCATCCTCGCTTTCACGGGAGCCTGATATGATAAATTCCGCTCTACGCACTCTTCCACGGAATACTTTTCTTTTAGTACCTCATAGTCCAAATATTCCAGCTTATAAAGACCTTTGGGGTCTTCAAGCGGAAATATTGCTCTGAATACTGACTCTAATCCGGCATCTAACCGTTTTTGCGGATGCTCGTCTCGCTGCAGAAATTCATCATATGAATCTATCTGCATCGATAACAGGTTCGGGACGCGTACGGAGGGTAAGCCCGCCTCTTCCGCTTTCTTTTTTATTCGAGAATAACTTTTGAATTTCAAGAGTCCTTACTCCTTTTGAACTTAGAAAAAGCCATTGCCCTTCTCTTGCTCTCAGATTCGTTCTAAATAAAGAAAGAGGAAGTGAATCCTGAGGCGGATTCACTTCCCAGATTTTTATATCGCTTATTTGATTTCGACAGATGCACCTGATTCTTCTACCTGTGCCTTCATCTTCTCGGCTTCTTCTTTACTTATTCCTTCAGCGAGAGGCTTGGGACAATTGTCAACCAGATCCTTAGCTTCTTTTAATCCAAGCTTGGTAATCTGACGAACTACTTTTATAGCCTGTATCTTTTTGTCTCCTGCACTTGTTAATATCACGTCGAATTCAGTCTTTTCTTCGGCTGCCTCTGCTCCGGCACCCGCAACTGGTCCTGCTGCTACTGCAACGGGAGCGGCTGCACTTACACCAAAAAATTCTTCCAGTTCTTTTACTAGCTCATGAAGCTCAAGTACTGTCATTTCCTTGATAATTTCCATTACCTGTTCTTTCTTATCAGCCATGTTTCCTCCGATTTATTTTTCTTCATCTTGTTGCTTAGCGATAGCGTCAATCGCATAGACAAATTTCCTTAACACCCCAGATAACACACCCACAAAATTTGTGATAGGTGCATTAAATCCCTGAAGCATCATGCTCAATAACTGCTCCTTGCTCGGCATATTCGCAAATTGCATTAGTCCTTCAACTCCAATTATGGAGCTCCCAATATAACCTACTTTAAATGACGGAAATTGCTTGTCTCCCATCACTTCCTTCTTAAATTTCGCTAATTCCCTGGCAGGTGTTACTTCCTCGTGTAGCGATAACGCTACTGCCGTCGGTCCCTTTAGATAATCATCAAGTTCTTTTATACCTAATTCATGCAACGCTTCTTTGATGAACGTGTTTTTTGATACAAAGTAATCAACGCGCTTTGTGCGAAGCCGCCCACGTAATTCGTTGACCTGCTCAATATTGATACCTTTGTAATCAACCAGGACTATGGCTTTTGCACCTTCTATGCGGTCTTTCAATTGCTTGATCTCTGATACTTTATAAGGTTGATGCATTTCCACTCTCCTATTTCTTTGCCTCAAGCGTTACACTTGGTACGTCTAATTTGATCCCGGGACTCATAGTGGAGGTTAAAGCGATACTGCGAATAAATACCCCTTTAACTGCAGCGGGACGCTCTCTAAGGATTGCGTTCACTATAGTTATCAGGTTTTCTCGCAGTTTATCGGCTTCAAAACTTAATTTTCCAGCCATGATATGAAGATTTGCGAACTTATCAACTCTGTAGGTTACTTTTCCACCCTTGGAATCCTCGACTGCTTTCGCTACGTCCATAGTTACGGTGCCGACTTTGGGATTAGGCATCAAGCCGCGAGGACCTAATACTCGTCCCAGTTTACCGATTTTGCCCATTAAATTCGGGGTAGAAATTGCAACATCAAAGTCTAACCAGCCCTGCTGAATTTTTTCAACGTATTCTTCTACGCCGACAAAATCCGCACCTGCTGCTTTTGCTTCTTCCGCTTTATCACCCTCGGCAAAAACTAAAACCGTTACCTTTTTTCCGGTTCCATGGGGAAGGACTAGCGAATTTCGGATCTGCTGGTCTGCCTTGCGAGGATCAACCCCCAGGTTAAAATGAAGCTCCACTGTCTCATCGAATTTGCTCTTTGGTAATTTCTGCAATAATTCGATGGCTTCATCGAGCCCATAACGCCTGAACTTGTCGATCATCTCTCTGGATTCGCGATACCTCTTGCTAGCCATATAGTCTCCTTTTTTATTATCTCCTGCTTTTCAGATGCACCTTTTAGTCTTCGACCAAAACGCCCATGTTTCTTGCAGTACCTTCGATCATTCTCATGGCAGCTTCTACTGTGAAAGCATTTAAATCTTTCATCTTGATCTCAGCGATTTTCCGAACCTGTTCACTGGTTATCTTACCAACTTTCTCCCGATTCGGCTCACTGGAGCCTTTTGCTAAGCCTGCTTCTTTCTTGATTAAAACTGCCGCCGGAGGAGTCTTTATCTCGAATGTATAACTCTTATTCTTCTTTACATGTATTACTACCGGGAATATCATTCCTGGTGAATCTTTGGTCTTATCATTAAATTGCTTGCAAAATTCACCGATATTGACCCCAGCCTGTCCAAGTGCCGGTCCCACCGGAGGCGCAGGAGTTGCCTTACCTGCCGGTAATTGAAGCTTCACTACGTGCTCTACATCTTTTGGTTTTGCCATCTCGTTCTTTTCCCTTTATTACATTACTTCTACTTGATCAAGCTTCACTTCCACAGGAGTCACTCGACCAAATACTGTTACTTTTACTATTAATTTGCCGGAATCCATATTAGCCTTTTCTACTACACCTTCAAATTCGCTGAAAGGACCTTCCGTAATTTTAACGATGTCACCCGGCAGGAAATTATATTCCTCGCCTTCCCCACTTTCTCTCTCTGCATAACCCAGTAGTTTGTTCACCTCTTTTTCCGTGAGCGGCTGCGGCTTTTTGCCTGAACCCAGGAAATATGTTACTCCCGGTAAACCTCCTATGAAACTATATACTTCCGGTGTGAGCTCGAGCTCAAGTATCAAATAGCTGTTGAACAATTTCTTCTCGCGGGGTATCCGCTTACCATCCCGGATATGAAACGTGTTCTGAGTGGGAATGAGTATCTGGCCAACTTTGTCCTCCAGATGAGTCCCTTTCACCGTACGCTCGATTGCATCGCGTATCTTAAATTCATGCGAAGCCATTGTGTGAACTACATACCACTTTTTCATCATAAACTAACCTTTAAATAACAAGGTTCGAATCAAATATCCAAACGCAGCATCCGTCAATGACAGGAAAATTGATACTATGATAGACATTATGATCACAGCTGAAGTCCCTTCCTTCAAATCTGCCATTGTGGGCCATGTTACATAACCCATCTCCTGACGTACACTCTTAAAAAACTTACCTGTCTTTTTTAACATCTTTGGGTTTCCTTATCCTTAAACTGGCAGGTCAGGCAGGAATCGAACCCGCAACCCCCGGTTTTGGAGACCGGTGCTCTACCAATTGAGCTACTAACCTGCACTATTATTTAACTAACGTGTCTGCTTATGAGAAGTGTGCTTACGGCAAAACGGGCAAAACTTCTTATAAACTACTCTATCGGGATGTAAACGACGATTTTTCTTCGTTGTATAATTTCTTTGCTTACATTCTTCACAGGCAAGAATTATTATCTCTCGCATCTTATTATACCTTATTCCTGTATATCGGCTACCACTCCGGCGCCTATCGTCCTGCCACCCTCTCGGATAGCGAAACGCAATCCCTTCTCCATTGCTATCGGGGTGATCAATTCCCCG
>CAZRXY010000009.1:0-4975 GCA_964604155.1 uncultured Candidatus Cloacimonadota bacterium | reverse complement strand
ACATGCAACACTAAAAAAACAAAGAGTTGCACTAAAGTTACACTGTATCTAATTAATATATATAGCTTTAACCTCTGTCTGCCACACTTTTTCGTTTTTTAGGTAATATATTTGCTCCTTTTTGATTTTTTGGCAATTTATTCAGCCAATCTGGCATACTCCCGAAATTTGTTTGTTTGTTTGGAATTTTGAAATTATGAAGTTATTGGTCGTCACCATTGCGAAGGTCTATCGACCTTCGCAATGGTTGACTTTGACAACAATTGTTATCTCACATAATATGGATCATTTAACAATAATAAAAATTATAAAACCAGGGGGATGCCATAATTACGGTGAACAGTGAGAAGTGAGGAGTGATGAGAAAATGAATAGCCCCGAGCTTTAGCTCGGGGTTGGCGATACCCCGTCCCCTAATCGGGATTTATCCCAAAATCTATGTAGTAGTAAGACCAGTAGTTGAAACTCCTGTCACTCCCTTTTCCACGGGATTCAACCTTGGCGGTTATAGTAATACCCTTTTTCTGAGTAATTTTCAAATCTTCCCGCTACAGCCTGTGTAACTCCATTATTACCAAAGAGCTAACTACCATGTAAATAAAAAAACAGGGGGCTGCCAGAATAACATTTCCTGTCAGGTTTGAATATCCGGGCGTTTTAAAAAAATCAATCCAGCTCGAAGGAATCTCCAGTAGCGGGGATAACGACGTTCCAGCCGTATTTATCTTTGATTTTTCTTGCCATTTCGGCAGAAGCTTCTTCATTGCCATGCACGATGAATACCTTTTTGGGGGCTTTATTAAACGGCATGAGCCAGGCAAGCATTTCATTGTAATCCGCATGACCGGAAAAACCGTCTATATCCTCTATTTGAGCGGAAACAGGGACTTTTTTCCCATGGATGGTGACGGTTTCTTTTTTCTCTTGGAGGGTTCTGCCTCGGGTGCCTTCTGCCTGATAACCAATCAGGAGGACGGTGTTTTTGGGGTCTGGCAAAATTCGAGCCATGTGATGCAGAATGCGACCGCCGGTGACCATGCCGCTGGCTGAGATAATGATGGCATGAGATTTTACGTTATTGATGGAAATAGATTCTTCCTTAGAGCGGCAGATATGAAGATCATGAGTGCGAAAGATATCCTTGCCCATAATTTTTTGAACTCGAGCACCAAGATCAAAATCGGAAATGTGATTTTCAAAGATATTGAGTGCTTCGATCGCCATAGGCGAATCCACATAGACCGGTAAAACGGGGATTTTATCTTCTTCTTCCAGTTCTCTGATGAGATAGAGCAGCGTTTGAGTGCGGCTCACCGAAAAGGCGGGGATCACCAATACTCCACCGCGCTGATTACTCTCATTAATTACGCGTTGCAAATCTTCACGGGCACTTGTATCGGAGTGAGACCTGTTTCCATAGGTGGATTCCAGAATAAGATAATCCACATTATAAACCTGATCTGGATCATTGAGTACGGGAATTTCGGGCCTGCCCAGGTCTCCGCTGAAGAGTATCTTTCGAGTGGAATCGCCTTTTTTTGTTTTAAAATCTATCAGAGAAGCTCCCAGGATATGCCCGGAATCTCGGAATTTTACCCGCGTATCAGACGACAGGTGATAATTTTCTCCGTAATAGACAGACCTAAAGAGCGGGATGGTTTTTTCCACATCATCAGCATCATAAAGAGGCAGAGCCGGTGAATGTTTGGAAAACCCCTTCTTATTCGCCCATTTTGCGTCTTCTTCCTGAAGATGTGCACTGTCCCTGAGCACTACTTCGCATAAGTCTGAAGTGGAACGAGAAGCAATGACCTTGCCGGAAAACCCCTGCTTAACGAAGCGGGGCAGATATCCGCAATGGTCTATATGTGAATGAGTAATAAATACATGATCAAAAGTGGAAGGAGGCAGCGGAAAATCCTGCCAGTTACGAAGCCGGTTTTCTTTAGTGCCCTGAAATAATCCACAATCAACAAGGACATTTTTGCCATCTATTTCCAATTGAAACCGGGAGCCGGTTACCGTGCCGCACGCACCATGAAATGTAATCTTTGCCATAATTCTCTCGCTTATTTCTTATTTGAGATCACTATTGAAAGCCAATCAATGTTTGTCAATATTATCCTGTCTGATAGTACTGGTATACCCCTGAAAATTTTATGGTGCTGGGAGCTGCGACATCCCCTTCTTAGAGATTTGGCTACTATTAACAGAGTAAAAGATATTTTTAACCACAGAGGCCACAGAGGCCACAGAGGACTCTGAGGGAATTGAATGTAAAATGTAAATGTAAAATTCTGGCATACACCCGGAATTTATTTGTTAGTTTGGAATATTGAACTTATGAAGTTATTGGTCGCCAGACCTTTGCAATGGTTGACCTTTACAACAATCTTTATCTCACATAATATGAATGATTTAACAATACCAAAAATTATAAAACCAGGAGGATGCCATAATTACGGTGAACAGTGAGAAGTGAGAAGTAAACAGTGAGAAGTGAGAAGTAAGAAGTGAACAGTGAGAAGTGAAGAGAAAATGAATAGCCCCGAGCTTTAGCTCGGGGTTGGCGATACCCCTCCCCCTAATCGGGATTTATCCCAAATTTATGTAGTAGTAAGACCGGTAGTTGAAACCCGTGTCAGTCCCTTTCACACGGGTGTACCCATGTCAATTACTGATTCCAATATGAACTCCTTTCACTTTTTCTGAGTCCACTTTTTCAAGGAAGCGGCAATTATGCCACCTATTATTTGGAAACACAGAAGGACACCGATAGTCATGAATTTTATGGGAATTAGACATTGAATTAGTCACTGGGAATCTCCTGATCAATTAGCATTTGCGTGCCTTTTGGGGAGATGACATATTTCTGGTTACTGGCTCTGGGATTGTCAGGGTTTGTCATTTGAATCAGGTCATGAGACAGTAGCTTTTCCAAGCTACGTTTGAAATTACCTGTACGGGATTTATAACCTGCTGCTTTTAAGAGCAGTTTTCCGGATTTCTCTGACGTCTTTAATGCTAACAATATTTTCTGTTCTGTAGGCGTCAGATCAAGTTGGGCCTCGACTTGGGCCTCGACTTGGGCCTCTGTCTTAAATCGCTGCTTCATTACAGGAGCCAGCTCAAAGGTATTTTCAGATGACTTAGCCAATAAAACTTGATTTGTCAGTTGATCTGCAACAGCAGCACAATGGTTTCTAGATTTATTAATGATTGCTTTTATTTCACTAACGGTAAAAGCACTTTGTTTTTTACAAGCATAAGCAAAAACTGCAGATTCATCTTCCGAGAGGTTCGCACCAATTGTTTCCTGAAATTTTACCTGATCTTTTGAAAGCAACACCTCTTGTTTTAATACTAATGTAAAGGACTTTTTAGATTTGTCATTTATCAACAATGGCGGAACATGTCCCAAGCCTTGCCATGAACTAAATACATCACGTAAGCCCCAACCGGCATTCTCACTGAAACCGATTCTGCGGAATGCAGTAACAATAAGCGGATTGCGAGTCTCTTTTTCACCGGGTTCCAGTAAATCAGCTATGGATGAAAATGCATTGCCCGGATTCCAGAATCGAGTTAAATCGGTATAGTGTTGGATCACCGGTTTGCGTGTGTGATCTGAATAATCTTGATGAATCAACATATTCACAATCGATTCACGAAAAGCGATGTAATCAACTGGTTGATCCTTGCGCTGCATGGTCTTGGGATCAACTTCAAATGGTATCTCTGCAAAGCGGTAATACCATTCCATGATAGAAGTCCATGTCTGTACCAGGTTGTAGTCGCACACCGTCCTATCGTGCCATCTACCTTTGCCTGTAACCTCAGATCCATAAAGGTAGCGTTGGCAATCCATAATAGGTCGAGGGAGTAAACCTCGCACGTAACCATCCTGTCCGAATAGAAGAATGGATGCTACTGTAGGTTTTCTTCCAGAGGGAGTCTCTTTGATCAAACCAAATTGGAATAGAAAATCTTCATCAGTTAGTTCGGCATAACTGCGATTACCAGCCTTGCCTTCATACTGACGGCGATACCAGGCGACATCTTTTGACCTGAAGCATTTGCTGATATCGTAATCGAGCGTGTTGCCTTCATAGCGATCTTTGGAAGCATCGTTGAGTAGGCGTTTTAACTCTTCATCGGAGCACTTGACATCACAAGCTCCTTTACGGAGGAAACTTCGTTTAATATCGCGGTTCAGATAGACAGGCTTATCCACTCGATTGGCTTCTGGGATGTAGAAGATAAGCAGGTCTTTTCCGTCTGCTGACTGCAAACCTTCTTTTACATCGATGATAGAACTGATTTTTTCTTTTTGTCTCAGAGTGGTAAGGAAATCATTCTGTACCTTATCTACATCAATTACACCAACAATTTCAAAGTCAGAACCATCCTTTTTTACCCCAAAAACAAGATAACCACCTTCCGTATTGGAAAAAGCAGACACAGATTCATAGGCATTTTGGGGAACAGCTGTTTTGGCTTCCTTAAATTCAATATCATTCCACTCATGTTGATTGAGTAGCTCAAAAATATCTTGCTCAGTCATTACGCACCGACAGCGAATTATTCAGTTCCGCCAGGATACGACTCGCCAATACTCTGGCTGATTATCTCATCATTAAAATTGCGGACTACCAGGGCAAGCGCCTCGTTATTTTTTATCAATCCCAGAGATTCTGCCGAAAAAGCTTCGCCATTCCTGCTGCCGGATGATAAGCTGGCAAAATCAGTAAATTCTATATTTGCATAGATGGTCTTTTTGGGCGTATAATGCTCAGAAAGCTAGTCTATCCGCACATCGGGCACTTCCACGATACCTATATTGGGCTCAAGCTTACTGCTCGTGTATGACGCTACTTCAGCCTCCAAACCCGTGATAGCATTAAATATTGTGGTTTTCCCGGAATTCTGCAAACCTATTAATCCAATCTTCATATAAATATATCCCCTGTATAAA
>CAZRXY010000008.1:0-2099 GCA_964604155.1 uncultured Candidatus Cloacimonadota bacterium | reverse complement strand
AAATCAATAATGTTAATTTTTAGTATTTTTACCTATTTTTGTTTATAAAGAGGTTGTTTATAAAATGGAGCTAAGTTATTTCCTAACAGCGGATCAAATCAAAAAAGCGAAGATAAAAGATTTGACATGCTGTCAGGTGTTGACGAAAGGTAAGTGGAGTGTGCTGACGCCCGAATGTAAAATTGAATATGTAAAGAATTCCACTATCTATGTAGAAGCAGTCTTCAATTTTCTCATCTTCTCATCTTCTCATCTTCATTGTGCTCTCTACGGTGAGAAAAAATTGATCTAAGTAACGGAGGTTTTTCTTATGCCTTATTGTGGCAATTGTGGTAAAAAGTTTGACGATGATTTGCGGTTTTGTCCCTTTTGCGGAGCACCTAACCGCCTTACAGGAGATACCGGACAAGAGCCTGAACCTGGTATAGATAGCGGGGATTACGGTGATAAAGCAAAGGGTGGCACATATCTGGGAGAATCCGGAGAATATGGGCTGGATGTTAAGTCACTGTCACCCGGGACTATCCTCGAAGAACGCTTTGAGATAGTGGAACGCCTGGGCAGTGGCTCATTTGCTGCGGTCTATAAAGCAAAAGACAGGCATCTTAATGAAAGACTGAAGGCACTGAAGATAATATTCGCCGAACATTATGACGATCAGTTGCTGATGCAGAAACTTCAGGAAGAAGCAGAAACAATGATGATCTTCAATCATCCTAATATTCTCAGGTTGTTTGATATCCATTTAACCGGCTCCATCCGTTTTCTTGACCTGGAATATATTGATCAAGGAGATTTAACAGACCTGATCATCAAGTATCCTGAGCAAAAAGTCCCGGAAGCCAAAGTATTGGAAATAGCCGGTCAAATTGCAGCCGGAATGCAGGAAATCCATCAAGCCAGAGTGATCCATAAAGATTTGAAACCGGCTAATATCATGCTAACCAAATCTGGAATAGTAAAAATCTCAGATTTTGGCATATCAGAAGCATTTTCCCACTCCCAGACGCGGTTACAAGAAACCAGCCGCGCCGGTACATTCAATTATATGTCCCCGGAGCAATTAAGAGGTATAAATGTTGGCAGAGAATCCGATATCTGGTCGTTTGGGATAATCTGTAATCAAATGTTGACGGGCAGGCTGCTATATAGCGGCACATCCCGCAAGGACCTTTTAGAACAAATGGAATTACGACCCTTCATTCCTGAGCCGGAAATGAGTGAATTTATAAGCAGCTTAATATCCCGCTGTCTGCATTTAGATTATCAAAAAAGGTTCAGGAACTTTGAAGAAGTGATAAAATTTATTGCTACCAAAGGAACTGATAAAGCCAAAAACAGACCTGAAACAGCTTCTACAAAATCAAAAACTAAAGAAAAAGAAAATGATGTTATTACTTCCGGGAATGTTGATAAAGCCAATAGCCCTAATCACCATAAGTCAAAGACAGGTATTGATATGATAGCGGTAAAAGGCGGCAGCTTTATGATGGGGTCAGACGATGAAGAAGCGTTTGATGGGGAAAAACCGGTACACCGCGTGACGGTAAGCGATTTTTATATCGGCAAGTATGAGGTAACGCAAGAGCTTTATAAAAAGGTGATGGGCAAAAATCCGTCTTACTTCCAGAATTCCGGCAAAAATGCCCCTGTAGAGCAGGTAAGCTGGTATGAAGCCGTAGAATTCTGCAACAAGCTGAGCGAAATGGAAGGCTTGCAAAAATGCTATCACATGGAAAAGGGAGGATTCTTAGGGTTAAAAAAAAACATAACTTGTAATTTCAGTGCTAATGGCTACCGATTGCCCACGGAAGCAGAATGGGAATATGCAGCAAAGGGAGGAAGTAAAAGCAAAGGCTATAAATACTCCGGCAGTAATAATCTTGACGAAGTTGGCTGGTACTATCAGAATTCTGGAGATAGCTCATTATCGGGTGATTGGGATGCGAATAAAATAATTGATAATAATTGTAAAACTCATACCGTAGGAGGTAAAAAGGCTAATGAACTGGGGATTTATGACATGAGTGGCAACGTGTGGGAATGGTGCTGGGACTGGTATGGTGATTACAGCAGTAGTGCACAGACTAATCCACATG
>CAZRXY010000007.1:0-44621 GCA_964604155.1 uncultured Candidatus Cloacimonadota bacterium | reverse complement strand
GTTTGTGTATGTTTTATGAGTAGCAGTAGGAAGAGCTTGAGTAGTCCCGTGCATTCAGTTCGGGGTTGAGGGGATAATTATGAGTTTTGAGTTTTGAATTTTGAATGAAGGAGGGAGGGGGTAGCGTCCCAGTTTGCTGGGTGATGGGATTCGATTATTTTCTTTTGAGTGCTCTCACTATGTTGCCATTTCCGAGGTATTGCAATTCATCGAGATGGAATTTACTGATAAAAATGCCTCTGCCGTGTTCGTTTTGGCGATCATCGGAGGAAAGATTTGTGAATTGGGAGCTTTGGAAGCCGGTGCCTTCATCGGTTATGATCCATTCGCAGCAGTCTTTTTCGAGGGTGAATTCAATTTTTATGCGTCGTTGCGAATAGATGGGGTTTGCCAATCTTTCTTCATATAGTTTATCGAGTCTTCTTTCGGCGATAGCTTTAGATTTATCTTCGTATGAGATTGCCAGGTTACCATGTTCATAAGCATTAACGAGAAGCTCTAAAAGGGCGATATTAATGGAGATAATTTGGTCGTGATCAAATAATGTAGCAGTTTCGTTGGCGAGGTATTGGGCAATTTTTGGAATGATTTGCAGGTCATTTTCGATCTCCATAGAGAATTTGCGACTGATCATTTTGCTGAGCACCAGTTTTTCCCTAGATTTTTTTTGGACCGTGGAATTATACTTATGGATTAATGGTATGAGGTCATCGTAATGAATGGGTTTTTTCAGGTAGTTATTTGCTCCGAGGCGAAGAGATTCAATAGCATGTTCTTCTTTATTAGATGCTGTAACCATAATGACGATGGTGCCTGAATTTTTAATTCTTATTTCTTTAAGTACTTCAATGCCTGAGATGCGTGGCATCAGGATATCCAGAATAACGATATCGGGCAGGAACTTATTGAATTTTTTAAGAGCTTCGCGGCCACTGCGAGCGAGGATCAAGCGATGTCCGAGGTGTTTGAGCATTCCTTCCATCATGCGCAGATTGATCTCCTCATCTTCCACGAGCATAATGGAAGTGAAATTTTCAGATATTTTTATTTTTTTTTTCATTTTCCATTGCCTTTTTTTATATCTCGGTTATGAGATACCGTCGTCCTGGATTAAAGGTTCAGGACAAATCCTCCCATTATTGTAAGTTTTTCGGCAGGAGACAGGTTATATATCCGATTTTCTTTATCGGCGATATTCTCTACCTGAAGATTTATTTTAATCAATTCATTGATCTCCCATTCCAGCATGATATCCAGAGCCAGGCAATCCGGCATGTAATTATGATCATCATCGAGCCTGCCGGAATTGTATCTGGCAGCCAGAACAGAATTAAGTTTCGAGTATTTATAAGCAACTAAATTGAGCAATTGGAAACGGGGAAGAAAGAAGAAATCATTCTCATAAATAGTATAATAAGCTTTATGAGAAAAATCGAAATTTTGATAGTGGTAATCTATTCTGGCAGAGAATTCGTTTTCCCAGGTTTTCTTGTATTGTGTTTCATAGAACACGTTTAATTCTTCATTGGGATGAGCAATCATCAGATAATTTATTTTATCAATCACATAACGGGTATTCCAATTTAGGCCAAAAATCAGATTGGTTTCATAACTGATGCCCAGATCATTATTAACCAGATATTTTGCCTGTCTTTGCGCTTGAGAAATATCGAGATAATGATTATCCTCCAGCTTTTGCTTAAGATTTTCGGTGACAGCCTGGGGTTTATTCTGCAGAAATATGGTGATATTACTACCTGGGCAATAAGTTTGGCTATAGATAAGAGAGGGGTACAGATGCCTATTATCTGCTGCAAGCCAGAAGCCAAACTTATCGATTAAATACTCATTACTTCCGATCCAGGTGGCGGCGAAGGAGCCTGCTGATTTTATTTCTGTAGAAACACCTGCGAAAAGCCTGTTTTTTTTAAAATCCAGATTAGCCAAGCCATAAATTTCCTGTTTGGTTTCTGCCGAATCGTCACTAATTATCTGTTCATAATTAGCATACGCCAGGGAAGAATTGAGTTTGGCGGAGCCGTAATCACCGGAATAGATTTGCCAATCCGGAAGACAAATACTCCCCATAGTGGCAGTAGTACGTACTTTTGGTAAATCATATAAATTTTGTGAAAAAGATACTACAGCATTTTTATGTTTTAATTCCGGCAGCCAGTAAATGGCATAATTTCGGTATTCGTAATTTTTTTCATAACTTTTGTGATAAAAATCAGCGGAGAAACTAAGTAAGCTGTTATTATTTGCTGCATAAGCCAATCGGGAAAAAAGCATTGAATTATTGCCGCCGGAGAGCTTCCAGAAAAGCCTGTCGGGCTGGCAGGAACTTTCGATTTTATCAATTTTGAAAGTTTTAAGAGAGGGTTCAATTTTGAATTCTGAAAATGAGCTTTTGCGGGTATAACGATAATCTTCAGTTCCACTTTTAAGACTGTCTGTAAAGCCATGGGCTTTGCCGAGAATGATGATATCTTCCAGTTCCAGAAGGTCTGTATTACTTTGCGACCAGGCTGAAGCCAGGGAAATGGTGATGAAAGCGAGGAGGAATATTTTAATAGATTTCATCTTCATTCTCCTTTCAAGAGATTATCAAATTCTCTGGCGAGTTCTGGAGTGAGGTCATTGCGGATATTATTAAGCAGGTTTTCAGCTTCCTGCATTTTTTTCATTTTTATATATGCTCTAAAGGCGAGCTGTTCTGAGCGATGCCTGATATCGACAAGATACGGGAAGAGGTGTCTTACGCGTAGAAGTTCAGGTACTGCTTCCTGATACATTTGCTGCTGGAACAAGCTATAGCCGCTCAGATATTGCGCCTCTGCTTTGATTTCTTCAATCCTGCTGAGTTTGAGTTTTTCAATTAATGCCTGAGCTTCTGCAATTTTATTTTGATTGAGTAGCCAGCGGCAATTAATCAATTCTGCCCGTTCTTTATCATCTCCGTCAAGAATACCCCGAAAGCGTTCATAATCGGCAGGGAATTCGGTGCTATTATTTTTGACTTCCACTTCAAATAGTTTAAGAATGTATTCGGGATTATTATCTTTTTCTGCGGCATATTGCAATTTTTTGATGGAAGTATCTATCCTGCCCATAGCCAGGGAGATATCTGCCCATTCATATTGGAGCAAAGGGTCTTTATATTCCATAAACAAACGGGCATAATAATCATCTGCCTCCTTCCAGTGCTGGAGATTTTTTAGACTGCGGGCTTTCAGATATTCCAGATCTTTCATTGGGTAAGGGTACTGTTTTATCATTCTGTCTGCCATATCATTCACTTCATGATACATCTGCTTATTGAACATATATTTAGCTTTATAATCTTCGACAAGGAAGCGAGAATTGAGGGGAATGCTTTCATTAACAAAATCTTCGATTTCACTTAAAAAGTCTTTACCTGATTGTTCGGTTGACCATTTCCAGCCATCCAGGACACTTTGCAGCAATACTGGTTCATTAATCATGGGAATGAGGTATCTGTACTGTTTACGGGCGGCTTCAAAATTGCCGAGATTATAATAACAATCGCCAATCCCGACTTTGACATTTATAGCATGGGGGCTATCGGGGAAATTTTGGATAAAAATCTGATACTGCTGAAGTGCAGTATCATATTGTCTGGCACTGAACAAAGCTGTAGCGGATTGTAAAGTGTATGTGGAGGGGTTATCGGTATGAATGGAAAGCTGGTTATAAATAACGCTGGCGTTATTATAATCGCCTTTTTGATAATATGTCCAGGCAGTTTTTGCCATAAGGATTTCTTTTTTGTTGTTATCGTTTTCCAGCCGGGCAGCTTCCAGATAATTCTTTAGGGCTTTATCGTAATCCTTTTCAGAAAAACTAATATCGCCCATCAGAACGAGTTTATCAATATATTTTTCTGAACTGTCATCAACATTGATCAGGGCAGCGGTGGCTTTGCCATAGTTTTTTGAATGAAACCAGCTTTGGGCAATACGGAGCCAGATGAGATTTTTATCTGTTTTACGCTCTAAGGCTCTGGAATATAAGTCTCTTGCTTCGCTGAAATCTTTTTCGAGTAAGGATATTTCACCCAGATAGAAATTACTCATCCCGGTTTTATCATGTTCCGGGAAATTATAGATAACTAACCTGAATTCTTTTCTTGCCTCACTATGCTTTCCTGCCTTATAGAGGCACAATCCTTTTTTAAAATAGGCATCAGGGGCAAATTCTCCATTAGGGAAAGTGACCAGATAGTCTGAAAAAGCTATTAGGGCTGCATCGGTTTTTTCGCCCAGATACAAAGCTTCGGCTTCCAGGTACATAGCGCGTTCGAGGTATGTTTCCGGCAATGCCATTTGTCTGGCAGTTTTAATACTCTGGGCAGCATCGAGATATTTTTTTTGATCAAACTGGGCGTAGCCGACGAGGTATAGTGCTTCAGGGATGAACACATTTTCAGGGTAGCGGTTAATGAATGAGTTCAAGATTTGCTCTCGTTCATTTGGGTCATCATTTAGTTCTGCCAGATAAAAAAGGCTGTTAGCGATGATCTCGCTGTTTTCAGCATCTTGCAGGCTAAGCAAAATGTCTTTTGCTTCCTGCTCTCTATCCAGTTTCATCAGGCTCAGAGCGTAGTAATATTTTCCCTTTTCTGAAATAGTATTTTTCAGTCTTTCTGCAGCGTCGTTATAATTCCCGGTTTCAAAGAGTGCAATTGCTAAGAGCAAAACGTATTGCTCATAATATTCAGATTCTGGTGGGATTTTATCGTATCCGATGTCAAGCACATTATTCCACTCACCACGTTTAACATTCTCATTATGAAACATGATGAGGGCGTAATAGAGATATCTATCGTTTTCTGGATTATTTAGAGCAGAGATCATTTCAAGCTCAGCGGATTCATAATCATTTTCGGACAGATACACTTCAATTAGTTTTTGCCGCGTTATCATCTTCTCTTCACCTGCCAGTGAGCGAATCAGATATTCACGAGCTTTAGCAGGTTCATTTAATTCGTGGTAACAGCAACCTAACAGGAAGTGGATCTGTGGCAATTTTGCCAACTTTGGGTACTTGGAAATAAGTTCTTCAAAGATTTTGCTTGCTTTATAAAAATCTGCCAGGTAGTAGTAGGATTGTCCCAGTCTAAAGAGCAGTTCAGAGTAGGCAATATCGGTGGGTGGTTGATTTTTTAATTCTAAAAAAAGTTCGAGAGCTTTGGGGTATTTTTTCAGTTGTAACTTAATATCAGCCAGAATATATATTGCTTCCGTTCGATATTTTGATTGTGGAAATTCTGCCAGATATTTTTCCATTTCGTGTTCTGCCAGATGATAATTGCCATCTTCATAAAGCCCGATGGCAAAGATGAGATCGTCATTCTCACTTGCTGCCAGACAGATGCTGGCGAGAATTATCAATATCATTATGAAAGTATTCAATCTGTCCATTATTTTCTCCAATTATGATTTGTGATTATTCAATAGTTTTATTTTCTTTATCTGCGAGAGGCAGTGCTATATAAAAGGTCATACCTTTACCTTTATCGAGATCGTTAGCAGCTCCCCAGATCTTGCCGCCATGCAGTTCTGCTATTTTTCGGGCAGTAGCCAAACCCAGTCCAAGACCGGCAGAATTAAATTCCACATCACCTGAACGATGGCTATAGATATCATTTACTTCATAGAATTCCTTGAAAACATTATCGAGTTCCGAAGGTTTAATCCCGATTCCTTCATCCTGGACATAGATAACAATGGAATCCATATTCTGCACTTTTTCGGCGAGTGTGGTGGCAGATCTGAGTCCTATAGTTGTAATGCTTAGGTCCATGGAATATCGAATAGCGTTTTTGAGCAGCTTATCCAGGAGAATATTAAAAACTCTGACATCTATTTCTGCGAACAGGGGTTTAGGTGGTAAATCGAGGTTAAAATAAAGACGGCGCTCTTTACTGAATTCTTCAGCTCTCAGTTTTGCTGCCTGGATTACTTCTCTTAGATCAACTTTTTGACCCTCGAGTTTTTCCAGATTAGTGAAGTGGAAATGCTCTACTATCTCATTAATCCTGTCATTCAGTTGATTTGAGGTCTGATTGAAGCTATCAACCACTTCTTCCAGTTCCGGTGGTTGTTGAAAATTATTGATAATTGTGATCAAGCTCCTGAGCACGGCTACGGGTTGCTGAAGTTCATGGGAGACGATTTGAATAAATTTTTCTTTATGATCTTTTAGCTGGTCAGTTTTCTGTTCTACTTCCAAGAGTCTCTGGTATCGGATTGCGTTACGCAGCATTGCGGTCATAAGTTTTAAGAATAAAGGTGTAAAATCACGGTTAATCATCAGTTTACGGTCTTTGGAATTAGCATTATCGAGATAAAGATAGCCATAAGTGAGATCATCAATAATGATGGGGGCTGCATAGATTTCCAAATCTCGTAATCTTCCGGAAGCCATTTGCGGTACCAGATCGGAATTACGATTCTGATTTACAAAGATTGGCAATTTATTAGCAGCGACTCTTGCCAGGACTTCTCTGCCCAGGTGACTAAATCTGTCCAGAATATTATTTGTCTCATCAATTGCCACGGCGAAGGAATAATTTCCCAAGCCTTCCTGGGTAATAAAGAAGCCTCGCACGGCATTCATCATAGCAATAGCGGAGCGAGTGATCTCGTTTTGCATATGTTTTACGGATACTACTTCAAACAGGTTACCAGTAGCCGCAATCAATTTATCCATTAGCACTAATCGCTCATTTAATTGATGGAATTCATCGCCACGCATGAGCATAGCTGTGAGATGCAGCCTGATAAATGAGAGGATTTCGATCTCATATTTTTGGAAATTGAGTTCTCCGCTATCCGTTAGCATCAGACAGCCCTGCTGAAGTGACTTTATCCTAAGAGGCACAAAGACAGCATGACTTTGGCCAATGACGGTCTGGATAATCCTGTTTTCCAGAAGGCATTGTTTGATAGCCTGCAAATAGGCATCGCTGTATAATTCTTCGAGTTTTATATTCTGATACAGCATGGGAGGTTGACGAAGCAATATTTGCTCCTTGAGCACTAGAGCGATCTGATATGGGGCAAAAATCTTATTGAAAATCTTTTGGATCAAAAAAGGGACTCTTTTGGGTTCTTTAATTTTTACCAGTTCATAGAGGCTTTCTGACCAATCGGTATTATTTGTTAGAGTCCTGCTGGCAATTTTGATACTGCTTTGCTGGTTAGCTTCTTGGTAATATCCTCGTTTTGTGAGGAACATTGTCGCCTCATCTGCGGGGATTTTTTCGATAGCAGCAAGCTGTTTTGCGCGATACAATTTTCTATAATAGCTTGATTTGCGTTTCTTTTTTAAGAAGTCAAATATCTGACATAATAGACTATAGCATTCAAGTTCCAGTAAGAAATAGTGATATTCGGCAGCCGTCTTAAGTATCTGGTTCAATTCGCGAATAATCTTGCGGAGATTAACACTATCGATCTGCAAATCTATCTGCTGATGTATCAGGTGGAGCCAGAGTTCCCAATATTTAAATTTATTTTTTTGGCATAATTCGCGAGTTATCATTTCATGGTTAAGAGCTTCTCTTATATTTCCGAGTAAAGTATTCACGCGGCATAAATATAAATTCACAATAGCGAGCGCATATTCACTTCCGGTGCGCTTGGCATATTCGAGACAATTCTCATAAGCAATCAGTGAATCTTTATATTCTTTTTTCATATAATGCAGATTGCCTTGCATCTGCCAGTAAAATTCCGGTTGAGTATTCAATAAATTACCGGTTTCATTCAATAATCTTTCCAGAGTATCTTTATTGCCAATATGACCGAGGTAATAAAACCAGGTTTTTTCTAAAGGAGTGATTTCCGTATATTCATTTTTTAGCAAAGCGGGTTTATTGTGAGCAATAAATGAGCGGTAGTAATAAAAGTTATTTTGTTTGCTTCGGGCTATAGCGATATTATGGATAATTGCGTCGCCGAATTTGCGAGTTTCTGTTCTATTACTCCTATCTTGGGCCTGTTTCAGGTTTTCTTCAGCCAGCAAGAAATCACCCTGTTTTATGTAAGCTTCTCCATAATTTAAATAGCTAAGGATCAGACTTGTACGGTTATTTGCTCTTTCGCTAACTAATCTGGCGTTGTGAAAATTTTCAAAAGCTTTCACCGTTCTGCCTTGTCTCAGGGCGATATCTCCCAGATTATTATAGACTATTCCCAGCTTCCGTTCATATCCCACAGAGCTCCAGATTTCCAAAGCGGTATGATAACAATCGAGTTCTTTTTTATGATCTCTTTCACGGTTATAAAACTGACCAAGATTAATGTATAAGCCGCCTAGCTCCACGAAGAAAACCGGTCTTGTGCTTCCGGCCTGTTTCTGCAAATATTCATTTATCAATCTGATAGCCTCATGGTTCTTCTTCCTGTGCGATAGATTAAAGCTCACAAGACTTAGATATATGATCTCAAATTCATCAGTCATCTCAAATTTTTCCAGTTTTTCAATGATATCCTGCAATTCATCCCATTTATTCATGCGTACATAATACCTGCCCAGGCAGAGCAGCACACGCAGCTTTGCCAGTTCAGTATCAGCAAGATCGAGAGCTTTTTTAAAACTAATATATGCTCTGCCATTACGCTCTATCTCAAAATCAAATGAGCCAAGTAGAATAGCTTTTTCAAAGCACGCCGGCATCCGTCTGATCAGGCGGGCGAAATCACTTGGCAGGTTTAAAAGGTCAATCCAGTTAGCAAATTCCAGTAAAATGTAGATATCATCTCTGATAATCTCATAGCTGCCTTGGAATCTTTTATCAAAATCCAGTCTAATCACTTGTACCATTGAAAGAAATGCTGCTCTGAAATTTTTTTTATTGCTGTAATAGCGGCTGAGAAATTTCTGATACAATCGCTGCTTATCGAAATTACCTGCCAGGCGACTGTGCTCTATCAATCCCTGAAGGGTCTGTTCATCATCGCTATACAAATCATTGATATAATCCAGTAGATTATCGGTTTTAACCAGATCAAGTTCATTGAATCTACCATCGACAGGTACTAATGTTTGCTTCGGTTCACTATTCTGATGCAAATTATCATCCGCAAAATACAGCAATATCTGGCGTGATACCGTTTCGCAGGAAGCCATCTCACATTCGGAGATAAATCTCTCTTTGGCTTCACGATAAGTGAAATATACCTGGCTGTTTTCTTCATACAATATCTCGTTGTTCTGCCCGTCATTCAACAAAAAATAGAGTTCCTGATCGCTGATATTCAGGACGTAGCGTATTAATTTGTGAGTAATCGGCACTCTGATAGTAGATAGCATAATCAATTTAAGATACGTCCACTCATCGAGATGGCTCATCTTAAGATTGATTGCCTCAATGAGTTCCGGTGGCAGCTTGTAATCAAGCGGAACATTATCAAACTCAAACTTGCCTTTTTGCCATATAATCTGGCGGCTCGTTAGATCTATCAATATTTTTTCCATAAATTCGGGATTGCCGTAGGATCTTTGCCACAATTGGCGTAGGAATTCGGGAGAGGGTTTTTCATTAAGTAATCTAAAAACATATTCTTGAGTCTGCATCAGATTTAAGGGATTCATTTTCATTTCAACCGGGTGCTTTAGACCAGCCAGTTTGTGTGGATCATTAACGCTCAGGATTATCATGATCGGAAGGTTTGCCAAATAGTTACTGGAAAAATAATTTAAAAAATCTATTACATCAGGCGTAATATACTGGCATGATCGGATGGTGAATATCAAAGGTCTTTCATGCGAGAGCACATCCAGAAATTCACTTGCGACGATAAAATCACGCTCCAGATTTTCTTCCAGATTGTTATTATCAATCAAATCCATATTATCGAAGACATATTGATTCATCCGGTCAGATATGGCGCACATATTCTTTTGCAATTTACTATTATTCTCTACCGAATGATAAAATTCTTTAATTAAAGCGAAAAAAGGGTCCTTATCCTTTGCACTGCAATTATAATCAAAGATGAAGTAATCTCCGGTCAGCAAATGATAGCGAAATAATAACAGGGCATCAGTTTTCCCCATCCCCTTGCCGGCATAGAGCATGATCAGCTTGCCGCTTCCCTGCTTTACTGCTTTAGAGTGTTGCAGCAATTGGTGAGAATATTCTTCACGGACTATATAATCGCTTAACTGGATCTTATTCACCTGCGATTGGATTTCTGAGAAAGCGTATTTTTTGGGCTGCGTATCATTTATATATGAAATGATCTCTTCTGCGGTTCCAAAACGTTCTTTGGGGTTCATATCCAGGAGCTGCAGGATCAGGTTTTCAAGTGAAAGCGGTATGGAGGCGTTTATCTGTCGCGGAAACTGAGGGATAATGCTTAATTTGGGATTTTCATGGAACTGGCGCATATTGGCTACTGAAAAGGGTAAACTATTTGTAGTGATTTGATATAAGATAACTCCCAGACTAAAAAAATCACTCTGGGGAGTGGCATTATTGTTTTGAAAAATCTCAGGTGCTATAAAAGGCAGATATTCTCCCATTGTATTACTTTTACGAAAATCCACTTTCGTGAAGCCATAATCCATGATCTTCACTTCCACCTTGCCGTTTTCTACCTTATAGCCTATATTGGTGGGTTTTAATAACTGGTGTACCAGATTCTGGCTGTGCAGAGCACTTAGACCATAACATACTTTCACAATGATCTCATATAGCAAATCCATACTTACCGGAGTGAAAGTGAAGCGGGACAAAGTGTACCCCTGATAAAACTCGCTCAAATAATAGATATGCTGATTGAAATTCCCAAAGTCATAGATATTTATCAGATTCTCATGCCTAATCTTCATCAGGTGATGCATTCTCTCCGGCTTGAAATAGGCATATAACTCGCTGCTTGTTACACCATCAAATAATTTCAAGGCATATTCTCCACCTTCCCGCATATCCCGTACCCGATACACAATCGACCATGGACCTCTTCCCATCTCGGACTGAACCTTATAACGCGAATCTATTATCATTCCCACTCCTTCCGTCCTGGATTTTTCCAAGTACTCTATTATCTCATTTTGGCTTTACTGTCAACTAAATATAAAAAATTTGTGAGGAGTGAGAAGTGAGGAGTGAGGAGTGAGAAGAATGGACATGATAGACATGGTGGATCGAGCGGATGAATTGTCGGGGAGATATCCTTTTGGTATTTTTTTTATTATACCTTTCGGAAAATGTCAACTACTCTGGGAGCGGTTTTGCCATCCCAGTATTTTGGGATAGTGCCTTTTTTTGGCTTACCTGCAAGGATATTTTCGATTGCTTCGCTGATAATATCTGAATTCAGGTTAATCAATTGGTTTGAGCCTTTAGTGATTGTGATGGGTCTTTCTGTATTAGGTCGCAGAGTGAGGCATGGTATGCCGAACCAGGTGGATTCTTCCTGGACTCCGCCGGAATCCGTGATAATGAATTTTGCTTCCATTTGAAGTTTCATGAAGTCATAATATCCGGCAGGTTCGATAAGCATGAGGTTATCAATTGCTCTGGTTCTGTCTTCTAATCCAAAGGCGGCGAGCTGTTTTCTGGTGCGTGGATGGATAGGGAACACCAGCTTTATCTTTTGGGCAGCTTTTTCGAAGGCTGTTAGGATAGTATCTAAGCCCTTAAAGCTATCCACGTTACCTGGCCTGTGCAGGGTGATAAGACAAAAATTCTTACTGGAGATACTGAGATCGTTTAGTATTGTGGATTTATCAGCTTTAGGTTTGAATTCCATAAGGCTATCTATCATGATATTACCCACAAAAAAAATCTTTGCAGGTGAGATACCTTCTTTCATGAGATTAGTATTGGCATCGGGGGACGGCGTTAGCAGCCAGGTAGCAATAGAATCTGTTAAAATTCGATTGATCTCTTCCGGCATAGTTCTGTCATATGAGCGTAAGCCGGCTTCCAGATGCGCCACCGGGATATGAAGTTTCACTGCGTCAATGGCACAGGCGGCAGTGCTATTAACATCGCCGGCGACGATTACGATATCGGGTTTATCTTGCAGGAGGGTGGTTTCATATCTTTCCATAATCCGAGCAGTTTGTCTGCCATGACTTCCGGAGCCCACTCCCAGATAGACATCCGGTCTGGGCAGACATAGATCATTGAAAAAAAAATCACTCATCCTCTCATCATAGTGCTGACCTGTGTGGATAAGTTTTATCTCAAATTCAGATTTGTATCTGGAAAATTCGCGATAGAGTGGTGCCATTTTCATAAAATTTGGTCTGGCACCTACCACTAGATGTATTTTTTTTTTCACATATACTCCTATTTTATATCTGATTATTTTATTAGATGATAACTCCGCCGCCCAGCAATTCATCATCATGGTAGAAAACTGCGGATTGACCGGGAGTAATCGCCCGTACAGGATTTTTGAGGAGAACTTGCAGATTAGTGCCGTGCTGAATAAATTTTTGCACTTCCTGGGCAGGACTATTATATCTGATCTTCACCATAAGGTCATGATCAATTTCCGGTAGTGAAGCTATCCAATTAATTTGATTAATTTCAAATTCTGTGCGATTTAGTTCTGCAGGATTGGCGGTAACGATCAAACGGTTATTAATGGCATCTAATTCTTTAACAAACAAGGGAGAATTTTTTGCCGTATGCAATCTTTTCCTCTGCCCTATCGTATATAGTGGCAAGCCCATATGGGTGCCAATAATTTCTCCGGCAGTAGTGATAATATCACCGGGGACAAATGGCATTCTGCACTTTAAAAATTCTTCATAATGGTCTTTTATGAAACAAATTTCCTGACTTTCCTTATCAATAGAGACAGGGATACTGTTTTCTTTGATAATTTTGCGAGCCTGAGATTTAGTGAAATCTGCCAGTGGGAATATTGTGCTATCGAGCTGTTTCTGATCAAGCTGCCAAAGCATATAGGATTGATCTTTATTCCGATCAGCAGCTTTATAAAGGTGATAAATGCCGTCTTTTTGCAGTAATCTAATATAATGACCGGTTGCCATTTTATCAATGCCCTGAGCTTTGACAGCTTGCAGAAAACTCCCCCACTTTATCAGGCGGTTGCAGACAGTGCAGGGATTAGGCGTTCGGGCAGACATATAATCACTTACAAAATAATTCATTACAGATTGAGAGAAATCATCTTGCAGATTTATTATTCTGTGTTCAATCTCCAGAAACCGGCAAACTTTTTGAGCCTGACTAATTACTGCATCAATGCCTTCACCCTTAGCAAACCCGAGCGGTGAATTATCATAGTGACGCATAGTGAAAGCCACTACTTCGCAGCCTTGTTTTTTTAATAACCAGGCAGCGGCACTGCTATCAATTCCGCCACTAAGAGCTAAAGCTATGCGCATCAGACTAGTCCGCTCAATTATATTCAGCCTTTGATCCGCTTAATATCGGCGCCCAGTAAACTGAGTTTATTCTCAAAATTTTCATAGCCTCTATCTATATGGTAAATACGAGAAATATCCGTTTTACCTTCTGCGGCGAGTCCAGCGAGAACCAGAGCGGCACTGGCTCGCAGGTCTGTAGCCATCACAGGGGCACCGGAGAGCTTTGCCACCCCTTTCACGCGGGCGAGATTACCTTCTACCTTGATATCTGCATCGAGCCGGTTCAATTCTGCGGCATGCGTAAATCTATCGGGAAAGATACCTTCTTCGATAATGCTTTCGCCTTCGCACAGGCTCATAAGAGCCATGAATTGCGCCTGAAGGTCTGTGGGATATTCCGGAAATGGTGCTGTCACGAGATTGACTGGTTTGATAATCTCACCGGGCTTAATAGTGATCACATTGCCAATAATATCAAAACCGCATCCTGCCAGTTTTAATTTATCAAAAAAATCTCCGAGATGATTTGGTACACAATTAGTTATAGTGATCTCGCTTTTTGTAATGGCGCCTGCTATCAGAAAAGTGCCGGCTTCGATTCTATCAGAAAGCATAACACTTTCCACGGGATTTAGTTTATTAACCCCCTGGATTTGGATGTGGCTGGTACCGAAACCTTTGATATCAGCCCCCATCTGGTTAAGAAATTCGGCAAAAGACTGGATTTCTGGTTCGATAGCACAATTATAGAGATTTGTTTCGCCTTCTGCTAAAACAGCAGCCATCAGCGAATTTGCCGTAGCTCCCACGCTCACTTTACGAAATGTGATATCAGATCCGATCAATTTATCGCATTCGGCGATAATATAACCGTGCTCAATTCGTATCTTTGCTCCGAATTTCTCCATAGCCATCATATGCAAATCTACGGGGCGAGTGCCGATGGCACAACCGCCGGGAAAAGAGACCTTAGCTTTGCCGAACCGTGCCAAAAGGGGACCCAGCACGTATATCGATGCTCTCATCTTGCTCACCAGATCATAGGGAGCTTCCCAGCCATCGAGTCCGGCAGAATCGATAAATAACTGACTACCTTCCTGCTCCACTTTGGCACCCAGCATCCGCAGAAGATGTCCCATCAATTTAATATCAATCAAATCCGGTATATTACCCAGTCGGAACTCACCTCCGGTGAGAATTGTAGCTGCCATCACGGGCAGTGTGGCATTTTTGGCTCCGCTCACGGCGATCTCGCCATGCAATTTTCTGCCACCATTAATTATAAATCTGTCCATATCTAATCCTTACATAAATAATTCTTACTGCCGATAAATCTTTCGACTGTAATATCTTTATTTATGCTTATATTTTATCCGTGCATTAGGATTTTTTGTTGCTCGCAGGTCAACAAAGATTTTTTTTTTAGTATCTTGGGAATGAGAGATAGTGTGAACTGATAATTTTTATAAAATTAGTGATGTCTCTCAGGTGACGGATATGGCTTACTTCATCACCATATACGGTATCTATGGGGAGGCTGCAGATTTCTATGTTCAGTTTTGCCATTTTTAGTAGAATTTCAGTTTCGAATTGATAACGCTGAGACCTGAGAAAAATTTTTTGCAGGGGCTCGAGGTAATAGAGTCTATAGCCACATTGTGAATCCGGAATATGCCTTCCGGCGGCAGCAGAAACCAGCTTACTGGTGATTCGATTTGACCAGATGCGGCTGCGGGGCATGATATCCGGTTCAAAATTTCGTTTTCCTAATACCAAGCCACATTTGTTTTTGTTCTGGAGAGTGATAAATTCCGGGATATGGTGGGGAGGGTGCTGCTCATCGCTATCTATTGTGAAGGCAAAGTTATAGCCATCTGCCCGAGCCTTTAGCATTCCTGCCATCAGTGCAGAACCTTTCCCCTGATTTTGGGCAAAAGTTATCATACTAACGTCCATGTTCTGGCAAATCTGCCTGGAACCATCACTCGAGCCATCATCGACGGCAATAATTTGAGAAGGAGGAAAATACCGGATTATCGCTGTTATCAAGCGGGGCAGGTGCTTTTCGCTGTTATAAATGGGCAGAATCACGCAGGTATTAGAAAAATTAGCTGATTTTCTTATCGGATATTTTTCTGGGTTCATAGATTAATCAGTGAAGGATGATAAGTTTTCCTGTAGCTTCTGAGCTGTTTCCGCTCAGAGTGCTTCGGGCTTTTAGTTTATAGAAATAAGTATTATTTGCCAGTCTGTCGCCGTCCTTATCACGGCAATCCCAGGGCACCTGATTGTATCCTACGCCTGCTGTGCCGGAAACAGTATTGATCTTTCTACCGGTCATTGTATAGATAGAGATATCAAAGGTGGCGGCTTCTGTGAGCACAAAGGTGAATAAGCCCTCTTTACTCATAGGATTAGGATATGGCAGAAGATCACTGATTGCCAGCGAATTTTTTTCTGCGACTCTAAAATCTGTTTCAGCTACAGCCGGCATTCCAAAATTATCATAAACAATAAGCTTTAGGTTATGGCTGCCTCCAGACATTTGGGGAAATTGCCAGCTAAGGGTGCCTTGGACATAAGAGCCGGGATCATAGATAAAACCTGTGGTTACATCTATCAGGTCATCGATTTCATTGCTATCATCGATAAGCACCAGAATACTTCTACCTGGGCTGCCGGATACATTGATCCCGCTTTCATCATAAATATCAGCGATCAAAAGAGGTTTATCAGATACGGTATCGCCGCTGCGAAAACTTCTGGAATCCAGGAAAAGTGACACCTGGGGGGCATCATCATTTGCCACATCAAGAGATGAATCTGCATAGACGATATCATTTCTGGCATTAAGCCATGAACCATCATCATTATGTGCCAGAGTGATAATAGAGCCTCTGTTACCGGCGGCAGCATCATCGGAGACAATATAAGCAGCCGAATAGTGACCTGCTTCAATCTCAACTTCGGCTCTGTAGATTGTCTTGGCAGACCTGTAATAATCTACGGAAAAAACGAGTGAGGTATCAGGAGGGATAAAATTTGTATAACTAATCAATTGCTCGCTGTCACTGGCAATAGTATGCCCAATGGTATCGAGCCTGGGATCGCCAAAATCGCCTGAATAATTTGCTATCTGTCTGTGCAGCAGTGAATCAGGCAAGCCTGAGATATTGCCAATTCTGGCGGGAATTGGCAATTTTATCACAGGATTTCCTAAAATATTGTAGCTGGCGCTATTAATTGTGGAAGCATCGGAATTATACTTTGCATAATAAACTGCTCTGCCAATATTCATATTCAAGTTATAGAGAGCATAAAGATAGGCACGCAGTAATTGATAATTGCTAAGTGGCGAGCTGCCGATAGTGGAAGCAAGAGAGCTAATAGCTCCCCCATTTTGTGAAAAAAGCAAAACTTCTGCAATGCAATCGCTGCCTATCCTGGTATAATTGCCAACATTGCAGGAACCCGCTAAGAAATGGGTGAGGTGGCTGTTATTAGACAGCAATTGAATATCACCCAGAGAGAAATAATCTTCGTCGCCCAGATTATCCCAGGAACCGTGACCGATATAGTAGAAAACCATGGCACCTTCATTGAGATTGCTTATGATATCCTGAGTGGCGCCCGGTTTGCTTTGATAGGCATCAAAGGGGTACTCAATACCATAAATTTTCCTGGTGATCCTGCCCTGCAATACCTCAATAGTATCTTCCATCCTTGCAGTGTGATTCATCCCCGAAGAAGGTGTAAAACCCTCCATTCCGCCACTTTTATTTTCGTCATCTGCCAGAAGCAGTATCCTGTTCTGCCACCAGCCTTGATCAAAATTATCGTGATATGAATGCATATTCTGCAGGTATTTATCCATCATACTCTCAGATTGAGCCGGGATCCTGCCAATCACCAGATCAGGTCTGTTATCTGCATTAAAATCCACAAAAAAATCGTCACTTATAATGCTGCTGCGATAATAGGTGATGATCTTATTCTTGGATGTGGGGTATTCAAAATTGGAAGTTCCTGAGCCCATAAGAATCACATATTCCAGACTGGGATTATCGCTGTAAAAATCTGCCAGATAGTTCTTGATTGCGGCGGGTTCGGCTATCCCTCCACTTTCATAGGCAAAAATATCTTCCTGGATTACAATAGCGGTTTCCACCCCATATTCTGTGAAATTAAATTCTGCCAGATCATCTGCTGCGCTTTCAAAATAGCCATCCGGTCTGATAAGCAGGCATTCTATAGCGCGGTTTGAGCGAATGCGAGGGGTTTTTATGCTGATTTTTTTTATCTCCTGCGGATGATCCACAGGTGCCTGAAGCCTTTTTGCGGGGCTGGTGAAAGTGCCGGCGAGTGCCAGCCAGAGGATATTGCCCTCTCCGTAGTGCTCAAAGCAGATAAAATCATCACCAATATAAAGTGGGATTTCCTGCTGCACAAATGATATCTCATCACCGCTGTCGCCTGCTTGCGGCTGCAAGGCAAAGAGCCTGAGAGTTTTATGATCTGCAAATTCGGGTAATATTCCCAGGTCTGATGCTGTAAGCAAAAGCTTTCCAGCCGAATTGATATCTATTCTGAACCAGAATTGCGAATTTTCCCAATTTATACCGCCTGGCGGGTGGGAAAATGGAGTACGCCAATAGCGAGCCTGCGGATAATTGGCGATAAATTCTCGATCGAGCCAGGGCTTTTCGTCCGGATATGATTGCCGCCAGTTAGTATTACCGAGTATTTCTATATCAATCTCAAAATCTTTTCTTATCAATAGTGAGCGGGTAATGTGATTATAGCTGCAGGGATATATCGTTACAGGTATAAGTCTGTAACCCCGATACATAAAGGCTTCTCCTTTATGAACAGGATTAAAACCGGCTTCACTATAGAGATCATTATTTATCTGATAGATAAATTCACTGCTTTTCTCAGCGGGAATTATAGTGGGAACCGGCAGAAGCGGTAAATCGAGAAGAATATTTGTTTGTGATACAATCCTGGTGCTGATCTTAAGGTCACCGGCAGGTGGCACGGCTATATGCAAGGTTTTGCCGGGTAATGCAGGAGCACCGTGCGTAGTGGTAGTACTCCATAAAAGGGGATCGGCAATCAGTTCCGAGAAATCCCCTGTTTCATTTATGTTGCCGGGAAATTTTATCCTGTAACTAAGCTGGCGGGTAGTGGCTTTAGTTTGCACTACTGAGGCAGACAAACAAAATACTGCCGCAACTATCGCCAGAACGAAGATTTTTTTCACAGAGCCTCCTGACTTTGTATTCATAACACTTCATAGACAAATACTACCAAGAGTCATATTTTCTGAAGAGATTAATATTGTCAAATAAATGAGGGGTTGAGGGGATAATTATGAATTTTGGAATTTTAATTTTGAATGAAGGGGTTGCTGCTCCCCAATTAGAGGGGTTATGGGTGGTAGGACGCGGGAAGCGGGAGATGGGTGAGAAGTGAGTAGTATCAGCCGATAAATTTCTATTGACGTAAAAGTATATTGGTGAAGAAAGTGCTTTTAATTAAAAAGATAGGGCGGGCAACTGCCTGTGGAGGATCGATGAAAAGGATTACAGCCCTGATAATACTTGTATTATTAAGCAGTATGGCGCTTTTTGGTGCCAATTTAAATATTGCCTATATTGATACGGACAAAGTTATGATGGAGTGCCAGGACACTCAGGAAGCTCAGCAATTATTTCAGACTGAGCAGCAGGCGTGGCAGGAGGAAATACAGGATATGGATATGGAAATCCAGCGGCTCCGAGATGATTATGACCAGAAAAAATTGATTTTAAAGGAGTCCGGCAAAGAGGAAGCGATGAACAAAATTCGCGATCTGGTGCAGGAGCGTGATGCCAGAGTAGATGAAATTTTTGGTGAAGGCGGCAAGGCGATGCAAAAGAATGCCGAATTACTGGAGCCGATCCTCACTAAGCTGAGAGGTGTGATAGAATCCATTTCCACAGAAGACAATATAGATCTCGTTCTGGATGCTTCTACAGGCGGCATTCTCTATGCAGTTCCCAGTTTGGATATCACAGATATAGTTGTAGAGAGGATGAACAGGCTTACAGATAGTGATTAAGCATGAAAGCTTTTAGATCGCAATTCACTCCTGCTCAAATCTCCAGCCTCATACCCGGGGAATATATTGAGCGTGATACAGTAGTGCTTAGTAAAGTATCGGAGCTTGCAGAAGCAGACCGGTCTTGTATTTGTTTTTATCAGAATCCCCGTTTTTTTGAAGTATTACAGAAAAGCCAGGCAGGATTAATTTTTGTACCAATAGATTTTGATCCGGGAATTTTACCGGCGGCGAATCTATTCCGCGTGGAAAATCCCTATATCTATTTTATGATGCTCGTGCAAAAATGGTTGGAATTAGAAGAGTATCCATTGGATATTGACCGTGATGACAGTGTGATAATCGCAGAGACAGCGGAAATAGATAAAGATGTGGAAATTGGTGCAAACACGGTAATCTGGGCAAATGTAAGGATTGGCAAGGGCAGTAGAATAGGCAGCAATTGTGTGATAGGAAAAAATTGTGTGATAGGGCAAAATTGCCGGCTTTATCCAAATGTTACAATATATGAAGATACAAAAATTGGTAATAATGTAGTTTTGCACAGCGGAGTGGTGCTGGGGGCGGATGGTTTTGGCTTTCTGCTGCATAAAGGCAGGCAGTTCAAATTGCCTCAGGTAGGTAACGTGATAATCCATAGTGATGTGGAAATAGGGGCAAACAGTTGCGTAGACCGTGCTACGCTGGGTTCTACAGTGATAGGTACGGGGACAAAGATCGACAATCTTGTTCAGATTGGTCATAATTGTGTGATTGGCGAGCAAAGTATAATCTGTGCTCAGGTAGGGCTGGCAGGCAATACTAAGATAGGTGACAGAGTATATCTTGCCGGACAGGTGGGAGCAGCGGGTCACATCACGATAGAAGATGACGTGATGGTGGGTGCACAATCCGGAGTAGCTGGAAATGTGAAAGCCGGCAGTAAACTACTGGGCTATCCTGCCCGTGACGCCGGATTAGCCAAACGGATCATGGCTGCGGAAAAATCTTTACCGGAAATCGTGAAATACTTCCGGAAAATTATCAGGGATACAAAGTAATATGAGAGAATACAAAAAGACCATCAGGAAACAGGTGAGTTATCGAGGTATAGGATTGCATTCCGGGGAAACATCAACTATTACGTTCAAGCCTGCGGGCGAGAGCGACGGCATAGTGTTTATTAGAACGGATTTAGAGAATAATCCTGAAATTCCTGCAGATATTGAGCACGTTGTAGATATTTCTCGCGGGACCACAATAGGCATCGGTGGTGCCACGGTTGCTACAATTGAGCATGTGCTGGCTGCCATTAAAGGTCTTAATATTGACAATATCCGTATAGAAGTAACGGGTCCGGAAGTACCTGTTGCCGATGGCAGTGCCATAGTATATGTAGAATTACTAAAAGAAGCGGGTATTGTGGCCCAGGCCAGCGAGCGGGAGTATTTTGAGATCACCGAAGCAATTTCATTTTCAGCACCGGCAGACAATGTGGATATCGTGATAGTCCCCTCAGACAGCCTTAAAATAACCTTTATGGTTGATTATCCCCACAAGGCAGTAGGCACGCAATACACCTGGCTGCCATCTTTGAAGGTATTTGAAGAAGATTTTGCCTCTGCCCGCACTTTCTGCTTCCTGAATGAAATTCTGGCTCTTAAGGAAATGGGGCTTATCAAAGGTGGTTCATTGGAAAATGCCATGGTCGTGGCGGATCCGGATACGCCGAATGAACAGATCGAGAAACTGCAGAAGATTTTTAATATAAAAGAAGACATTAAGATCAATGCCAGTGGCCTGATCAATAAGGCAGACCTGCGATATTACAACGAGTTTGTTCGCCATAAGGTAGTAGACCTTATAGGGGACATTGCTCTATTGGGAGTGCCGATCAAAGGTCATATTCTGGCAGCCAGATCGGGTCACAAGACGAATGTGGAATTAGTAAAAAAATTAAAAAAAATCTACACAAAACAGCAGATGCAAATCCAGTACCAGAAGAAGCGTAACAAGGATATTGTATTTGATATCAACGCTATCCAGCGTATTTTACCACACAGATATCCTTTTTTGCTGGTGGATAAAGTGATTGAATTTATCCCGGGAGAAAATATTGTGGGTATCAAGAATGTCACAGCTAACGAGCATTTTTTTCAAGGTCATTTTCCGGGACATCCAGTGATGCCTGGGGTACTGATAATAGAAGCTATGGCTCAAACCGGTGGCGTGATGCTGCTAAATTCCATAGATAATCCGGAAGATCACCTTGCTCTGTTTGCTTCCATAGACAATGTCCGTTTCCGCAAGCAAGTGATACCGGGAGATGTCTTGCGCTTTGAGCTGCGAATGCTCTCTATAAAGCGAGGGCTTGCCAAGATGCATGGTGACGCATTTGTATTTGATACAAAGGTGTGTGAAGGTGATTTTATGGCAAAGATTGTGCCTCGCTAGATAAATGTGGCATAGGGAATTATTTAAGGAGTGAAAATGCCAAATAGAATCCATCCTACAGCAATAATCGATAATTCTGTTCAAATGGGAGATAATAACCAAATAGGTCCCTGGAGCATAATTGGCGAAGACGTTATCCTGGGTGATAATAATAATCTGATTTCCAATGTACTCATTCATAAGCATACCCGTATAGGTTCCAATAATATTTTTCATCACTGTGCTTCTGCCGGTACAGATCCTCAAGACCTAAAATATTCGGGTGAGCTTACTTTTTTAAGGATCGGCGATCATAATACGTTCCGGGAATTCGTTACTCTCAATCGCTCTGCCACTACGGAAGAAGATTCCACAATTGGCTCACACTGCCTTTTGATGGCTTATGTGCATCTGGCACATAACTGCCATATTGGCAATAATGTGATTCTGGCAAATGCTGTAAACCTTGCAGGTCATATCTCAATCGATGATTTTGCTACGATCGGGGGCATGGTCGCCATCCATCAATTTGTAAAAATTGGTAAATTTGCCTTTATAGGGGGTAAATCCGGCGTCAAGAAAGATGTTCCGCCCTATACACGCGGCGAGGGTTTTCCCTACGTAGTACGTGGTCTGAATAGCGTGGGGTTGCAGCGTAAAGGATATAGTACTCAGCAGATAAAAGCGATCAAAGATGTTTACAGGCTGTTTTATCGAAGTGATCTGAATACCAGCCAGGCTCTTGAAGAATCGAAGAAAATTCCCGCCCTCACGCTTGAGCAACAGGAATTTATTGATTTTATTTTAAATTCGGAAAGAGGGATATCAGGCTGATTGGGGGATTATCTTAATATATTTCAAAAAAAATTACCCCCGATTAATCGGGGGTATTTTTTTATTTGGTGCTTGTTCTTACTTTTTTCTTTTTGCAAGCCGTCTGTTAAAATAGCCTACCAATATAGGACTGGCTATAAATATCGATGAATATGTACCTACGATAACACCGATCAGGAGGGCAAAGGCAAAGCCGTTGATCACAGTACCTCCAAAGAGATACAGACAAAGCACAACGAGAAAGGTAGTCAAAGATGTGATAATAGTTCTGCTCAATGTCTCATTTATAGAGAAATTGATGATCTCTCCATAACTTAATTTACGGTACTTCTTGATGTCTTCTCTGATCCTGTCAAAGATCACAATTGTATCATTTAGTGAATACCCCACAATAGTCAATAGTGCCGCCACCACTGGAAGATTGATTTCTCTACCAAAAATGGCAAACAAACCTACAGTGATCATGATATCATGCACCAGTGCAGCAATGGCAGCCACGCCGAATGTGAATTCAAAACGCCACCAGATATAAATGATAATCCCCACAAGTGCCCAGAATATTGCCAGGATCGCTTTGCCCTTGAGCTCTTCACCAATCCGGGGACCGACCTCTTCCTGCTGACGCACAAAGTTCTCTCCACTATAGTTATTCGGAAATTTGTTTCGGAGTATCTCCACAATCTGGTCACCTTTTGTAAAGCCGGTCTGGATATCACTTGTCTCCAGCATCTGTGCCTTAACTAAAATCAATCTTCTGCCTTCCATATCATGTAATTCCTGAATTTCGGCATCAGTTATACCCTCATCGATTAAGACGTTTCTTATTTCCTCCATTGTGAGGATGCTTCCCGCCTCGTTACTGGGGCTCATATCCAATTCAAGCGACAGCCCGCCAGTGAAATCAATGCTGTACTTTATGCCGCTCACAATCATAAAAATTATTCCGATCGTAATTAATGCCAGGGATATAGTGAAAGCTACTTTCCGCTTTCCTATAAAATCTATCTTAGTATCGCCAAAAAATCTCATCATTCCCCCTATATACTCAGTTTTTCTCGGTTTACGTTCGTGATCACGCCATCAAAGATAGCTTTAGATAATACAATAGCTGAGAACATTGAACCGATAATACCTATAGAGAGCGTGATAGCAAAACCTTTGATAGGTCCTGTTCCGAATTGATACAGCACAAGTGCCGTGATCAGCGTTGTGATATTAGCATCCAGAATGGTAACCAATGCTCTGCTGAAACCGGCATCCACGGCAGACCGCACTGTCTTGCCGGTTTTCAATTCCTCTCGTATTCGCTCATAAATGATCACGTTTGCATCCACACTCATACCGATCGTGAGGATCAAACCCGCTATACCGGGCATGGTCAATGTACCCTGAAGAGAAGTGAGCACAGCCATAATAAAAGCCATATTCATGACAAGTGCCACCACAGCTATCATACCGGAAACACCATAATAGATCACCATAAAGATCACTACAAGGGCTAATCCTATAATAACTGCGCGTATTCCCGCTTTGATACTGTCATTACCCAGAGATGGTCCTACAGTCCGTTCTTCTATCACCTTTACCGGTGCAGGCAGATTACCGGATTGAAGCACGATCACGAGGTCTTGAACTTCTTCCAGAGCAAATGAACCGGTTATCTGAGCCTGTCCATTTGGGATTCTATCCTGAATCACTGGAGCCACATATACTACGTCATCAAGCACAATAGCCAATCGACGCTGGATATTCTGGCTTGTTACATTCTTAAAAATCCGGGCTCCTTCCTTATTGAATTCCAGTGAGACATAGGGTTTGCCGCTGGTTTTTGGATCGTAGCCCTGTCCTATTCTTGTAGAGGCATTATCAAGCTTATCGCCGCTAAGTTCCGATTGTTTATGAAGCACAAATACAGTGCGGGGGGCATATGGATCACGCTTATCTATTTTTTCCATTGCTAATTGTAAACCTGCAGGTATTTCTTTATTGAATCCTTCATCTGCAAGTAATGCCTTAAAGGCATTTACGTGGGCATAAGGAATTCTGCCGGGGATTTTATCCGTGCTCACCAATCCCGTAAAAACATTAGCATTCTCGGTTTCTTCGTCTGTGGCGAGGCTGTCTTCTTCTCCCAGTATATCTACCATCGGTTCTGCTTCTACCAGATCAAGGTCTTCAAGAAAGGGATACTTTTCGTAGTTCTTCTGCAGGTAGGCATCCAGTGATTGATATACACTTTGTATCTGGTCATCTTCTGCTACGAGTTTAAATTCCAGTAAGGCTGTTTTGCCTATCAAATCTTTTGCTCGATTAAAATCCTTTAATCCGGGCAATTGCACCATTATCCTGTTTTCTCCTATTGGCTGGATGGAGGGTTCTGCCACACCAAACTGATCAATACGATTACGAATAATTTCTAAAGCTGTCTTCACCGCGTCCTTTTTGGCTTCAACCGATAGTTCAAGCTCCGAATAGTCCACTTCCAAGAGTATCTGCATTCCGCCCTGCAGATCAAGACCAAGTTTCAATTGCTTGTCTGTCCAAAAGGAAGGCAGTTTTTCGAAAAGAAGCGGAGCTACGAAATAAACCGTGAAAACCAGCACCGCTATAATCAGCAGGCTGCGCATTTTCCTGTTTTTCATCTGCTATAACTCCTTAATACATATTTCATACTAAATTTTCCAGTCGAGAATTTCAAATTTTTTCGCACCCTGTCATTAGTCAAGTATTTTGTCCGGTACCCTTAAACCCGATGTCTCGATCTTCCATTTTTCCTGGAACTTTTATCTCTCCATGCTGGTTTTCAAAATTTTCTATGTTCTTTTCCAGTAATTGCATAAAGTGCTTTGCATGCTGCGGTGTCACTAAGATGCGGCTTTTAATTTTTACACTGGGCATGCCGGGCATCATTCTGCCAAAATCAAGAATAAATTCACTTTGGGAATGTGAGATCATAAAAAAATTAGCATAGACGCCTTCGCCTACCTGTTCATCGATCTTCACGTTTACTTTTTGTTGGGGATTGGGATTACTCAAAATATGCTCCTTTACTTTTAATTTTTTGGATATCTTCCTCACCTGGTTATGTTTGTGAGTTCCTTTCTTGATTATCACCACTTCACTCCTTACACTTATAAAATTCTACCAGGTATTTCTCTACACATTCAGGCACAAGATCGCTAACTTTTCCACCCAGTTCAACTACCTGACGTATCATAGTCGAACTCAAATACAAATACTTCTGGTCCGGCAGAAAAAAAACCGTATCCATACCTCCGCTCAGTTTCTTATTCATTAGTGCCAGAGATAATTCATATTCAAAATCCGAAACAGCCCGCAGACCACGTATCATAGTCTGGCAACCCTGTTCATGGGCAAAATCCACCGTTAAACCCTTAAATTTTACCACCCGCACATTGGGCAATTTCTCTACCACTTTCAGACAAAGTCGATATCTGTCATCATAATCTATCATTGTCTGCTTGCCTGTGTAGCTGGCTACGGCGACGATGACCTCATCAAATACTTCCGATGCCTTGCGAATAACATCGAGATGACCATTTGTGATGGGATTAAACGTTCCGGGATACATTGCTCTTTTCATTTCAATCTCTCAAGGGCAGTGTTGCTTTGCGCAGCCAGGCTTTTTCTTCTGCGTTCATATATTGCGAAAGAGTAATATATACTTTTTCATGGTAATCATCAAGCCAGTCTATCTGTTCTTTATTCATCATATTGATTTCTATGAGTTCTCTGGCTAACGGGCACAAAGTAACCGTCTCAAAGCCGCAGAAATCTCCGTAATCCGCTGCTCCAAGATTCTGGCAGATCATCATGTTCTCTAATCGTATCCCAAATTTTCCTTCCAGATAAATCCCCGGTTCGTTTGAAGTCACTGTACCTGCTTCAAAGGGGTATAAATTTTTAGGGCTGATACCCTGGGGTCCTTCGTGGACGCATAAATAATGCCCCACACCATGACCGGTACCATGCCCATAATTCAATTTCTTTTGCCAAAGCGGCTTACGGGCATAGCTATCCAGCATCACGCCGCTTGTGCCGGCAGGAAAGACCACCCTCGCTAAATCTATATGACCCATTAGAACCAGTGTGAAATAGTATTTTTCTTCTAAAGTAATATTTCCCAGTGATATAGTCCGGGTAACATCTGTGGTGCCATCAGGATATTGACCGCCAGAATCCACTAAAAGCAAGCCTTCAGCAGCCAATTTTTTTGCACTTTCTTTTTTAGCCGAGTAGTGGACTATTGCTCCATTCTCTTTATATCCCACAATTGGGGTAAAACTGGGACCACGGTAGTTTTTTCCTGTTTTGCGGAATTCTTCTAACATCATACCTGCACTATATTCGTCTATCTCGGTTTTGCCGACATTTGCCTGTATCCATCTAATCCAGCGAACCAAGGCTACACCATCATAGATATGTGCCTTTCTTATGCCACTCTGCTCCACCTCGTTCTTAATACTTTTCAATATCGTAATAATACTCTTTTCTTCTTTGATCTCACAATTCACGGCTTCCTTCAAGCTTTCGCTCACCTGTTCCGGATCGAGGAGCAGCTTTTTATCCTGAGGCAGCAGGTTGAGAAATTTTGTAATGTTATCATAAGGGAAAAATTTTACCTTACAGCTTTCGAGTATCTCAAGGGCAGCCTTATCAAGCTTATCTTTATTGATAAACATGCAAACATCATCTCTGCTTAGAAAGGCATAACTAATTACTACCGGATTATAACGGATATCGCTGCCTCGGATATTGAACAGCCAGGCAATATCATCTAAAGCTGTGATCAAATAATAATCCAATCCTTTTTTACTTAATTTCTCCGCTACCCGCTCTATCTTGGAAGATACAGATTCACCGGTATATTCCTCCGGCAGATTACAAGCCGGCTCTTGCGGTATTGCCGGTCTGTCCTGCCACAGAACATCGAGAAGGTCTTCATCATACCTGAATTTTACCTCTTTTTCCACCAGCACCTGCTTTAATTGACTAACTTCTTTGCACGATAATATATTGCCATCAAATCCCAGCGTGGAATATTCTTCCAGTTCCATAGCTAACCACTTTTTATAATCCGGCACCCCCGGAGCACTCATTTTATAGAGCTCTATGCCGCTTCCATCCAGCTCCTTGGCTGCCTGCAGCCAATAACGGCTGTCTGCCCATAAAATCGCCCGTTCTGCTGTCACCACGATGATTCCCGCTGAACCGGAAAATCCGCTAAGCCAGTGACGTCCCTTCCAGTGTTCTGCCAGATATTCACTCTGGTGCGGATCACTGGTAGGCTGTATCCAGGCATCAATTCCTCTGCGAGACATCAGCTCCCGCAAAGCTTTTAATTTCTCGGCTGTTTTCATTTTCTGCCTTTCCCTTTTTTTAATCCTTATTCCCTAAAGATATCTTTCATGATTTTTCCTGCCTGATTCAGTCAACAAATTTAATCATATTTCCAGTTTTTTATTTATTTTCCGGTATTATCATTCTGCCTTTTCCACAATATCTATCTGCCTTTTACACTTTTGGCAATTGACAAACCGCCCCAAAAAAGACGGTGAAAGCTGCACCTTTGCACCGCACCAGCAATCAATCTCTTCCCAGCCTTTACCCCTTCTGTCATAAACCTGCCTTGGCTCGCTGGAATAATCAATATTTCCTAACGGTGATTTTTGCACATCCTTGTTCAGGATGCCCAAAACACCTGCTTCTTGAATATCTGCTGCTACCATGCTAAGAGTGGGTTTCTGCATCCGGTCTTTTATCGCATGTATCCTGCCACACCGAGGGCATTTTATTTCCGGTTTGTTATATGCGGGAGGTATTTTGATATCCAGTCCACAATCACAATTGATAAATTTATAGCCATCTGCCAGACGGACTACATCTTCCGACCTTATATTTTTCTCTATGCCTTTCATCTCCTCTTTATTAGTTACAAGTTGCGGTTCACTCGCCAAAGCTTCTCCCATTCTGACGGGAAAACTTATTATACTGGCTGCCACTGAATCCGGCATAAAGTCCACCTTGCTTTGCATCACCTCCTCATAAGCTCTTTTATAATCGATATATCCTGACCCGCCGGTCATTTTCCGCAGTATTCTGATCCTGTTCCAGATGGGAGGATGAGTGCTTGTACCCTTCCTGGTAACTATCACATCTCCATAGGGCTGCTCAATAAAGGCAGCAGAGGTAACCTTATCTACCCCATTCATACTGTGCGTGCTTAAGGCGATTTTTGTGAGTGCTGAGGCAAGCCCTGCCGGGTATCGCGTCAATTTAGCCGATACTGCATCTGCCAGATATTCCCGCTCCCGAGATAACATAAAATAGATAAGTCTTATCATAAGTGGCGCCATGATCGCAAAGATCACTCCAATGATAGTGATCACTAAATGCAATCCCGATCCACCTTTGCCGCTTGACTTGCTGGTGCGGTAATTTGATTTTCCTATTGAACCCCAGTAAATGGAACGCAGCATTACATCACGCAAGACAATCACCATCCCCAGAGTGCTGCGGCAAACCTCCAATAACTGGCTGTCCCTATTTATCAGGTGAGATAATTCATGTGCCACCACTCCCTGCAATTCATCACGATTGCACACGCCTATCAATCCGGCAGTTATAGCAATTGCACCATTTTCCGCACTGGTGCCCATTGCCACTGCGTTCAGGGCTGCGCTGGGTATTATATAAGCATCCGGCGGTGTGCTGAGCCCGGAGGCTATACTCATTTCGGCAATTATATTATTTAGCTGGGCAAATTGCTGTTTATCCGCGGGTCTTAGATCCAGCAGCTTGATCAAACTCCGCGGTTTCCGGTGAAATATCAAAAATATCTGCACCAGTTCCACTATCCCGATAAAGACCGCAAATATGACGGCAAATATCGCCTTATTACTGTGATAATGTTCTGCCTGTGCGGGCATCAAAAATGTATAGATCACATCTCCCAGCACATAGCCCACTATGAGCAGTATCACAAAGGAAAGCACAATCAGATACAGCGATTTTCGCCGGTTCTTGCGGATAAGTTCTTCTATCATCGCTATCTATGGCTAAAAACTCACCTTAGGGACTTCTTTTTCGGCAGCATTTTCTATTTCAAAATACTTTTCCTTGTTAAGACTCATTGTCCCGGCAATGATATTAGAGGGAAAAATTTCTACCCGGTTATTGAAATTGAGTACGCTGTCATTATAATACTGCCTGGCAAAGGCAATCCTGTTTTCGGTTGATGAGAGCTCTTCCTGTAAAGTGGCAAAACTCTGGTCTGCCTTAAGATTCGGATAATTCTCCACAACAGCCAGCAGCTTGCTTAAAGCAGAATTAAGTATTCCCTCTGCTTCTGCCTTCCCGGCGACGCCAGTCGCATTCACTGCCTGAGCCCTGGCTGCTATCACTTGTTCCAAGGTCTCACGCTCATGCTGCATATAGCCCTTCACACTTTCCAAAAGATTGGGGATCAGATCATGACGCCGCTTAAGCTGCACGTCTATCTGAGACCAGGCATTCTTTATCTGATTACGCAGACGCACCAAAGCGTTATAAATGCCCACAAAATAAGCCACTATAATGGCAAATATCACCAATACTATCGCTAATACCATGCTATTCTCCTTCCTGTTTTATTGTATCACAAAACATCTTTTTTAGTAATTCCAATACTTCGCTATTCATATCATCATAAGCTATGATCTCTGCCAGTTCACCTCTGTCAAACCATATCCCGTGACCCCGCTCGCAAATATCCACTACAGTGCTGCCGCAGATTTCTTTTTTCATCTTCTTCCGGCAGGCAGGACACTTGATCTTAGGCTCATCCGTATGCTTCAGCACCCTGAAGTCTGCCATAACTTTAGCAGCACTTTCAGCTAAAAAAGTTTCCAGTTCACCTGCATCAAGCCATATCCCCCCACAAGCCTCACAGTAATCTATCTCCACATCGCAGAGACCCAATACTATCATTTCACTGCTACAAGCCGGGCACTTCAATTTTTGTACCTCATTTAACTAATAAGAGCTTGCGTGACAGGCGGTTTTTGCCATGCTGCAATCTATAAAAATACACCCCGGAAGACACTGCCTCGTTTTTGTCATTTTTGCCGTTCCAGATAACTTCATAACAGCCGGGCAATTGATAATCTTCCACCAGGTTTCGCACTAATTGTCCACGCAGGTTATAGATTCCCAGCCTGATTTCGCTTCCTTCGCTGATATTGTATGTTATCCTGGTTCCCGGAAATTTCCTCTGATCTCCCGCCATAAAGGGATTTGGGTAATTCTGTGCCAGTTCCGCCTTTGCTGCAATTTCATTATCAGTTGCGGGCATTGTGGCAATATTAAGGTCGAGTATCTTTTCATCATAAATATTATAACTGTCTGTTACGATAATATCGAGCCTGAACGGGTTATCAAAATGTGTGTTTCCCCAGAAATTTCCAGTCATCAAACCTTCATTACTGATCTCAAATTCTCCTCTGGGAAATGGCTCGAAATCAAAATATGTCACTTCATCTATTGCCCCAAAATCCACGTTCCCTGAATTTGAGCTTAATTGCCAGCTCACACCATCACCATAAGATACACCCGCCACCCAGTCACCCGATGGCGTCATCTGAGAAACATTATAATATATCTCTATTTCATCCCATCTCCATAATGCTATCACAAATTCTGTATTAAAACTCTCATTGGCATATTTGGATACCCGCCATCTGAACATCGCTACATCATCATCTCCATAATAATAGTACCCATCGCCTGATTCCGGATATGCCATCAGATCACTGCCATACCCCGAGATGCACCGGGCATCCCGCATATTCTCTGCCGTGCGGATATAGGCAAAACCGCCGCCAAAATACAACGACCCATCCGTGAGCATACTCACTGCATTATAAGCATCATTATAGAAATAAAAACTAAAGGGCAAATCTATCTCAGCCCAGCCATCATCATTATCAGTAACTTCTATCTGCTGCCAATCCACCTGCGGAAAGGCTGCACAGCCGGGCTCTTCGGTATAATTACGCTTAATCTGCCAGATAAAGGGCTCATTGCCACCTGCTGCAATAAGCTGAACCTCATAAGGTATACCCTCGTATGCCCAGGGCAATTCCTCAGTGATTATCTCGATCGGCTCGTAATCAATCTCACCACTCACATTTAGATAGTTAACCCAGTTATTTATCAGACTCCAGTTTGTCTGGCTGCCTGTGAAAATTTCCTCTTCGCTGCCTGTCTCACTGTGGAAGGAATAATTTATCACGCTGCCCTCCCCCACATTATCTGGGTCTACACTCTCTACGCATATCCACCACTGCATCTCTCCTTCTTCTTGCAGTTCGCTAAGCAGCGGAGTAACATCCAATCCAATTTCCAGCGATTGCGCTCCCGGCAGATTATTACCCGGCAGATTCCATTCTCCACCCTGGAAATTGAAATGCGGAAAATATAACTCCACTTCCGGCTCTATAGCTCCCGGTGCACTGGATACTCCTGCTCCTATCCTCAAGGTATTCCGCACATTATGGCTAATCTCTGCCTTTAAAGTCAATAGCGGCTCATAATAATCCCTCACGCGAATCCCATGCACAAAATTACCCCATATCCCTCCATCTTCCGTACTTTCCGCCAGAGTTTTATACATCACCCAGCAATAACCTCCGTTTCCCCAGCCCAAACCCCAACTGTTTACCATCTTTAAAGCTCCAATCTCCCAGTCCCGCATATCTATAATACCATCATCATTAATATCAATGTCATTGGTATAAATGCCGTCACCATTGTAATCATAGCACACCTCATCATCATAGCCTACAAAAGTCATGGCATGGTTCACAGGCTCAGTCCAGTCCGTGATAATAAATTGACCGGCATAAGGACTATCCTGCGATAAAATCTGAATATCCAGATCAGATACTCCCGCAGCAAAACATACCAGTCCCCCACTTTCCTCCTCTTCGCAATGCTCATAAAACCAGGTCTTCAGCACTTCAAGCCCTTCCCCTGTGCTCACGTCAATCTCAATTATCTCCGTAATCCGGTTCTCCATGGCACTGCGGTAATTATCATAACCATTCATCCAGCCACTCTGACCATAGGCAAACATCCCGCCGTAGGTTGCCACTGAAGGACAGCCACCGGCTTTAACTATCTGCCAGCCATCAAAATGCCATGATCCACCCCCAAAACCACCATTCAGAAAATTCCAGGTATAATGATCAGCATACTGATTCTCCGGTACGTCAGCAGATAAATCACGCAATCTATTGATCTCATAAGTGAACGCATAGCCTATCCCGCTCGCCTGCCCGCAAGAACCGCCATCCTGATTAAATACGGGACGCATCCAGGGATACACCGAATTATCCAGGCTGGCAGGCAATTCTCGAGACCCACCCAGATCAGATAATTTTATGCTTTCCAAGGAATTTAGAAAATCCCAGTCCGCAGCCGTTAGCTCCCTTAAACCCGGCACAAAATCATCCGGTACAAATTGACCCCATAAAACACCGGCACTTAACCATATCACAAATATTAATATCCCTGTCTTCTTCATAATCTTCCTCTCTTAAATCCATTATCTTCATCGCGGGTATTGTCTTTTTTTATCTAAATATATGTCAAAGTTTTTTATCTGCTGCATAGCATCACGCCGGAATTTTTCTTATTCTCAGCTAAAAACATCCGGCAGAGGCGATGGTATAATTTTGATTTTTGGATGTTGAATTTTAAATGAGGGAGGGATCAGATTAAAGAAGGAATTATGTATTTTCCAGTTCAAGGAGGCGATATATCTGGGTACGGCTTATTTTGGCTTGTTTTGAGGCAATAGAGATTTTATTATCTGATATTTTGAGTAGTTTTTTTATATAGACGGCATCGAGATTATTAGAGAATTGACGGCGGAAATTTTTGTAATCTTCCCAGTTAATGGGGATATTATCTTCCATAGAATAGGTGCGATTTATATTGCTGTCTTCAAATAGATCAAGCGTGAGCAGATCATTCTGGCAGAGCACCATAGCACGTTCGATTTCATTTTCCAGTTCACGAATATTCCCCGGGAAGGCTTTGTTTTGCAAAAGATCAAGAGCTGGGGCAGAGATGCCTTTGATAGATTTGCCAAATCGGTCATTGAATCTGGAGATAAAGTGCTGAATGAGTAGAGGGATATCCTGCTTTCTTTCGTGAAGACCGGGCAGGTCAATCTTAATAACTTTTAGCCGGAAATATAAGTCCTGCCGGAAAGTGCCTTCTTCTACAGCCCGTTCCAATTGCAGGTTTGTGGCAGCAATAATGCGGATATCTACAGGTATGATCTTAGACGAGCCCAGAGGCGAAAGTCGGCGTTCCTGGATAACCCGGAGGATTTTTGCCTGCAGTGAAGGCGGCATATCTCCGATTTCATCGAGAAAGAGCGTACCGCCACTGGTGATCTCGATCAGTCCCTTTTTATCACGGTCTGCTCCCGTGAAAGCTCCTTTTACATAGCCAAAAAGTTCACTTTCCAGCAAAGTATCCGGTATTGCTGCACAATTAATGGGCGTATAGGGTTTGTGCGGTGCATAGCGATTATGAATAGCGCGGGCAACCAGTTCTTTACCGGTACCGGTTTCACCGGTGATGAGCACATTCACATTATGCGAAGCTACCAGATTAATGAGATGATAGATTTTCTGCATCGCCGGACTTGAGCCGATTATGGAATTATCAAATTTGCCATCACTATCCACTAATTTATCCAGCTTTTCATGCCTGATATTATCGATCAGTATAGCTTTTTCAAAGGCAGACCTGCCCTGAACGAGAAGTGAATTGAGTAATTTTTTTTCATCTTCCGTAAAAATCCTGTCCGATCTGGCATCGGAATAAATCACTCCGTGCACTGCTTCGTCAAAAAAAACAGGATAGCAGACGGCAGACCGTAAGCCTAAGCCCAGAATACTGGAATGAATATCGATGCCGGCATCTTCCTGGAGGTCGGAGAAAAAACTTGTTTCCTTTTTGGCGATAGTTTCCAGCAGTATTGTCTGGCTCACCTGGATAAAATGCAGATCAAGGGGTTTAAGTGCTTTATCGAGAGCATAGCGGGGGGTTAATACGCCTTGCTGATAATCAAAGAAAATGGCGCGGTCAAGCCCGGCAATTCGAATAATGCCCTGTAAGATAGCCTCAATGATCTCATTGAAATCTGTTTTATTGTGAATTAGTGAGACTACTTCCCAGAGTAACTGCAAATGCTCAGGCGTGTGAATAGAAGCCTGTGATATGATTTTTGACAGGGGTTGAAAGGAATATACCTTAAGCAGATTATCTAATTCATCGGCAAAGCGTTTATCCTTAAGATGCAGGTCTGCCAGGGCAAGCTGGGTGGCATAGAAGATATAAAGCCAGGCATCATCTTTTCTACTGAGTGCTCGCAATTGTGAGAGCATTTTATCCGGATGCGCTTTCAGCAGGCTGAGGATCATGTTTTGAGTATCTTGATCTTTGATAAGCTGTGAAATCTGAGGAATTAGTGAGCAGCGTCTGGTCTGCCAAGCCAGACAGAAAAGGGCAAGCAACAAATTATCACTATAATCATCAAGTTTTTGCAAGAGCAATTGATCAGCGAATTGAGCAGCCTTTTGCGGTGCGGTCACCTGCAGAATAAAGAGGCAATAGGCAGCAATTTCCTGGAATAATGACGGATTCTCGGCAAGGCTTTTATCATTGAGAAATTGCTCAATTGCCTCATCGAGGTTTTCATATTCGCCAAGGGCAAAGAGGCTAACTAAGGCAATGATTTCTGCTTGATAGCGATAAGGCTTCAGATTAAGCCTGCGGGCAGAATCTGAAGCTGTCCGGGCATAATTCCGGGCTCTTTTCCATTGAGCTTTATGCAAAAAGATATCAGCAAGGTTTATTTCGGCTATCAAGTGATAATTACGGGCATATTCTTTTTCTTCAGAAGCTTCAGTAATTCTGATAATTTCCATGTAAATCTGGCTGCATTGATTATAATTATCCATCAGATAATAGACTGCGGCGAGGTTATTCAGGCAACGCAGAACATCTTTAGTCTCCTGCATTTCGCGGAAATACTGCAGCGCTTCCTGATAGGCAGAGATAGCTTCTTCAAGCTCGCCATTTTCCTGGTATGCAATTGCCATATCTGCCTTAACAACTGCAAAATCACGGGTTTGCGGCAGAACATCTATTTTCTGGTAGAGGGCAATAGACTTCTCCGGGTCACCCAGCCTGCGAGTGAGAAAAGCTTTTGCTTTTTTATGAATTAAATCAAGATTCTGCCAGCCTATTTTTTTCTCTGCCAGAGAGATAAGTTGCCAGGCAGATACATAAAATCCTTTCCGGGTGAGAAGGCGGTATTGCAAAGCAAATTCTTTTTTTGCAGTAATAAGATCATTTAGTGCTATGGCAATGAGTGCGGCGTGCAAGTGATACCCCTGCTCTGCGGCAATAGTGCGATATTTTTTCAGCAGGCTTTGCGGTAATGCCAAAAGCTGCCTGCTATCAGTTGAAAATTCGTTTCCTGATAAGATTAGATAGCCGTTTTGTAGAGCAGTAGAAATCTGTGAAAGCCAGTCTTTCTCAAGAAATTCTGCCAGCTTGAGAGGAACCGGAAAATCCAGGACAGCCGCTAAAGCCGGAATAGGTAATTCCTGGGCAGGCAGTGGTGGCAGTAGAAGAGCTGCCAGAAACAGGCGGCAGGCAAAAATGGACATTGGTCTATAATCCGTCTCCGGCAATTCCGTTTTGCCTACGGATTGCAGGTATAAAGCAAATTGCTGGTTATCTATTATCAGCGGATTTGTTGCTTGATCGATTATGAGAGTATATGTATCTTCGCGGGTTTGCATACGGGCAAAGAAGGGTGAAAAATCATTGTCCTGCACTAAGATAATCGAGCACAGCTTTGCTGGTAGTTTCAGCAAATCCGAGATATTTTTCAGAGCAATATCTGTCAGTCGCGAAAATTGACCGATTATGCTTTCCGGATTATTGATAAGATCAATTTCACGAATCACAATTGCCGGTTTACCGGCAGCCTCAGATTGCAAAACCATCAGATCAATCAGCCTTTCCGGCTCATCATCGGGATTACAGTGCAAGTGCCCCGATTTGTATATCTCGCTTACCCAATCCTGCTGCTTACTGAATACATAGTCATTTATTATCCCCCATCTGAGCGGTGGCACAATCCCACATAAAGTGCCAAAGTATTGAAGGAGACGAGTCGCAGTAGGACGCCGGGCAGGATGATAATCTAACCAGGAAGATATTGACTGAGGCAGTGACTGGCTTTGCAGCCAGAAATGCCAGTCAGATTCTGAATGCAGTAATTTTTTCCAGGCTTCCTCTCCCATTTCTGTGGCAGGATGTTTGCCATTTGTCAGTTCAAGATACAATATTCCTATAGCAAAAATATCGGAGGCAAAATTTGAGGTCGTATATTTTAGTTTTTCCGGCGAACTATAAGCAATACTGCCCCTGAAACTGCCATCATTGAAATTATTGGTTGCTGCCAGTCCCAAATCTATAATCCAGGGCTCTCCATTGCGGAGAATTATGTTCTCAGGCTTGATATCATTCAGGCAAATTCCAGCAGCCTGGATAGTAACAATTTCGTTACATAATTTATAAAAGAACTCGTGTTTGAGGTTTAAAGTGCCAAAGCTATGCGCGGCAGGATGGGCTCCCGTGATATATTGCATAGTCAACCAGGGCTCGGTATCAAAGACATCATACTCATAAACATCCGGGACCCTTGCCGGTTTGAGAGCAGAAAGGAAAAAAAATTCTCTGCTCGCCTGATCTTGCCCATTCTTATTGTACTTTTTGAGTATTATCTCCTCATTCCGGCTGTCTAATGCCAGCCAAACCGTGGAAAAACTGCCACTACCAAGCTGCCTGATAATTTTATAATTTTTCATGCCGCAACACTTATGTTACATCCGCATGCAGTCAAGAAAAAATATCCTGGTCGATCTCTTTTTAACTAAATCTACCTGCTACTAAGAACTGAGTCTCATGTATAGTATATGGTCATTTAAGAATGGCAGCTATATTTTTCCCCATGATATGCAGGGAGTGAAACAAGCCCTTTTCAATTATTAAATGGACCCTTGCCAAAGCAGGGCAGCTCTTGGCAAGATCACAATTGCTGTAATTGCAGATCAGGGAATCAAGCCAAAAAAGGCAAAGAAATGGAGCACAGTTGCAGCCAGAGAAAAGAAATGAGCATATGCCTGATTGTTCTTTAAGCCTGTCATACTGGCAAGGGCAAATGCAATAATATATAAAACAGCTCCCGGGATGAAAAAGGTTTTAAAATCACTTGTGAAATGCTTGAGACTAAAGATGAGGGCAAAGGTGAGAAATAGTAAAAGAATAATATCCAGCCCGAACTTAAAATCGCTGGATTTTTTCTTGTTAAAGAAAAGGTTTAATATCCCTGCAACGCACATAAAGGCGGTTATCAAAAATAGCGTCCAGCCCCATTCGGCTTTCAATATTATGAGAGATACCGGCATAATAGTGCCTGCGATAAAGAGATAGATGGCACTTTGCTCCATAATACGGAATATTCTTTTTGCCTTGTAATGCGTGAGGCTGTGATGAAAAGTAGAGCAGAGATAATAAAAAACAGAAAATCCACCAAAAACAGAAAATGACACGACCTGCGTTACTGTGCCGCGTAATGAGGAAAAAACAACCAGAAGCACCAGCGAGGCAATTGCTATTAATATGCCAATACCATGAATGATGCTGCTGGCTATCTCTTCATTTATCGATTGCGACGGCAACATCTTTATCCTGTCAAAAAGTCGATCTCTTGTATTCAATTTTTCCTCCTTGATCACAATTTGCGTCAAAAAAAGCTGAGTTGACAATCATGGCAATTAATTTATGTATTTGAGATTCCGCCTGCCCCTGTTTTTTCCCCCAGCCAAAACTCATAGCTACACAGGAGAAGAGACGAAGGGGAGAAGAGACGAAGGGGAGAAGAGGAGAAGAGGAGAAGGGGAGAAGGGACGAAGGTTTGAAGGTTAGAAGGTTAGAAGGTTAGAAGGTTAGAGCGGAAGAGGAGAAGGGGCGAAGACTTTAAATCTCGACTGTGCGAGAGAGTGCGACGGTGCGACTGTGCATAATCTCCAGATGAGAAAACTATACTGACAGAACATATCCACCAGTCAAGTTCACCCATCACCCATCACGCATCACACATTACCCACTCACCACTCACCATTCACCAATCACCCATCACCCATCACGCATTACGCATTACCACACATCACGCATCACGCATCACACATTACCCACTCACCAATCACCAATCACCACAAAATCTCACCTGGTGAAAAAAATATCGGCAAAAATCTTGTTTTGCTTGACATAATACCTGTAATTAAATGCAAGTTATTAAAAAGCATAAGGGAGAAATAATGGAAGAACAAAAAACACTTATCAGCAATTTAGCTAAGGCAAAGAATAATGTTCAGAGTATATTAACATCGCTGAAGAGTCTGGAGCGTATCACGGAATATCCGGAAAAGCACCTTAATAAAATAAAGACTGAGATATCAAAGATAGACAAAAAACTATTGACTAATAGCCTGATAGAGCCGCTAAGAGAGGAGATAGCATCTATCAATGCCTGTTATCAGGAGCAGATTCCGGACTGGGAAGAGAGGACAAAGAAGGCATTTACGCAGGAACTGGAAGGTGTTTTAGAAGAAGCTGGTTACTTACTACGTGGGGATTACACCCGGTTGATGGTATCCCTTTTCACGTTAGAATTAGATTTGGACAATCTGAAAGTAATCATCTGGTATGGCAATAAGCAGGAGAAGGTGATAACGAGTCGTCTTAATCCTGAGGACGTGGCAAAAAAGCTCACTATGGCTGAGAAGAAGATTTTTGAGCGTGATTTTGATAGTTCTATGTTTCTTTCACAGCTATATGAAGCCTATAAACTTGCAGAAGCTAAGATAACCGGAAAGAAGAAATCACAAGTTGCTATATCTGATATCTTAACTGAGTATGTATATCTAATCCAGCCTAAGAAATTTTATTTAAATCCTGCTAAGAGCAATTTTATCGGTTATGAGCGTACTTTTTTTAGTTATGATCTTTTCAGGTTAGAGCAGCGTAATCTAGCCGGCAAAGAGCTGAATCTGATCACAGCTACGCGAGCTTTCACGCGTAAGAAATCAGATTATTTATGGGTACCTTCAGATTTATCAGGGAATGGAGATTACATATCACATATAAGCTTCAGGGAGGAATAATAAATGACAGCACATGATCAATTGACGCCATTTGTCGCCCGTAAAATAATAGAAACCGTGGGTAGTCAAGGTAATCCGCCGGAGTATGGATTTCAGTATTTTTCAGCAGGATTGGAAATTTATCTGGAAACACTTGATGAGGAATATCTAAAAACTTATATTCGCGAAGGCGGTTCTGTATTCAAGATGGTGGTAGGCATCTATGGAGAAGGCAAAACGCATTTTCTCTTTTCCGTCCGCGAGATAGCCTGGCAGCGGAATTATGTCTCCGCCTATATCCCGCTCAATCCCGAACAAACGCCGTTTCATCGACTGCAGCAGGTCTATAAATCTATCATTGCAAATCTTATCTATCCTCAATCGGCAGATGATCTGCTTTCTGGACACGAAAGAGGAATAGAGGCAGTGATAAAAAAATGGTATAATGAAAAGCATCAGGAGATTTCCGGCATTTCGCCGGAAGAAGCGGTTGAAGATGAAATGATGCGGTATATTTCCAGCCTGGAGAGTTATGAAAGTGCAAGTTTCCGCAATGCCATCAAGGAGGCGTTTATAAGTTTACTGGAAAAACGGGAAGATGACTTTTCTATAATTATCCAGTGGCTTTCCGGCGAAAATCCACCCAAAAATATGCTGAAAAATTTTAAGATTTTTGAAAAACTTGATAAAAGCACGGCTTTTAAATTTATCCGGTCGTTGATTGAATGGATCCAGGAAATTGGCTATACCGGTCTGGTTGTACTGCTTGACGAAGCAGAACAAACTCCCTCAATGTCATCTAATCAAAAAAATACTCTGCTTAATAACCTGCGGGAATTGATAGATGAATGCGGTCATACTAATTTTCAGAGTACTATGTGGTTTTACGCAGTTACCGATGAAAACTTTCTCGAAGGAAAAACTCTTATCTATGAAGCTCTCCGGCAACGGCTTTCTACAATATTCGACGTGGAAATAAATCCCACCGGTGTAAAGATTCATCTCAATAGAATTGCTCAGGACCCCATTAATCTTTTAAAGCAGATAGGCTTGAAACTTGCTAAAACCTACGAAGTGGCTTATAATGTGAAATTTGAGGAAAAAGTAATCGCAGACACTTTGGAAAATATTGCTGAAGAAGCATATAAAATGAAGCTGGAAACCGGCTATAAGAGGCTGTTTGTTAAAAATATAATCGGTGCTTTCCATAAAATAAGAAAATCCGGCAAAGCTCTCATTGCTGAAGATATTAATATGTAAAAAGAGCTTTAAATGATTGAAATCAAACATGTAAATTATGGTATCGGCGTAATTCAGAAGCGGCGTTATGGCGGATTTGAACTCTTAATAAGATTTGAGAACGGCATAAGCAGGTGGATACGAAGAGATGAAATCCAATTGAATTCCGAACCAGTGCTCCAGCCAAAGCATAAAATCTTTGAGCATAAAATTCCCAAAGACCAATTTACCGCCAGAAAAGCTATAGAAGCACTGAGGCTGGGCATTGTCCCTCTTGATTCTATAGATAATTTTACTATTGGCAGGGATAAGGAAATAGACTACCTGCAAAAATGGTTTGACAACAAGAAAAAAGGCTCACTTTTTATTAAGGGTGAATATGGCAGCGGGAAATCTCATTTGCTGGAATATATCCGGTCATGGTCACAAAATAATGGCTGGGCAATCGCTAATGTGGAAATAGGTTTAGAAGAAAATCCTTTTCATAAACCGCATCAGATATACCAGGAATTGCTCAAGAGTTTCAGGTGTCCGCTGGAAGGAAGGATGTCCGGCTTCCGCGATTTCGTCCGTTACGTTCTAAAAAACAGTGATGCAGAAATTTTTGAAACTCATCTCTTTTTTAAAGAGCTTTTCATTAGATTTAATGAGCTCGAAGATCAGGTTTTAGATAGTGCCATTCAGCCCGGACAAAAAAAGCCAAAGACCATCTCGGAGCATTGTATCTGGGAATGGCTGGAAGCAGAGCATAACTGGCTAAAGCCATCTTTAACTAAAGCAGGTACTGCGGCAAACCTCTATTGCTATATCATTAACGCCATCTCCTGGGCAGTAAAAAATATCGCCGCAGCAAAGGGTCTTGTCCTGCTCTTTGATGAAGCAGAATACATAGACGTATTCACCTATAAATACCAGCATATTCTGGGCTCAAATTTTATGAAGGGCATCATCTCGCTCTCAGAAAACCAGAATGTTCTCCTTAATGAAAGAATTTCTAAACAAAAAAAAAGAGGATACAGTTCCGGGCTCATCTATTGCGGCTACCCCCGTAATAATCCTATCCGCTATGCCTGGCAATATCCGGCTCACCTAAAGGTGATATTTGCCACAACTTCTGCGGAACAATTAAATTATAATATTGAGCTTAGATCTATGAAAAATGATGATCTCCTCACTATTGCCTATAATGTAGCCAGATTTTATCAAAATGCTTATAACTATACGGTCAGCGATGAACTGATCAATCAGCTTCACAAAAAACTGCATAAAAATAAAACCCGCCTGTTCATTAAGTATATTATCGAAGCACTTGATACACTTCGCTTTAATCCTCATAAATCTCTTGAAAATATCCTTTAATTATTAGTGATCTTTTCACTCACCCTATGAGGCAGCATCTAAAATTCACCTGGACACTATTCTTCAGCCGCTATCCAGCACTCACAAAGGTGCAGAAATTAGCAATTCCCGCGATACTGGCAAAAAAAGATGCCCTGATCATCTCACCCACCGCCAGCGGGAAAACTGAAGCTGTTATTGTGCCGCTTATAGAAAGATTACTGAGCGAAAACTGGCAGGGTCTTGCCATTATTTATATCTCGCCCACCAGAGCCTTATGCAATGATCTCAGCTTCAGGCTTACGGAATTATGCAGCGAACTGGGAATAAAGGTCTCAATTAAAACAGGCGATAAGCCTCGTTTTAATCCCCAAACCATAGAGGGTATCCTGATCACTACGCCGGAATCCTTTGATTCTATCCTCTGCCGATATCGGGAAAGCCTCAATAACCTGCAAGCACTTATCTTAGACGAAATCCATCTCGTAGATAATACCTACCGAGGAGACCAATTGAGAATGCTGGTTAAAAGAGCAAAGTCGGCTACTTCCAAAAAACTGAATATCTATATGCTCTCCGCCACAGTGCCCTCTCCCCAAAAGCTTGCCGGACGCTATGCTCCCACTATGGAAATAATTGAAGTGCCGGGTAACCGCCAGATAAAAAAGACGTTTTTGCAGAATCTCAACGAGATAATCGAGTATAGTCGCCAGGAAAACCTGCGTAAAATTCTGATTTTTTGCAATACGCGGGCAGCCGTGGAAAATATTGCCAATGTCTGCATAAATATCTGGGGCAGCCATCAAGTGGTAGTCCATCATGGCAGCCTTAGCGCCAGACTGCGGCATGAAGCAGAAAGTTTTATGAAAAACAATTATTTCGGCATCTGTATCAGCACTATGACCTTGGAAATTGGGATTGATATAGGAAATCTGGATGCGGTTGTGCTGGCAGATATCCCCCTGAACCGCTCTTCATTTCTGCAAAGGATAGGCAGAAGCAACCGGCGTTTAAATATTATCCGTGTTTTTGCAATTTGCAGGAATAAAACGGAATCGCTGATGCTTAATACCATGTTTGAGGCTGCTAATTCCGGATTACTGGAAGGTTCGTTCTATATCCTCGATTATGGTGTGATCATCCAGCAGATTTTTTCGCTTCTCTATGCCGAACCTCGCGGGATAAGCCATGATAATTTGCTCGATTTCTTCAGCGAATTCTGCCCGAAAGATACGGCTACGGCAATTCTTGATAATCTGCTGCAAAAAAAATGGATAAATTACAGAAACGATATCTGGCTGGCTTCCACAAAACTGATGAACCTCGGCTTTATCGGGCAAATTCATTCCAATATCCCTGATATAAAAATGAATAAAATCGTCAATATCGCCGATAAAAAATTGATTGGAAAAATCTCGGGACGGGTTGACAGCATTTTCATGCTCGCCGGCAAAATCTGGAGTATCGTTCACAAAAAAGATGATGTGATTTTTGTGAGATCTATTGCCTGTGAAAATTTTAAAGCAAAATTTAAAATTGTACCCCAGGATTCGCGATTTTCTTATCTATTGCCATCAGGACTAAAAAAATCTGATCAGTATTATTCCGATGACCTCAAGCGGAATACTCCCCATCAATAAAAACAGGCATCCCCCTGGTTTTATAATTATTGTTATTGTTAAATGATTAATACTATATGAGATAAAGATTGTTGCCAAGGTCAACCGTTGCGAAGGTCTTTAGACCTTCGCAATGGTGACGACCAATAACTTCATAAGTTCAATATTGCAACCTTGCAATCAAATTTCGGGGGTATGCCAGCGTTGCGACTATAAACTTGACTGTGCGACGGTGTGACTGCGCGTAATCCCCAGATGGCAAGGCTATACTGCCAGAATATATCCACCAGTCAAGTTCACCCATCACCCATCACGCATCACTCATCACTCATCACCCATCACCCATCACCCATCACCCATCACCCATCACCCATCACCCATCACCCATCA
>CAZRXY010000006.1:0-33836 GCA_964604155.1 uncultured Candidatus Cloacimonadota bacterium | reverse complement strand
CTGAAGCTCGGGGCAATTCATTCATAAATAGAGATATAGGTGACTTTTTTATGTTAGCTGGTATATGTGCTGATTCTCTGGTTCGCTCCTGCCGAATTTGGCATTTTCACGCGATGATATATTTTTCAGGTTATTTATAAAATTTCCTTTAAGTAAACTGTTCGGTTTTATTATTATCAATTTGCTATCAGCCCGTTAATTAGAAAACAAACGGGGGCAAGAATACATGGCTGTCTTTTTTGTCGCAATCTCTAAAAATTGAAAACATGAAGTGCAATGAATCATTTAGGCTGAACCTTCTCCGAAATACCGTTTATCTTGCATATTTTGGATATCCCTGCTGTTTTTTACCAATTTTATCTGAGTTTTTTGAGCCGCCTGTTAAGCGTGTATGGTGTGATACCGAGCAATTTTGCTGCCTTCACCTGGACGTTATTGCATTTTTTCATAGCGAGCATCATCAATCTTGTTTCATTCTCCTGGAGATTGAAATTATACTCTTTGGGTTCATCTTTTGTGGCTGATTCGGCAATTTTCAGAAAATGAATATCTTCTTCACTGATATAGTCATTTTTGCAGAATATTATCAGCTTTTCCATGATATTTATGAATTCTCTGACATTTCCGGGATAATCATAACCAAGGAGGACATCAATAACATACGCTTCGATAACAGGAGGTTTTCTTTGGAGCCTTTTTGAAATTTCGTTAAGGTAGAAATCAATGAAAAGTGGAATATCATCGATCCGTTCTCGAAGTGGAGGTATTACTATTTCGAGAGTATTAATTCTATTCAAGAGGTCGAGTCTGAACAAGCCTTTTTTTACCATCTCCTCAATATTACTATTGGTGGCGGAAATAAGTCTGAAATCCGAATCCACATTAGAGCTTCCGCCCAGGCGTCTAATTTTTTTATCTTCGAGAATTCGTAACAGATAAGCCTGAATATCAGGCGGTGTATCAGCGATTTCGTCCAGAAAAATAGTACCTTGATCAGCCTGCTCAAATAGTCCCTTGTGCAGATATACTGCCCCGGTGAATGCTCCTTTTTCATGACCAAAAAGTGTACTTTGAGCCATTCCATTAGTAACTGAAGCGCTATTAACGGGAATAAAAGGAGCATGGAGGCGGTCACTGGAAAAGTGTACCAGACGGGCAACCAGCTCTTTACCGGTGCCGGATTCACCTCGAAGCAAGACGCTGGCTGCGTTATTACCGGCAACGAGTATTGCCTGCTGAACCACCTTTTGCATTTGAGGGCTGTGCCCAATGATAGGGACACCTATTTTCTGGCTGAGTTCTCTTGAGATCAGCGTATATCCGGTATTAAAAATCAGGTGACTGCTTTTTGAGGCTTTAACGGTCTGCTGATTCTTAAGCAGTAATTCTTCCTTTTCTTTCTTTTTCTGGATTTTCTGGGTGAGTTTGATATACTCATTCTGGTTATAAAAGGCTTTTTTGTAATTTTTTAGAGCGGAATAGCATTCGGCTTTATTGAAGAGGATTGTTGTCAAATCAGATTCATTTTTCCATCTCCGGTAAAAGGTTTCTGCTTCTGATAAGAATTTCAGTGCTTTTTCATATTCCGTAGAATCCATATAGATAACCGCCAGATGATTTAGGGTTCTGGATTGATCTCTCTGGTTTCCCGCAGTACGGCTTAACTGAAGGGCTTTTTTAAAAGATACCTCAGCATTATGTAATTTATTTTGCTTTCGCAGAATCATACCGCGAGTGTAGTAATAGCCAAAAATCAATTCCAGGTTATTGCTTTTTGTTGCGTAATCAAACACCTTTTCATTAGATTTCATGGCTTCAGCCAAATTCCCCATTTCCAGATAGTAGACTGCCAGATTAACAAAGGAAGAATAATATGTTTCCGGATCATCCTTCTCAAGCCATTCCTTCTGGATATCCTTAAGGCATCTTACTGCCTGGTCATACTGTTTAAGAAAAACATAGGTGGAAGCAAGATTCATAACAGTGGAGGCATGGCTGGAATCAAGCGAGTGCCCATCATGTAATTCAATTGCCGCCTGGAAATAATTGTGAGCTCTTTGATAAAATTGCTGATTAAAGTTTAACCTTCCTAAAGCATCATAAGCCATAAACATAGCTTCTTGATAGTGGTTTTGTTCAGCAAACTTGATTCCCTGAAGGTAATATTCCTCGGCAGTTTGATAATCTCCTATGTATTCGTAAATAAAACCCAGATTCGTATAACGATTAGGAATCTCTTTATTTTCAGTCTGATTGATTAATTCAAGTGACTCCCTCAGGTACTTTTTGCTTGAATCCATATCATTTGACAGCCAGAAAAGATAACCAAGGTTCTGATATATATTTGCCAGCTCAACTATATCTTCCATAAGAAAACAATACCTTTGGAATACCTCCAGATAATCTTTAAACTTAATTTGGTCACTCTTATTCTTGATAAAGGAAAAAAGCAATCTGAAAGATCGCACAATAGCTTTTTTGATTTCAGTCGAAGGCTTTTTATCATATTCAAGGTATTCCTGCAAGTGAGAAATAAATTGATCAAAATAACCGTAAATCTTTTGATCCCGCTGGTCATAAGCTAATTGTATGATTTCCGTAAAGATAGAAAACTTCTGGATTTTTCCTGCCCTCCCCAGAAGTTGCAGTTTATCTCTTAAATTCATGTATACCCTCTCATTAATAACCACAATATTATAGCGTTGCATAGCTGCAATACTTGCAGTCCTGCATTGCAGAATTGCAAGTATTGTCAAGATAATAAATTTAGCAGGAGGAATAAAAAAATAATGTGACGCTGTTAATTATAAAATATATTGTTAATTAGGAATATCCTATTTTTAAATATTTATATCTGGAATATAAGATGCTTTTTTGACGAATATAGAAAGATAAGGTAAATTTTAGAAAATAAGGAGAAAAAAATGAAAAAAACATTTTTAGTTTTAGTGCTGTTTGTAGCCTGCCTGTTGGCAGCAGACACATTTTCTGTGCAGGGAGTTTTAAGAGACCCTCTTGGCAAGACAGTAGAGGACGGATATTATGTAATGAGTTTCGGGCTTTACAGTAACGAGGCAAGCAGCACAGCAATCTGGGAAGAGATTCACACTAGCGTGCTGATCAGTAACGGCGTTTATCTGGTAGAACTTGGCAGCGTGACAAGTCTTGATGAAGTACCTTTTAACGAAAACTACTGGATAGGAATAAGTATCAATAATGGCACAGAGATGGAGCCACGCATCAAGTTAACGAAATCTCCGGCAGCGATGAGTGTATTTGGCGCGAATAATGTATTTCCTTCGACAGGTTTCGTGGGAGTAGGCACGCACGAGCCGGAAGCGTTTCTGCATATCGTGGATTCCACGCCGGAAACCGATAAGGTTCGAGTAGAAGGTGATGATGGAGTTAATGATTTTGTGATAAATTCAGAAGGGAAAGTGGGTGTGAATGTGGAAGAACCGGAAGCAGATTTACATATTCAGGCGACCAATCCGGAAACAGATAAGCTTTTGATAACTAATGCCGACGGCAGCCCAAATGTGATCGTGAAAGCAGACGGCAGGATGGGACTGAATACAGAAGAGCCCTTAGAATCATTAGATATCACGGGCAATTTGAAGATGCGTAATGGCAGCATATTATTTGAAGACGGTTCAGCTTTGAACAGTGCGGATTTTGGTGGAGCTGCAAGCTCTATCACAAACTACGGGACGGTATTCATAACGGCAGACAGTGATAATGACGGTAATGGCAGTATAGAATTGAGAAGCGGTGAGACTACAGTGATGGAAGTGACTGCGGAAGAAGATATTATCATTAATGCTTATAAATTTGTATCTTTAGCAGACAAATTTTTTATAGGTCATAATGACCAATCCCCTTATAATACTACTGATGTTGATATACGTGAAAAATATGTTACAATTAGAGCTGGATCTTCCCTTCCTGCTGTAACGGGAATTTGGGGAGATGATCCAGGTGACCTGTTTGTTCAGGGTTCTATTGAAACAAATAATATATATATCCATAATGCTATAGATGAAGATGAAGTAAGGCTGACGTTTTCGGATGAACTTGGTGGCTGGCCCTGGTATATAGGAAAGGATTATGGAGGAAACTTAGTTTTTGGCAGAGGACAAAACGAAGCCACAACCAGGCTTGCTGAAATAAGTTTCTGGGGAGAATATCTAGATGTATATACTGAATACAGGCAGAATACAGAACCATATGAAGGCACTCTTGAAAAAATAGCCGAGTTAAACCCGATCAAATACGACGCGTTAGATGATCAAGACCGGTCAAGAAAGCAAATAGGTTTTATAAATGGGGATGTCCAGAGATTATTTCCAGAACTTGTATATGATAGTTCAAATGCCAGTAGCATTGGTATAAATACCAGTGGATTTGGTATAGTAGCCATATCGGCAGTAAAGGAACTAAATCAGAAAGTGGAAGATCAGGAAAAGAAAATAGAAGAACTGGAGAAAGCACTGGCAGCTTTGATGCAGAAAATAGAAAATCTTAAGAACTAAGCGTAAATAATAAACTGGAGATTAAAATGAATAAGATATATATGCGAGGAGGTTTGATAGCACTGCTGCTGCTATTGATATTTACGCTATGGTCAGATACATGTGAACCAAATTACACCTGCCCTTATTTTGCTTTTACAGATGGAGCAATACAGGGAAACTCAACATCAACCCACTTTAATACGAAGCTTACTGTAGGTCAGCCCTTTATAAATGCCGCCACGAATTACTCCAGCTTCAGCACCGTTACCGGGTTCTGGTCTTTTTATATGAAAGAACCGCGTCCACCAATAGTAAGGGCGTCTGACGGAGATTTTCAGGACATGGTTCTTGTGGAATGGACGATAGAAAACGACCGCACGGGACCACCAGTAACTGGCAATGAAGTTCAATTGATACGTAATGGCTATCCTTATACCACATTGCCAATTTCCCAGACAGCGTATCAGGATTTAAGTGTTTTCCCAGGCGAATATTATGAATATGGCGTAGTTTCATCAAACGATATGGGCACCAGTCACACGGCTGTAAATATTGGTTTTGTTAATCCTAACGGTGTGATTACCGGTAATATACAAACCCCCAGCGGCAATCCAATTCAGGATGCCAAGGTAACTCTTACTCCCAATCTGGGGCGTTCTGCCTTGTTCTCTCCAGGTGAAGAGGCATACATTTATTATATAGACCCTCAAACGAGTGTAAATCGCCTGTTCTCCGGCTTGGAAGAAAATTATACTATAGAAACCTGGTTTAAATCAATTCATACAGATCATGTACAGACGCTGTTTTCTGCTGTGGAAAGCCTCTCTGCTGACCATTATCTGAAACTGGAAATAATTGAGGGTGGGTTTTTACGCTGGCAGCACAATCCTTCAGCCGGTATCACAGGAACAGAATTGGTCACAGTAAACCCCTACAGCGGTTTTGATGAATATGGCAATGCCCACTGGCACCATGTATCCTGCGTTTTTGATTCTCTAAATATGACGATGTATGTGGATGGCTATATTGTGGGTGAAGCAATTGCCGGTGATTATATAGAAAATCAGCCAGAAATTATTATCGGTAAAAGCGCTCCCGCAGACAACCGCAATTATTTTTACGGCTTAATGGACGATTTCCGTATATGGAGTATCGCCAGAGAATGGGAAGATTTGCGAAAATATAGAGATATAACTCTTTCTGGCGATGAAGAAGGGCTGGCTGCATACTGGAAATTTGACGAAGTGGAAGGAGATATCATCTTTGATCTCACCGAAAATGATAATGATGGCGAAATCTGCCATATCCAAAGAAGCTCCAGCCTGGCTCCGGTATATGTGGGTGCCGTAACAGACCAGAATGGAAATTATGTGATCAGAAGCATATACTTTGGCAACGGCACCACATTTACGGTGACGCCGTCCATGCAGACAAATATAGGCAGAGCAGTAGAGCTTAATGGAATAGACCAGTACATCAGCTTCAATGGTATTCGCCTGGATTTAACCTTTAATTTTACGCTGGAAGGCTGGTTTAAAACACCAGAAACAAGAGCCCAGATGATTTTTGCAGCCTCTGAGCCTGATACCGATCAAGCTGTATTACGGATAGAAATGACTGAAGAAGGATTCGTAGGCTGTTCACGCTTTGATACTGTACTGCAGAACTATGCGAATCTGGCTGATAATCTCTGGCACCATTATGCAGTGAGTTATTCAGCTCAAACTGAGCTGTTAAGTCTTTATATAGACGGTGAATTGATCGGCACACAGAATGATACGAATAATGTGGGAAGCCTGTCTAACCTTGTTATGGGCAGATCATTACCAGAAGATGATGATCTGTATTTTAAAGGAAGAATAGACGAGGTGCGGCTTTGGAATGTCTGCCGAAACTACGATCAGATAAATGGCACTATTATGCTGCCTCTGGAAGGCGATGAATATGGTCTTGAAAATTACTGGAAAATGAATGAAGGCACCGATCTTCTGATAACAGATGCCACGGGCAATCTTGCTACGGGGACTCTGGAAAATGGTGGGCAGTGGTCCGAAGATATTCCGCTTTATGAGATGTTTGATCATTATTATGAGCCAGAAAGCAGACAGGCATCTCTCAATCACAGTAATACGGCTATCGATCTGATAAATTTCACTGATGTTTCCATGATACCGGTTAGTGGCTATATCCGTTATGAATCTTCCGCCTGTTTCCTGGAAGGTGCTCAGATACTGGTCAATAATCAACAATTAATTCCACCAATTTATACTGATGCAGACGGAAAGTGGACCGTAGAACTAGAGCCCGGAAGTATCGGTGATATCATTTCTCCAATATGTGATGATCATCAATTTACTCCGCCCTTCATTGAACTGCCAATGATAACTTCACCCCGAACCGGGCTCTATTTTTCTGATCAGGAACTTAGAGAAATTTCAGGAATTGTCGCGGGGGGCTCTTGCGAATATCCTATCACGCCATCCCAGGGACAAATAGAAGTTACCGTACGTGCAGTTAATGGCTGTATCGAAAAAACTATTAGTCCCGATGCTGCTACCGGCTATTATGAAATAGGAGACCTGCCTCCTCTTATCTATCAAATCTGGATGCATCATCCCAACCCGAATATTGATAGTTTCTTTACAGCAGACACCCTTTCCCTGGAAAGTGAGGATAGAGAATTTAATTTTATCTACTATGCTCCTCCTGAAATTATCATAAATGGTGTTCCACCGGCTGGAAATATCACATTGCCGGATCAATCAGTGATCTCTGATGCCGGTTTGATGGCTCAAAATGGTATCTATGACATAGATATTGAGATCAGAGAAGCATATCCCTCCTGGCTGAATGGAGAAAATATTATCAATTACTGTGATGTAGATTCCGGCGAAGTCTATATCATCGATCATGTTAATTATGATGTAGATACTACCTATACCTTCACAGACGGCTCAATTGGCTATACAGTGATCGCAAAATTGCCAAATATTCTCGGTGGAGGTGCTCACCCCTACCAGAAAGAGCTTACCGTCATCGCTACTGACCAGTATGACCGCCAGGCAAGTGCTACCGAATGGATAATCATTACCGGAAACAGACCTCGCAACACTACTTTTACTACTACTACACCCGAATTGCCACTTAAGATTCTGCGTGACCCGCCCGGCGATGGAAGCTCTTGTTATCTTTCCAATACAGAAGAACATTCTATGTCAGTCGGCTTTTCTACAATCTTTTCATCAAATACATCCGTATTCGCTGCTCTGCACCTCGGAATAGATGTTACTGTTTCCACCGGTCAATTCGTCTTTACCGATTTTATGATAGATACTACGCTGGATATTACTGCAACCGCCTCTGTAGGAATTACCAATACTGATACTTATGAACAGACCTGGACGTTATCTACTACCGAAACGATATCAACTTCCGAAAATGATGATTTTGTAGGTGATGACGGTGATATCTATATGGGAGCCGCTATTAACCTGCTCTATGGTGTCACAGATATCCTCAATATCGAAGAAGGCATACTGCTGCTTTCTGAAGATATGATCATTGCTCCCTCTGGTTTTGCCACTAATTTCCTTTATTCCGAGTATCATATTATTAATACACTTATACCCTCTCTTTATGACATTGGTGATTTTGAATCCGCAGAACGCTGGCAAAGCTTTCTAGATATGAATCAGGAACTAAAGGACTCCGCCACTCTTATTGCTAACCGCTCCTTCGATGCAGGTGCAGTTTACGAATATTCCGAAACCTCCCAAACTACAGAATCCTATGCAATAGGTTTTGAATTGGAAATTGAAACTGAAATAGCTACCGAATTAGGAATTTTGGTTAATGGAGTAGGTTTTTCCGGTGGCGTTATGATCAATACCCAATTGACGGTAGGCTCTTCCTATACCAATACTGCCACTCACTCCAATACGGTAGGATACACGCTCACTGATAACGATATAGGTGATTTCTTCACAGTTGATATAAAATGGGATGATGTCTATGGCACACCGGTATTTGACCTGGTCTCAGGTGCCTCATCATGTCCCTGGGAAGAAGAAACCCTCAAACGGAATCTCCCCTATCTGGCTATCAGCCCCTCTGCCCAGATAAATATCCCGCCTGATGAACCCGCAATATATACAATGCAGCTTGGGAATTTGAGTGAATCCGAAGAAGAACGCGAATATCTCTTCAATATAGTAAATTCCACTAATCCCTGCGGTGCTCAGATTTCCGTTAATGGTATATATATCGAGAATTATCTTTCTTATACCGTCCCCTATGGTCAGGTAATAGAAAACACCCTCTCCATCGAACGCGGTCCCGAAGCTTATCTCTATGAAAACCTGCAATTCAGATTTTATCCCCCCGGAGATGAGACGCTGGAAGCTTCTGCTACCGTATCAGTAGAATTTCAGCAGGCTGCCAGTGAAGTTCATATTGCTGTGCCGGATGATAACTGGCTGGTTAATTCTGCCCATGGCAGCGATACGCTCTGGGTTACAATAGACGGCTATAACCGTCTGGCAGAAAATCTGGAAAGTATTGATCTCAGATACAGACGGGTTACGCCTGCCAGAGAAGAAGATTATGATAGTGAAAAACTTAGTCTCTCATTAAACGGAAACGCAATCAGTGAAAATCCTGTTAACAGTAAAAAAGATTCTGCAAACAGACAAAAGAATTCTCTAAATCGTGATCGTGAATGGTTTACAGCTTTTTCGGTTCTCAAAGAAGATATCACTGAAGACTATTTCCTCATGCCCTGGAATATCTCACCCGCTGTCATCATTGATGGTGATTATGAACTAAGGGCGGTAACTGTCTCTACCGGAGATACCGGAAATGGTTATTCGAATATTGTCCCGGGTCTAATTGATCGAATAGGTCCTCTGGTATTTGGCAACCCGGAACCTGCAGATGGCGTTCTGGGCAGCGATGATAATATTGCCGTTCACTTCAATGAAAATATCAATGGATCTCTGATCAATCCCGGAAACCAGGATATTACACTGAATAATACTACAACAGGGCAACTGATCGATTTCACTTTCACCTATGGCTTTAATACTATCACAATTGAACCCCAGGTAAATAATCAATGGATTGAAAATCAAACGCTGCGAGTGGATATCAATGCTCTGGAAGATATGCACGGCAATTCCATAAACGAAACTGTATCCTGGGAATTTTTCGTTAACCGCAATCCGATAGGCTGGACCGGTGAAAGTATCAATACTGTAATATATGTCGATGAAGTTTTTGCAGCAGGCAGGATCCTGCGAAATACGGGCGGCAGCAACCGCAGCTTTGAGATCATCGGCGGCAGAGATAACGGGATGCCCTCCGGCAATCCACTTCCCATTCCCGATTGGCTGGTAATCTCGCCACTGGAAGGCATTTTAGCACCCGGAGAAAATCTCTCTATCAATTTCAACCTGACTGATAATGCTATTACAGGAGATTTTTCCACCACAATCTTTGCCAGTGGAATAATGGGGGATGAACCCTTGCAAATAAATGTCCGCATCCTCGACTATCCGCCGGATTGGACGGTAAATTATGCCGATTATGAGTACTCTATGAATATGACTACCGAGCTGTTTGTGAATGGTTACCTTTCTCAAGATATCTATGACCGGATATGCGTATATGTCGCTGATGAAATTCGTGGTGTAAGCGAAATTGAATATCTGCCAAATCTTACTAATCAATATCAGGCTTTTATTACTATCTACAGTAATGTTATGGCTGGCGAAATCCTCCAATTCAGGGTCTGGGACGCTTCAGAATCAACTGTGCTTGCCAATATCGAAGAAGAATACGAATTCGTGGCTAATTCTGTTCTCGGTAACCCCGGTGCCCCTGTGAGCCTCACCGCAGCTAACGACATCATTAAGGAAATGTGCCTGAGCCATGGATGGAACTGGATTTCATTTAACCTGCTCTGCCCGGACATGGCAATTAATCAATTTCTTAATTCACTCTCCCCAGCTACAAATGATATCATCAAAACTCAGGACTCTTTTGCTCAATATGTGCAGGAATATGGCTGGATCGGCAATCTTATGGAGATTAATTCTAATTCTATGTATCTGATGAAACTGGCTGAAGCAGATACTCTGGAAATCATCGGCTATCCTGTAAATGTGGAAACAGATACTATTTTTGTCTCAGAAGGCTGGAACTGGATCAGTTATCTCCCCCAATACAGTATGGAACTTAATTATGCCCTCAATTCACTAGAGGGTCTTGCTACAGGTGATATCATCAAAAGTCAGACCTCTTTTGCCCAGTATCTTGAAAATCAGGGCTGGTTTGGAAACATGCACTTTATGGTCCCCGGTAATGGTTATCTTATTCGGCTTACTTATCCCGGAGAAATTGTCTATCCCTTTGCTCCCGTTCCGCAGACATCCACTTTATCCGAGAAATTGATCTGCCTGAATTCTGAAGTCTATTCTCGCACAAACCTGAATGCACCCGATTGGCAAACCTATCCCAATCTCTATGAATACAACATGAATCTGATAGCAATTGTCAGAGATAATGGCTTTGAAACTGCGTCACAAGATGATCTTATCGCTGCCTTTTTTCAAGATGAATGCCGCGGCGTGAATGCACCGGTTTATCTCCCACAATATGACCGTTTCATTTTTTTCCTCACAATCTACGGAAATGCCGAACCGGAAGAACTGGAGCTTGTATATTATAACAGCCAGTCAGAGAATATTAGTAATCTCGAAGAAAGTATCACTTTTACCAGAAATGTCGTACTCGGCTCCATCATAGAACCATTCATATTCAATTCAAGCATGACAGATGAAATTGATGATACTGTGCCAATCCTGGAAACCAGACTGCAGGCTTTGTATCCTAATCCTTTTAATCCGGAACTTGTTATCAGTTACAGCCTAAAAGATAACGCACCCGTGGAAATTGTTGTCTATAATATCAAAGGACAAAAAGTTGCGACCCTGGTTGACCAGCAGCAACAATGCGGTTATTACCACTTAAGCTGGATGGGGACAAATGACAAATTCATACCCGTAGCCAGCGGAGTATATTTCATCTCTATCAAAGCCAATGAATACAAGGAAATGAGAAAGGTTCTCCTGATGAAATAATCAATCCCCAAGGCTTGCAGGATACTCTCCTGCAAGCCCTATTTACTAAGGAAAAAATATGGATAAGTTTAAGATAATTATAATGCTCATTTTCCTGCTGGTTGGATCTAATAGTTTATCCGGTAATAGCCGTCCCGAACCTGACTGGGATATTGATGTATCTGCGTATGAGTTCAATGCCGGCGTTATCGCAAGAATTATAGTTAACAATGAACCGGATTATGATTTGTCCAGCATTCTCGCTGCTTTCTGCGAAGATGAGTGCCGAGGTCTTGCCAATCCCATTCTATTCGGAGATGATGCAATTTATTTTTTGACTGTATATTCTAACCATAACGGTCAACAGATCAATTTCCAGCTCTTCCAGGCAGAAACCGAGCTCGTGATAGAACTCCAGGAAAATATAATTTTTGAGTATAACCAGATTTACGGATCTGTATTAGAACCTTTGGAACTGCACGGTTTCGTCAATTATGATCATCCACCCTATGTGAGCGGTATCCCAGACCAGACAATTGGCTATGAAGACAGCTTCAATGCTGTCTCACTTAATGATTATCTCACGGAACTCGATGGAGACCAGATTGTCTGGTCCGCCAATGAATACACCAATCTGCAGGTGGAAATTTCTGATAACATCGCAGTAATTACCAGAACTGATCCGGAATGGACCGGCTCGGAAACAATTACTTTCACCGCTACAGACCAGACGGCGAGTGCTTTGTGCGGTTCTGATTCTGCCCTGTTTACAGTTTTAAATCCGGACCATCCTCCCCTGATCAATGATATCCCGGATCAATCAATCCCCATGAACCAGGATTTTGAGATGATAAATCTAAATCAGTATCTGGTGGAAATTGACGGTGATACTATCCGCTGGGAATACCATTTTGCAGATAACACTCTGCCCCAGCCTGTACCCGTATGGCAGGCGATCCCCGCAAATTACGAATTGACCATGTCCATGACAATTCAGGTGATTTCTGAAGGTTATCCCGCAGAAGGAAGTGATAATTTACTGGGTGCTTTCTGCGATAATGAATGCCGTGGCATTGCTTACGGTCAATCTGCTCTGGGTGGCTGGCTCTATTTCCTCACTGTTTATGCCTCCACCTCGGGCGATGAGATCAGCTTCCGCTTTTATGATTGCGATCAGCAAAAAGAGCTGCCTGTTTGCGAAATAGTAAATTTTACCGCTAATGGGGTAATTGGAAATCCGCTTGAGCCTTATCTGCTGCATGCCGGAAATCTTCTGATCAATATTAATGATAGTGATCAAGTAGAAATTTCCATCGTTGACCCCTCCTGGTTCGGCTCCCAAACTGTCATTTTTACTGCATCCGATCAGAATACAGATGCCGGATATGCAGATTCGGATGATGTAACCTTTTCCGTGTTGCCAGACCATGCCCCTCAGATTCTCCCAATTGCTGATCAATCTATTTATCCAGGTGAAGAATTTGACCTGATCTTTCTTGATGATTATCTTGTAGAACTTGATGGTGATGAAGTATTCTGGTCAAATTCTGCTGCAAATAACCTGAATGTGATAATAGATGCCGATAATATTGCAGAAATCACCGCGATATCTCCAGCATGGCTGGGCTCCGAAATTATTACTTTCACAGCTACGGACGCGACTGATTTCGCAGCTTCCTGCTCGGTAGAAGTTTGCTTCTCGGTCCAGGGAATTGATCACCCTCCATCCGTGAACGGAATCCCTGATCAGACGATTGCCGCCGGTATGGAATTTGAATCTGTCCTGCTTAATGATTATCTCGCAGAAATAGATGACGACCAGATCGGCTGGTCATACTGGTTCCCACCGGAGACTGAACCCGAAGCTCTGCCAAATCTGCAGATTAATCCCAGTAATTATGAATTTTCTATCAATCTCACGGTGGAAATTACTACAGAAGGATATCCTGCTGAAGGTAATCACCATTTTCTCTTTGCGGTTTGCCAAAATGAGTGCAGAGGTATCTCCTCCGCAATTTTTTCAATTGATAAATGGCTATATTTCTTAACTGTCTACTCTAATTCAAATGGTGAAGAAATTTCCTTTGAGTTTTATGACACCGATAAAGGGCGACTCATCCCGGTTCTGCAAAAGATAGTTTTCAGCAGTAATCAAATCCATGGTAATCCGCTGCAACCGGTTCAATTTCAAGCTGGAAGATTGATGGTCATGATAAATTCAAATTCTGAAGCAGATATTTCGATCACTAATCCTGATTGGATGGGAGTTTGCCTGCTGCAATTTATAGCACGGGATACCGCCACAATAAATGGCTTCTCAGATTACGATGAAATCCTCTTATCTATTATAGAAGACCAGGCTCCGCAAATTATTCCGATAGATGACCAGACAATTTTCGCAGGTGATGATTTTGAGATGTTTGATCTTGATGACCACCTCGTGGAACTCGATGGCGATCCTGTTTTATGGAGCTGGTCTGGTGAGACATTTCTGCAGATTTCTGTGAACGCAGAGAATATTGTAACTATCACTCCTCCTTCAAACTACTGGACTGGTTCCGAAACTATCACGTTCCGAGTGGAAGATGACACCGGATTCTCTGCCTGGGATACTGAAGAAGCCACCTATACTGTTCTACCAGAAGACCACCCTCCCCTGGTTACCGGCATCCCGGATCAGGTAATTTACTGCAGCGAATCATTTCAACCGGTTCATCTCCCAAATTATCTCACCGAGCTTGATGGCGATCATATCACTTGGAGCTATGAATTTTTGCCGAATGATCAGACGCAAACTGCCCCGGATTGGGATATTGACCCCACCGATTACCAATATACGATGACTTTAACAGCAGAAATTCTATCTAAAGGTGTCCCGGCAGAAGGCAATTTGCATTTACTCGCTGTCTTTGCCGACAACGAATGCAGGGGCATTACTTCTGCACTCTATTCTCTGGATAAATGGCTCTATTTTCTCACTATCTATGCTAACCAGGAAAATGACCTGTTATCTTTCAGATTCTATGACTACAATTTTCAACAAATCCTCCCAACTGATGAAATTATCCACTTTCAGAATAACCTCGCCCTCGGTAATCCACTCGATCCCGTCCAGCTCTCTGCCGGATTCCTGAAAATCTGTCTTGATAACGAGTGGGCACACATCAGCCTGATTGACGACTCCTGGATCGGAAGTGAAATTGTGAATTTTACCGCTACCGACCAAGGTACTATCCAGCAATTGTCAGCCTCAGATCAGGTGCAGTTCTCAACCCGGGAATGTCCACAATTTGATCTTCCAGCATCCTTTACTTTTCAGGAAAATGGTACATTGCCAGTCGATTTTAGCCAATTCCTCATTAACGCTGACCCCCAAAACTTTCTGTTGTCCGCCTCCGGAAATCAGATGATCTCGGTGGATATCGATGATTTTATGGTTACCTTTTCCTCAGCAGAAAACTGGTCTGGAAACGAAATGATCTCTTTCTCTGCTCATGATCAGCAAAGAAGGCTCACACTCTCCGATTCCGTTGATGTAATCGTTACTCCCAATGGTGATATTAATGTGACAAAAAATTTCGCTGCCGGCTGGAACTGGTTCTCCATCAATATCTGGCAGGAAAATATGGACATAAATCTGGTGATGTCATCAATCGGCGAAAGTGGCAGCAGTATAAAAAATCAGACAAATGCGGCTATGTTTTACCAAGGCTTTGGCTGGCTCGGCTCTATGACAGAAATGAATAATATCTCTCTATATAAACTGGCCTGCCTTGAACCGGTGAACTGGCAATTCTCCGGTCATCCCATTTGTAACCAAGAGACAATTTATGATCTTAATGCCGGCTGGAACTGGATTTCTTTTGCTCCTCAATCGATAGAAAATATCAATTCCGCTTTCTCTGATCTCGAATTTGGTCACATAATTAAAAGTCAAACCCAGGGAGCTTTGTTTTATGCCGGAATTGGCTGGCTGGGCTCTCTTTCCTGGCTCCAGCCTTTAAGCGGATACATGCTGCAAATGAATGAGGCTGAACAATTCAGCTACCCTGACCCGGAACCCGTTAACAGACAGCAATACAATATGCCTGAATTTGCCGTGAAAGATGCAGATTGGATACTTAATTACCCGGATTACGAGTATAACTCCGCTTTGATTATCGAGCTTGTCTGCGATTATGAAGATTTTGACCCCTCAGATTACTTTCTCGGTATCTTTTCCGAACTGGGCGAATGCAGAGGAATTGCCTGCTATGATAATCAGTCTGTCCTTGATTATAAATCCAATCTTGGCAAAATCTACCACATGCCTATGGTCTATTCGGATACACCCGCAGGTGACCTGATGCACATCAAAGCATATAATCGAATAATAAAAAATCTCCTGCCCACTGATTACAGCTTCGTCTTTGATTCAAATACTATCTCCGGAAACTGGGATAATCCCATTAAAATTGAAGTATTATCTTCTGCTCAGATAGAAACAGAAAATATGATGTTTCTCTCATGTGCACCTAATCCATTTAACCCATCTACAAAAATTGATTATCACATTTCCGAACCCGGCAAGGTCTCACTTGAAATATTTAACCTCAAAGGGCAAAAAGTGCACTCCCTGGTCAATCAAAATATGGCCGCCGGTAATTACAGCATCCTCTGGCAGGCAGATCATTGTGCCAGCGGAATATTTTTCGCCCGATTAAAAGCACCCGGACAAGCAATGACAAAAAAATTGATCCTCATCAAATAGCCCCCATGATAAAAAATTCAGACCCCTGATCTACTGAAAATATTCAAAGTGCAAAAATAAAGATCAATCCAAAAAAAATGAAAGATTGATCTTTGTTTTTTTTCCTGCTGCAAGCTATAATCCGGGGGCAGCATTTGGGGGCTGTATCTCAGATAAAAAAGGGTCTTGACCTTGTGAGAGTGTATATCATTTTGGCAGCAAATATAAATTAATGAGAATAAAGGATAATTATGCTACAGATAATTGGTGCTTTAGTGGCATTGGGATTGCTGATAGCCGTTCATGAGGGTGGTCATTTCCTGGCAGCGAGATGGCTTGGGGTCTATGTCGAGAAGTTTTCTATCGGATTTGGTCCTAAGCTTATCAGTTTTCGTGACCGGATGACAGAATATCGGCTTTCCATCATCCCCTTAGGTGGTTATGTGAAAATGAAGGGTGAGAATCCTGATGAGCACACCGAAGATGAAAAAGGCAGTTTTTGGTCCCTATCATGGTGGAAACGTGCATTAATAGCCTTTTCGGGACCATTGACCAATCTTCTGTTTGCCTTGCTGATACTCATAATAACCTTTGGTATGGGTAAGACTTATGAAGACCACCGTGCGATAATCGGCAGGATCGTAATACCCCAAGAAAGCTCAATTTCACGTGATTTTGACTACCTGCAATCCGGTGACAGGATTGTGAGTATAAATGATCGGTTTTTAAGAAGCTGGTCTGACGGTTATTCGGCTTTAAAAGAAGGATTTAATACTATTGTGATAGAGCGTGCCGGAAAAGAACATCAATTCACGGAGGAATTTCAGCTAAAAGACTGGTTTGAGCAGGTTATGCCTCAAACGACTACAGTGATAGGAGAAGTATCTCCGGGTTTGCCGGCTTATAATGCGGGACTTCAGGAAGGAGACAGGGTAGTGGCGATTAATGGTAACCCTGTAAGCGATTGGTATGAATTGCGCAGCGAGGTGCAATCTACCTCCGGTAATACGGTAAAAGTGGAAATAGAGCGTTCCGGCGGCAGATTCAGCCGTGATATAAAATTGCAGGAAAACCTGATGGACGGCAGCTCCGTGATAGGTATAACGCAAAAATTACCACTTAAAGTAAAAGAGAATTATTCTTTGTGGGAAAGCCTGAAATATGGCACGCTCACTACAGCGGATTATGTGGTTATGAATTATGTAGGTTTATATAAACTGATTGTGAATCCGAGTGAGCTCAAGAACAATATCGGCGGTCCTGTATTGATGTACACAATGAGTAAGCAGACAGCGAAACAAGGCTGGAATTCCATTTTGAGTTTCGTAGCTATGATCAGCATAATCCTGATGGTGATGAATTTACTGCCTATACCGGTCCTGGATGGAGGGATGATCTTTTTCTGCCTCATTGAGGGGATAAGACGTAAAGCATTATCTGTGCGGACTCAGATAACACTGCAGAAAATTGGAGCCTCAGTTCTGATACTTCTTATGTTTTTTGCCTTCAGCAATGATTTCAGCCGGCTTTTTAAAAGAAGTGCTTCCTTGAGCAGCCAGAAGGTAGAGCTGCAGCAGGATAACGAATAAGGTATGAATTGGTGACAGAGCATAGAATATATTTCGCAGACAGCAGAGAAATGCCGGAACTGGCTGATGAAAGCATCGATCTGATCATCACTTCTCCACCTTACTGGCAATTAAAAGATTATGGCAACACAAACCAGATTGGGTTTGGGAATAGTTACGAAGATTATATAAACAGCCTTAATATCGTTTGGCAGGAAGGCAATCGTGTACTGAAACCAGGATGTCGCATGTGTATAAATATTGGCGATCAGTTTGCCCGTTCAGTTTATTATGGCAGATATAAGGTAATACCCATAAGAACAGAAATAATCAGATTTTGTGAGACAATCGGGACTGACTATATGGGAGCGATAATCTGGCAGAAAGTAACAAACACCAATACCAGCGGCGGGGCTACAATTATGGGTTCATTTCCCTATCCCAGAAATGGTATTCTAAAAATAGATTATGAGTTCATTTTAATTTTTAGAAAAGCAGGAAAAACCAGAGGTAAGGTAGATAACGCTTTGAAAGAAAAATCGAAAATGACTATTGAAGAATGGAATGAATATTTTAGAGGACACTGGAATTTTGCCGGAGTAAAACAAGATAAGCATCTTGCTATGTTCCCTGAAGAATTACCCCGTCGCCTGATTAAAATGTTCTCCTTTGTGGAAGATACGGTGCTTGATCCATTTTTGGGCAGCGGCACTACTGCGCTGGCAGCAAGAAATCTGGGTCGAAACTCCGCAGGATATGAGATTAATGAAGAATTTGAGGAAATCATCAAGAATAAACTAGGCTGGGAACAGACGGATATTTTTAGAGACTATGAGCTTTTGATACATTCCCGCAATGATAATAACTTTGACCTTTCCGGACAATTAAATTCATTGCCCTATATTTTTCAGGACACAGTGAAGCTGAAAGATTATGCAATTCAAAATTGAAGGACGTGAGGGCAGAGCGAGAGCAGGAGAAATTATTACTCCGCATGGAGTGATACAGACCCCAATATTTATGCCGGTAGGCACGAGGGCAAGTGTGAAAGGCGTGATGCAGCGTGATCTGGTGGAAGATATCAAGGCACAGATAATCCTGGGAAACACCTACCACCTCTATCTGCGTCCCGGGCATGAGCTAATAGCAGCAGCGGGTGGATTGCACAAATTTATGGGATGGAATAAACCGATACTCACCGATAGCGGAGGTTTTCAGGTAATGAGTCTCTCGGGTTTGAGGAAGATAACTCCTGAGGGTGTCCGTTTTCAATCTCATATCGATGGCAGTTATCATTTTTTCACACCTGAGAAAGTGATTGAGTTGCAGAATGCCATTGGTGCCGATATTATTATGTCCTTTGATGAATGCCCGCCCTATCCGGCGACCCGTAAGTATGTAGCAGAATCGCTCAAGACTACTTTGGCTTGGGCAAAGCGGGGTAAGCAGGCACACAAAAGGTCAGATCAGGCATTATTCGGCATCGTTCAGGGTGGCATCTATGAAGATTTAAGATTGGCAAGTGCAGAATGCTTGATGGAGATGGATTTTCCGGGTTATTCTATTGGCGGTTTGGCAGTGGGAGAAGAAAAGGCAGATATGCTCAAGATCACAGAATTTTTGGATGGCATCTTGCCGCAAGATAAGCCGCGTTATCTGATGGGAGTGGGCACTCCGGCAGACCTGCTAAATAATATCGATAATGGTGTAGATATGTTCGATTGCGTGATGCCTACTCGGAATGCGAGGAAAGGAACGCTTTTTACCCGGAATGGCAAACTGATAGTGAAATCTGCCAGATATAAAGAAGATTTTGAGCCTATAGACAAGGACTGCGATTGCTATACCTGTCGTAATTTCAGCCGGGCATACATCAGGCATCTATTTTCTGTAGATGAACTTCTGGGAATGACTCTGGCTTCCATACACAGTTTACATTTTTATCTTGACCTGATGCGATGGAGCAGGCAAGCAATACTGGAAGGCAGATATGCCGCATTTAAAAGGCAGATGCTGATTAATATGAATGTTGAGGAAAAATGAAGAGAATTTCATTGATCATAGTTTTATTATTTCTTTTTCAGACAGCTCTTTTAGCAGATGATACTTTAATAGACAGCCTTATGGTTCCATATCGCAGTCCGCTGAAAGCTGGGCTGCTTTCTGCTATCGTGCCGGGTGGAGGGCAGATTTATAATCAGGCATATATCAAAGGTGGGGCTATTATAGTGATGGAAGGTTTGTTTTTAGGATATGCCGTCAAGAATCATCAGTTGTCTAAGAAATATTACGACAAATGGCAAAAGAGTGATAGTGAGGTAGATTATGCTTTATATGAGGATTATTATGAAAAGCGTGAAAACGATATCTGGTGGCTGGGCATCGTGATATTCTTATCAACTTTGGATGCGGTGACGGATGCCTATTTATATGATTTTGAGTACCAGAAAAGTAAAGTAAGATTAAAATTTCGTGAACGGTCTGTGCTTCTGGAATATAATTTTGGAGGTTGATAATGAGATCAGGATATGTGATAGCTATAGATGGTCCCGCAGCCTCGGGAAAGAGCACGACTGCCCGCCGGCTGGCTGAGCTTTTGCAATATGTATATCTTGATACAGGTGCCATGTATAGAGCCTGCGCTCTGCAGTGCTTGATAAAAAAGGTCGATTTCAATAATGGCAAAGCTCTCGATGAAATGTTGCAGGAAATAGAGATTAGAATTGAGTATTCTCTGGAAGGTAATCGTCTTTATTTAGATGGCAAAGATGTCAGCAAGCGGATCAGGTCTGCAGATATCACTCGGTTTGCCTCCGAAATTGCCGTGATAGAAAAAGTGCGGAACCGCATGGTGGAGCTGCAACGAAAAATGGGAGAAAAGGGCAGCGTGATAATGGATGGTCGCGATATTGGCACGGTAGTATTCCCGGATGCAGATTATAAATTTTTCATGGTGGCAGATGTGAAAACGAGAAGCCTGCGGAGATGGCAGGAAGCCAGAGAAAAGGGAGAAACGCTGGATTTATCTGAAGTGGAAAAAGAGCTGATCTGGCGAGACAATAATGATACCATGCGGGCACATTCACCTCTTAAACCGGCAGATGACGCCATAAAAATTGATACTTCAAAATTATGCATCGATGAGCAGGTGGAAATGATTTATAATATAATAATGAAAGGTGCGGAACATGTATGATTTTATAAGATTTATAGTGAGCATCATTATGCGGTTGATGGGCTTACAAATTATTGGAAAAGAGAATCTTGATCAGATAAAAAACTGTGTGATCTGCTCAAACCATATCTCAGCGAATGATCCGCCCATGATTGGTTCTCTCATCAAGGGTAAAATTAATTATCTGGCAAAAGCAGAACTATTCAGGAACAAACTTCTGGGCAGATTATTATTCAGTTGTCAGGCAATTCCAGTCCACCGGGGCAGAATGGATAGGCGTGCCCTGCGATTAGTGGAAAAGAGGCTTTCCGCCGGAGAAAGCATCCTGGTATTCCCGGAAGGTACCAGGAAATCTGCAAAAATCAAGCCGGGAACCGGTAAATTTGCCCTCGAAATGCAAAAAGATATCCAGCCTGTCTTTATAGAGAATTCTGATGATATCAAAGGTTGCATTTTTGGTAAAAAAAGACTGAAATTTGTGATAGGAAAGCTGATAAAAATTGAGCAATTCAAGGATATGGAGCTAACTAAAGAAAATTTTCAATACCTTTCTGAATACGTGATGGACAAGATCAATGAGCTTAAAGACAGAAATTAAACTTGCTCCCAGTTCCGGCTTTTGCTTTGGAGTAAAACGGGCTATTCAATTAGCACGGCAGGCTGCTGAGACAAACAAACGGATCGTTACACTGGGACCTATAATTCATAATCCCCAATTAGTGGAAAGGCTTAGCCAAAGAGGAGTGAGAGCAGTAGATAGCATAGATGAAGTAACTACCGAGACAGTGATAATCCGTTCGCACGGCGTAGAACGTGAAGTTCTGGATAAATTAAATACAATGAAAGTAGAGGTTATCGATGCCACCTGCCCCTATGTTGCCAAAGCCCAGGAACTTGCCAAAAAGCTGAGCAACGAAGGCTATCCTGTAGTGATAATGGGAAATTCTGCCCATCCGGAAGTTAAAGCAATAGAATCTTATATCGAGGGTGAAGTATATACGATAGACACTGCCGCTGAATTGCCGGAAAAGTTTTTCCAGAGAATCGGTCTTATCTCTCAGACTACAAAAAGCCTGAGTGACTTTCAGAAGCTTGCGAGTGAACTGGTGCCCAAAGCAAAGGAGCTGCGGATAGTAAATACAATATGTTCCGCAACCAGTGTGCGTCAGGAAGCCACTTATAAATTGGCTCAAGAAAGCGATATTATGATTGTTGTGGGAGGATATAACAGTTCAAATACGAAAATGCTTGCCAAAATTTGCCAGGATATTATTGAGACACGACACATAGAAACGGCGGTAGAATTGCAGGAGACCTGGTTTCAGGATAAAGTGAGGATCGGTCTCACAGCAGGTGCTTCTACACCGGATTGGATCATTGTTAGTATTTATAATGAAATAAATAGATACACCGGGAGTTACTGCCCAAGTGCTTCCTGCATCGAAGAGATTCCCGGTTATAAGGAGTGAAAATGTTTATTATCGATCAAGAAGAAGAAAAAGTAGTAAACCCTATCGAAGAAAACGTGGAAGAGACTACGGATCAGAGCGTAACCCATAATCCGGCGAACGAAGAAGAACCGGTGGAAATCGAAACAAAAGAGCAGGATGAAGATTCCTTTAGCGAGGAATTAGAATTGGAACCGGAGCAAGAAGAAGAGCCCGGAGAAGAAAACGATGAACCGGCAGAGGAAGAGGAAATTCCCGAAGCCGATGCAGAAGAGCAACCTCCTTTAAATGTGGTGAAGGAAGGCAAAACCACAGAGGCAGACATGATGGCATTGATGGATCAGCACTTTGCGAAATTCCGCGAAGGCGAGATCATCGATGGCTACGTAGTGAGCATAGACGAAAGGGCAGTTTTAGTGGATATCGGGTTCAAATCTGAAAGCCCAATATCGATCAAAGAATTCAGCCCTGCAGACCTGCCGGAAATAGGCACACCAATAAAGGTGTATATTGATTCTGTGGAAGACATCTCAGGCAGGATCAAGCTTTCAAAAAAGAAAGCGGATTTCTTCCTGAACATGGTGGAACTAAACCGGATAATGGAAGAAGAGGAGACCATTACAGGAGTGCTCCGCAGGCGAGTGAAAGGCGGAATGATAGCTGAGATAATGGGACTGGAAGCCTTCCTGCCGGGATCACAAATTTCAATTAAACCCATCCCAAATCTGGATCAGTTTATTGGCAAAGATACCGATTTTAAGATACTTAAGATTAATAAAGACCGCCGCAACATAATTGTATCACGAAAAAAAGTCCTGGAAGAAAAAAGAAATTCGCAGCTCCTTGATCTTAAAGAGCAACTTGTTGTAGGTGGAGAGCTTGACGGAGAAGTCCGCAATATCACTGATTATGGTGCTTTTATAGACCTGGGTGGTATCGATGGTTTGCTGCATATAACTGATATGAGCTGGGGACATATAAATCATCCCTCCGATATGCTGAATATTGGTGACAAAGTGAAAGTGAAAGTGCTTGAATATGATGAAGAGAAGCAGAAAGTATCTCTTGGTCTTAAGCAATTGGTGCCGCACCCCTGGGATAATATTGAGATCAAATATCCCGAGGGCAGTATAGTATCCGGAAAAATTGTTAATATCACAAATTACGGGGCATTTGTAGAATTAGAATCCGGCGTGGAAGGTCTGGTTCACGTCAGCGAAATGTCCTGGACAAATAAGATCAAGCATCCCAAGCATGTAGTTCATCTGGGTGAATCCATCAAAGCAATAGTGCTTTCAATCTCCAAGTCAGACAAGCGTATCTCATTGGGCATCAAGCAAATGGAGCCCAATCCCTGGCTCACTATTGAAGAACGCTATCCTGTGGGTTCCAATCTTACCGGAAAAATAAAAAGCCTCACGCCCTTTGGAGCTTTTGTGGAAATTGAGGAAAATATCGAAGGTTTGATCCATATTTCGGATATTTCCTGGACAAAGCGGATTTATCACCCTCGCGAGATATTCAATAAAGGTCAGGAAATAGAAGTAAAGGTATTATCGATAGATTCTACCCTTCATAGAATAGCTTTAGGCGTAAAACAGCTAACCATCGACCCTTGGGAGAACCTGGACGAATTTCTGCCGATAAATACCGAAATCACTGCCCGGATAGTAAAAATCATTTCTAAGGGTATATTGGTTGATGTAGAAGTCGAAGGAAATCTGGTAGAAGGATTTGTGCCTCTCTCACATCTGGCAATCCCGGGCTTAAAGAAAGCCAGTATGGTATTTAATGCCGGTGAAAAGCTGCCCCTCAAGATCATAGAGCTCGATCTGGAAAACCGCAGATTGATCCTTTCTGTGAAAGCTTACTTCTTTGCCCGTGATAAAAAAGAGCTGCAAAACTTTGTCAATTCTCATAAAGTGGAAAATGCCACAAGCGAAGTAATCGAGCCAGATGCAGATATAGATAAAATGATTAAAGAACATGGTGCTACCGGATTGCATGAATCTTATCACAAAAAGGAAGAAGAACCTGAAGAAAAAACGGAAGTAACTGAACAGGTTCCAGCACCAGAACCGGAACCAGTACCAGTACAAGAACCTGAACCCGAACCAGTACCAGAACCAGTACAAGAACCTGAACCCGAGCCTGAACCCGAGCCGGAGATGGAGCCGGAGACAGAACCGGAATCTCAGGAAGATGAGGCTGTCCCGGAAGAACCGGAAAAGTCAGAGATGATAGAAGAAGATAAATCAGTTTAACTGATAGATATGGGCGGCTTTTTGCCGCCCTTTTTTTATGAAAATATACATTATTGGATTTATGGGTGCCGGCAAAACAATTCTTTGTCGAGAACTTGCTAAGGCTTTGAGTATAGGGTGCTATGATCTCGATGAAGAAATTGTGCGACGTGCAAAGCTTTCTATCAACGAAATTTTTAACAGATATGGAGAGAACCAGTTCCGAAAGCTGGAATCATCAATTTTACAGGAATTTCAATCAGAGGGTATAATTTCTACAGGTGGAGGCACTGCCTTATTAGAGGGAAACCGGAAATTTATGAAAGAGAACGCAGATCATATCATCTGGCTGCACACAGACTGGCAAGTGATCTGGCAACGTCTAAAAGAAAGCCCCCGACCGCTTGTAAAAGGTAAAACCCGTGATCAGGTGAGTGAGATTTACGAGCAGCGTCTGCCGATATATAGAGGTCTGGCGGATATTATCCATAGAGAGGGCAGCCTGCAGAACCTGATAGATAAGATACAAGCCCGGCAATAACCGGGCTTGGTTACAAGATATCTATATATTTATTCCGCTTCGGTTTTTAGCGTTTGCGAATTTATCTTCTGTTTGGTAATTGATCTTCTACTGGGAATTTCAATCGGGAAGCTGTTGATAATCCCCACGGCAAATTGCTGTATGAGCGAAGCATCATAAGCTTCCACGCTTCCGTTTCCATCCACATCTGCCCTTAGTATTTGCCAGATATGCCAAGGAAGCGGAGCTCCGGCAGGATTGAAACCCACGAAATACTGAAGAACGAGGGCGGCATCATAAGCCTCCACAGCTCCATTATCATCGATGTCACCATAGAGTATATCACCACCCACCAATAGCTGTACCGGAATTTCTGTCAAATTCTGGTTGGGATCATTGCTGTTTAGCATCAAATTGCAGAGAAAATCTCCCATCCCCAAATCCATGCTGCTTGCCGTAAGTGTGATACTGCTATTACTGCCCGAAGCTATTATGCCGCTCGCAGGAGAGATATCAAGCCAGTCAACCACTTGCAAAATCCGAACGGCAAGTCCGGCTCCGGCATAATTTTGATTATAGGCAATCTGCAAGGCGTCGCTGCCATTATGATTCTGGATGCCAATCGTTGCAGAATCAGTATCTCCGCTCATCGCTGCATATTGCAGAATGATCTCACCATTCTCATGGATGATCATCTCAAAGGTATAATTACCATTTTGATTTCCGGGATAATGCTGCACATCGTCGAACATCACCACCAGATGATCCGCAAAATTCTGATAATACACGTAGCCTTCGCCATTATTACCTATTGCAGGATAAAGATCATCCCAAAAGCCCATAATTGCCGGAGAAGGAGCATTGTTACCGGGTATCGAAGTATTGCTCCATCCCGAGTTATCCTCGCCAAACCCGATCCAGCCGTTTGGATTGATGATAAATTCCGTATATTCCACGCCATAAAAATTGAAGACAAAATCCAAAGGTATGGGCTCAATTGCCTGATCATTATGGGTAAATTGCACTTGCGTTCCTGTGGCAGCAATATCTATCCAATTATATACAGGTCCTGCCGGTTCGTCATTATCAAGCCACTGGTAGCCATAATTATCGGGACCTCCGCTGGCACGTGAGATCGGATAATTTTTGGCAATGCTCCAATTCAGGTCACTGCCCCCAATATTTGTGATAGTGAGCTCGGTAATATCAGAAGATTGCGGTAATAAATTGAAAATAAATTCGTCATTATTCAGCATCATTTGTGCCGGCTGAGGAATACTGATCGGGGGGAAGACAATATAATCTATCCAGGCACAATCCGAGCCACTTGAGACCGAATAATCCTTGCTGTATTCCCATTTGAAAATATGCGTTCCGCTCTCCACCGGATAGCTGAATTCAGACCAGTCTATAGAGCCGCTCCATTGTGATATCAGATTGCCATCAATGTAAAACTTCAGAAAATCATAATTATTCTCCGAGGAAACTTTGTAATAAAAGCTGATATCATCCGCTCCCAGAACCAGAAGTTCCACCTGCATTCCTGCAGATTGATTGTGATTTATGGATACTGATTTTGCTGCATAATCACCTTCATAGCTATCATCACTTATTTGCCAGCCACCGGTTCCCGTCATTTCCCACTCATATTCAGCAAATCCACCACTTTCAAAATCTTCCAGACACAGACCTACCGTGAGTGATAATGCCGCCTGCAGCGAAAAATCATAATCTGCCTGGCAATTAAAATTGAAACTTATCACATGCCCAATAGGTGCAGCTTGAGATACTTCCAGCCTGTATGTAAATATTCCGCTTTCGCCTCCGGATATTTCCGCAATTGTCATTTCCTGCTGAGTAATAGTGCAAAAGGCATCATCATTGGTTAAAGTAGCTATTGCATTAAAAAGGTCTCCACCACCGGAATTGAGGATTTCAATATTAAAAGACGCCGCTTCACCCGGATCAAGCCTGCCATTATTATTATCATCACCACTAATACTATAACTATTTAAAGAAATCACCGGAGCATAACCGGTTAGATTAATCGTACAATCCCAGCTTCCCTGATCACTATCTATGGTTACATCAAAATAGAAATCATGGTCATCAGGGATATTCTCAGAAACGCTGAAGCTAAAGGCATCATCAAGCATAATATTCTCACCGGCATTAATTAATGCTGCATTAGCAGTGGCTTCTGTCAGGGTGATATAAGCATCATTGCAGGTAAGATTAATCTCAAGATTAGATGCTGCCAGATTCCCATAATTTTCTATCTGCGCATGCATTATCACATTTTCACCATATTCTATAATATCATCATCCAGCGTGGATATCTGAACGGCGTTAATTACCGCATAGGCACCCTCAGGCGGGATTACCATAATTGTCTCATCTCTGCGGTAATGATCCTGCCGAGTTACTGTGAGGTGTAAATTTGTGAGTGGGGGCTGGCTTTCTATCATAAGATTCTGCGGTATCCCATTTGCCTGGGCAACCGCCAGTATCTCATCCCCTTTAGAGAGACAGATAAATGATCCTGCATCTGCAGTAATAGTAATGCTGGTCTCTCCACTTAAGATCACTTCTGGATAGCTTAAAGCGATTTGCTGGGGCATCTGGGTATATACCGTGCTAAAAGCATCGCCATGATGATGAAATAAATAGTAAGTCACCTGCTTGTCTCCGGTGTTATAGGGCCAATTGCTTGCCTGCAGATACCATTTGCCGCTGCTGTTTGCAAAAGCCGGCATCACGTTTATATCTGCATCACCACCGTATCCCGGATCAAAATTGGGCCACATATAATCATAGGTACCCCACACATAGGCATCGTTTACAAATGAATAGGATACTTCCGAGGCAGCTATTATTCCAAGCGCACCCTGGGCATGACGATGAAATGCCTCGGCAAAACTCTCTCCGCTCCAATTGAATTTTCCCGTGAGGCAATTTGTAGAAAACACAAAAGTCAGGTCTTCATTATTCAAACCTCCCAGATTGTTGTTGCCATAATCCGGTTCGCCCCAGCCGGTTTCACCACCATGGTCTCTATGCTGCAGCATAAAGCAGCCGTTATTAATATCACTATTTATACTGTTGGCATTGCCATTCCAGCTTGGAATAACCTGGGGGGATGCCCCCAGATAGCCTAAGCCGTTAGCACCAAAATAATTCACTACTGTAGAAGTATTTGTGGCAGTTGACCAGCTCGTCCCGGGTGTTCCGCTGTAGATAGCGTATTCACGTACCGGCGATTTGTCCAGGACATTGCTGAAAAATCCTCTTACTACTTCGGTACATAATATAAACCATCTTTCTGTCTGCCAGCCGCCTGCTACTACAGGATTTTGATAAAATCCGGCATTTGTAGGCGGGTTGCGTTCATAATTTAAAAATTTCCCCACCATTAGCTGTAGTTCTTCGCTATTTCTGGCGGTGATCCTCGCGATCGTTAAATCCGGTAGATGGTTACCGCTGATATCTGCAAAAATATTATCGGATACACAGTAATTATCATATATGGGTGAAGTTACCGTATTACCGGAATTTGTGCCATAATCACCCAGCAGGAGCACCGCCACGGGTGGAATATCCCAGGTATTATAGGCTTCATTTATGTAATTTTCTATCTGCGTATTACTGCTGCCTGTTTCTGCCAGCGTTACCACTCCGGTTCTTATGCCCTGCTGCGTTCTAAATACTCTTATTGAATCTGCCCAACTGGTAAAATCCGCCCCGGTAGGACTTATGATAAGATATTCATAATCCGGCGTGCGGTTTCCACTCACCCGCTGAGAATAATCCATCTGCGGCAAAGCTTCCCAATTATAGATATTGCTTCTTAATACCGGGTCCCACCAGCGGCTGCGAAGCCTGTCTTCACCAAAATATCCGCTGCCGCCTTCAAAACTCAATGTGACCTTGATATCCCGATAGATATGGAGTTCCCTCTTTGTGGGATGATACCTGAAAGGCGAAAGACCCAGCATTACATAGTCAATTCCTCTGGCTTCTTCACGTTCCGAAACAAGTAAAATCGTCTCGGGATACAGAGCATCGGTTTCATAGGGCTTTCCCCAAGTGTATTCCAAGCCGTCCTCCGTCTCTTTGGGAATTCTGAATGCCGGAGATATATCAAGATCATAGATAATCTCCTCATTATAAAATTCAATTTCTGCTTTCACTTGACTGCCCTCGGGAATAGCTATCATTCTGCTAATGCTGGGAAGATCCGGTGCCCCTGCATCATTGGGCAAAAATTCACCCCCAAATACCGGCCTCTTTACCACTCGCCCTTCAATGATAAATTCTTCCAGCGAAAATGATGATACCGAATGCGTCAATACCATGCCATATTCATCTGATCTCAGAATATTGAGACCGGATTCATACCTGTTATCAAGCCACTGGTAATCCTCTCCCGCTAATATCGCAAGAGCTGCCACAAATACTAAAAAAATTAAAATCTTCTTCATTGATATCCTCTCCTGATCCTTGAGCCAGAGTAACATGCTCCAGCTCAGGTTTATATTTAATTACTTCATTAGCATCATTTTACGCATATAGATAGAATCCTGCACACGTAAACGGTATAGATAAATCCCACTTACGACTTCTGAGCCTCCAGCATCTTTGCCATCCCAGTATGCGCTGTGACTGCCGGATGATTTGTATTCATCAATCAAGCTAATCACCTTTTGTCCCTTGATATTATAAATTTCCAGTTGAACCGGTGCAGATTCCTTTAGTTCAAAAAGAATTTTTGTTTCCGGATTAAAGGGATTGGGATAATTCCCCTTTAATCCTGCAATATTATCTATCTCAGCATTATTTTCTTCCATAAATCCTGCTATTAAAACAGATACCGGGATAATTGTCTCTATTCTACTGTCTGTTATCACAATATCACAGGTATATTCTCCAAGATCAAGCCCTGCCGGATTAATTAAGATATCTATTATCGCCGTTTCACCATAATTCAATTCGCCTGAGCTGTTACTGAGGCTTATCCAGCTTAAGGGATAAGAAAGCTCAAAACTTCCGCTTACTTCGTGAGGCTCATTGCCATAGCCATCACCTGTAATATTATAATCACAATTAATATATCCCGTATAGGTTTCTTCGATGGTCACCAGCACGACAGCTTGTGCACTTTGCATTGCATGCAGATAACCATATCCCGAAGATGTTGCTCCATGCCAGGTAATTGTAATTCCGTTTCCACCTGTAATATCCGGTACCAGGTTTCCTCCGGTGCCACCCGTCATTAATCCTGTGTTCTCCACGATCACTCCCTCTGGGAACGAAACACTCACATCTGTCACCCACTCACCATCTGAACTTTGGTTATAGGCTGTTACTATCCACTGGTAAGATTCTCCCGGCTCAAAGTGATTATGGGAGCACTCTACAAAACTGCCTGTTAATTCCCGCCCAGGTTCTGAAGATTCTGCTCTGATTGAATATGTTACAGGTTCTTCCAGATAATTTGATATAGAAAAACCGGTTTGATAAATGTCTAATGTATCCAGTTCGATATCGATTGACTCGGCTGTGATCCATAAACCCGGCGGGGCATAAGCCACCAGATTTATTTCCGCATGCCAGATTTCCTGTGCAGTAGAAAATTCCAGAAGCATACTTAAAGGATAGCCGAACGGTATTTCTTCATGAATTTCAAATACGATCAAATCTGCATAATGAACTGTACTTTGAGCTGGAATGATGCCAAGCTCTATTTCATTTTCCGCCAGATTTATATATTCATTATCGCAGGTGATCATAAGGAAGGTATCTTGAGCATCTTCAATCCCCACATTTTCCAGATCGATGCTGATTTGTGCTGTCTCACCCCCATTGATCTGGTTATCATCACCGGATATCACCTCATAACCATCTAAAATCAGATAAGCACCTTCATTAGGTATCACCTGTATTTCGGCAAGCAGTGGTATGCGATTCTGTCCAGTGATCACCAGGCTTGCCAGACAGGGCTCTTCAAAAACATCGTATTCTAATGCCAAAAAACCTGATTCATCAATAAGACCCACGCCCTTTATCTGATCGTTATAAGTTAGAGCCACGTATGAATAGGGATCAGCATATATCTCCATCGTATCTAAGCCCAGCAGCAGCTCTGCCGGATATGTGACTGTGTTTGCCTGAGGTACACCAAAATATACACTCAATGAGGGATCGCCCATCAAGGCATATATTTCCCAATAATAATTGATCATGCCGCTTCCTCCCTCTACTACTGCCAGATTTCCTGCCATTATATAACCAAAACCTGTAGTGTACCATTGATCAAATCCTTCACCATGATCGTGCCACATGCCGTCATAAGCCCCCGGTCCTGTGCCTTCATACGTTGGATTGCTCTGGATCGTTCCTGCCCCCACACCCCACCAAAAATCCTCATCCCAGTAAGTAGAATTTGTGCCGCCTATGTATCCAATTGCACCCTTGTTTTCCGCTCTAAGCCAGGCTTCACCAAAACAGGTGCCAATCTCAAACTTATTCGTCAAACAGCAATTACCCACTGCAAAACAATATTTCCCTTCATTCTGAAGACTATTGATATTATTGATCGTGAATCCAGGGTCTGACCAGCTATCCACATTGCCATGTGCTGTATAATTTATATAAGATACTCCCTCAGATACATTCTGGATTATATTTTCTGCATTACTGCCTGATGCCGGATATAGATATGTGTGAGATGTAATTCCATGGTCCTCATTGAAATAGTTCGTTGTTCCATAATTGATCTGACCATTTCCCCAATTTGCTCCGTGACTTGCATCCATCCCTGCGATCATCACCACTTCCTCAAGATAGCTCGGATCCGCCATGCTGTACATCTCATATTCTATAGTCTTATCTATCTGAGGTTGCAATTGAGCTGCATTCTGAGCACTGAACCTGCCATAATAAATTTCCGGCATAAAATCTGCCCCTTCCAGCCTCAGATAATTTAAATCCGTAACGTGATTGCCCTGCGTGCCATTGTAAGCTGGTATCTGTGCCGTATCTCCCACAAATAAGACAAAGCTGGGTGCCGGCTCTTCCGGCGTGGCTTCATCCCAGATGCCCTGGATATAAGTCTGGATCGCTCCCGTAGTGGAACCTATGTCATCTGTATATGCCACTGTAATATTATAACCCTTACGGATTTTCCAATTGATAAATTCACCTAATTGCTCCTCAAACATCGAATCGGATATAATCAAATAACTTATAGGATAACGCGTGAGATCCTCTCGATCTTTTAATCTCTGATAATTGATTATACTCTGGCGATATACCCGCTCATAAACCGGCGACCACGTCCTGCTGCGTAATTGGGCAGTTGCCCCATGATTAGCTCCGGAAAATTCTACCTCTATCTCAAGATCATTCCATACCAGAATCTCATTGCTCACCGGATTATAGCCAAGCGGTTCTATATCTATTACAAATAATCTCAGCCCTCTCAGAATGCCTAATTCTTCTACCATCACTAATTCGCTGCGAATATAACTATTCTCTCTGTATGCTGCTGGATTGTATATAAATTCCACCTCTTCCGGTGATATTCCTTTCGATAATGGTGGTTGCGAAGGCATTATTTTATTAGTTACTCCATAATCGGAAAGCGATATTATGCTCTCTTCGCCGGCTTTGGCATTAACTGATACTTCTGCCCCCAAAGGCACCCAAATAATTTTACGTACCCGCGGTAAGCGGGGCGAACCTGCCTGGGTAGTATTGCTGTAACCTTCTATTGACAGATTTATAAATTCACCAGCCGGCGTATTTACACTATATATTTTTATCTCTCCAATGTTTACACTTAGCGATAACCCGTTGTCACTCTGATTCGTTATCTCCACTCCGGCTGCTTCCTGCGATACCGGCACAGTTATTATCCCGGCACCCAATATCACCCAGAATCCCAGTAAAAAAAGCATTGTAAGGCTTCTTCTCATGATCTTCTCCCTGTATATATCCTTTGGGCATAGAACCATACCCATTGCACTACACGCAATTATCATACCATTCCAGTTAAAATATCTGATATTCCTATATTTTTGCAGTTATTTATAATGGGATTAACACAAAAAAAGAGAGGGAGCCAGACCGAGGATGATCTGGCTCCGGGTTGAGTAAAAGAGGAGAGAGAGAAATTTATTTCATCAGAATCACTTTGTGAATCTGATTTTCTGCTCCTGCTGTAAAGCGGACAAAATAGATGCCACTGGCTTGTGAACCGGCATTCCAGACTACGCTGTGCTGTCCGGCTGCCTGATCTGCATTCACCAGTTCTGCTACTTTCTGTCCCTTGATATTATATACACTCACGTTCACGTCTCCTGCTGCAGCCAGGTCGTAGGCTATTGTAGTCTGCGGATTAAAGGGATTTGGATAGGCACTCACCAGCTTTGTTGATACGGGCACATCAGTAGTAAATTCAAAGAAGACATCTTCGCCCGGGGCTGTAGTGATCTGAGTATTCAAATCCGTTACCATGCCG
>CAZRXY010000005.1:0-2382 GCA_964604155.1 uncultured Candidatus Cloacimonadota bacterium | reverse complement strand
GAAACAAGATATGATTGCTTATTTCAGCCCAACGTAGATGAGGTGTATTCTCACCGAAATCGGAGTTGGGCTGAAAATATAGTTGACTTGCGAATGGTCTTTAGACCTTCGCAATGGTGACGACCAATAACTTCATAAGTTCAATATTGCAACCTTACAATTAAATTTCGGGGGTATGCCAGGAATTCATTTAATCATTGACAAAAATCTCCCTCAAAACTTTTTAATTCTAACCTGATTAAACGATTTTCATGCTCTTTTATCATACTTCCTGGAGCTTTATTTATAAGATAATCAACCCCAGGGGACATATGTCACTATTTAACCAGCAACATCCTGTCACGGATGACTTCTTTTCCGGCTCTTAACTGACTGAAATAAATCCCGCTGGCACATGCTGCTCCTTGATTATCTTTGCCATCCCAGTTAATGCTATGTTTGCCGGCAGGTAATATTTCATCAACCAATGTCCTTATTTTCTGTCCTCTTATATTAAATATACTGATCTCTGTGTTCTCTGTACCCTCTGTGGTTAAAAAAGAAATAGTCGTGCTGGGATTAAAGGGATTTGGATAATTATTGATCGAATTTTCAGTTTTTAAAATCTCACATTCGGGAACATCATTGCTAACATCTACTGAGACTATTGAAGAAGCAAATTGAGAAAAACAGATCAGGTAATTGCCTGTGGCTGTTTCATATAAAATCACTCGATAGATCAGGTGGCAAAGCGGGATATGCATCACCGGCTGCACATACCCCGTAGTTGATTCTGATATATCGTAAAAAAAGAGTTTATTGTTTCCGAAACCAACCAAGTAATTATCAATAAACATTCCGCTTTTTGCATATGACGGTGACAATTGGAATGATTGACCTGTTAATTCTGCCTCCTGGTAGCTATATAGTATGGTTTGCTCTAAGAAATTTATAAAAGCAAGGTATTCATCACTTACATATCTAATTCCAGCAGAAGAAGCAGTTATAACATCCTGAAATTGATTTACTAAAACCGGATCATCGTTATCAAAGCCATCATAGATAAGCAGGTCATAACTGCCATTATTATCTGACATAAAATAGCCTAAGCCGTTCTTAATAAATCCCAATGTCTGGTCCGGGTATGTCGCTTCGTATGTTAATTCCACATTTTGTTCTATGACATGATATTTCCTCATCATATGTGTGCTGTTATTGAAAGCGTATAATGAGTTCGGATCACCCTCGTCGGTATATGGTCTGAATTTTACATCATTGATCCCTGAAGCGGTATTTGATAACAGCAATTGCATCTCATCATTCTCATATTTAAAAATATCCCAAAGATATTCACTGAAATCCCTCATAATAAAGTAATCTCCAGCACTATCAAAAAACCAGTAATTATGATCATTAAGATGTGTTGTTACATATTGCGGATTGGCAGGATCGGTCATGTCATACATTTTAAGCCCCTGATAATTGTCAGGAGCAACACTCATAGCGAAATACTTATCACCAATTAAATGATGGCTTCCATAACAGGAATCCCCATCAAGATATCCATTCCACTCGAAATCGTCAGTAGTTATTTCGAACTCCATGATTCCCTGATCAGTTGGCAAGATCAGCAATTCGTCTATGTTACCTATTCCATCAGGACTGACCGGGTAACCATAATTAATACTGTTTTCTTCTGTAATTATATAGTCTTCGTCAAGTTCCAGACAATACATTTTATTTGTGGAACTGATATAGATTTTATTTTCATAAAAGGCAAGATCGCCATTATTATTGATAAATTCTCCGTTAGCTGATCCCCAGAATTGCAGATCAATCCAGTTCGTCAGGTCGCTGACCTCCCAGATTACAAGATTATAAGCACCTACAGTACAAAAAACGTCGTCACTCAATTGCCATACATTCTTTATGCCATCGCCTTGGTGAGCTTCAAACAGATCAAAATTATCTGCTACCACTTCCAATCCTTCTTCACCATCCTGATATAAGATGAATTGATCATCAGAATTATAGGTCAAAAGATAATCACCAACTGTTTTTAGCACGGACCCATGTGTATTGATAAAAAACGATTCCGGCTGAAAAAACTCATCCAGATCTATCCTAAAATATGTATTTGCATTGTAAGCTACGACAAACAAATAATTACCTAAAATGTGCGATGTAGTAACATCAACAGAAACATCAAGCTCCAATTCGTCACAGATCCAGGGATTAGCCGGGTCACTGATATCGATCTTGATAACCCGGTTATTTTCACTACTCATATATTCATAGTCAGTGGTGGTGCAATAATATAGATAGTCAGCCCTTCTCACACAAGTATAAAGAATATCACAATACAATCTTGAAAGCTCCACTATCTCGCCGCTTTCATCTTTG
>CAZRXY010000004.1:0-74299 GCA_964604155.1 uncultured Candidatus Cloacimonadota bacterium | reverse complement strand
ACAATTAGTCGTCACCATTGCGAAGGTCTAAAGACAATTCGCAAGGTCTAAAGATCTTCGCAATGGTTACGATCAATAACTTCATAAGTTCAATATTCCAAACTAGCAAAAAAAATTCGGGGGTATGCCTGCGTGTGGTTAATTTATTTGACATTTGTCGGTAGAAATGTATAAAGACATCAGGAGTTTGTGATGAAAAGTATAATGCAGAACAAGAGGATATTCGTCCGTCTGGACAGAGGTGAGGAGTTGGTGGAGCAATTGCTAATTGTGATCAGGCAATATGGCGTGAAACTTGGTAGAATAAGTGGAATTGGGGCAGTAGATAAAGTCACGATTGGCAATTTTGATGCAGTGAACCGGCATTATCGTCAAGAGGAGCTCACGGGAGATTTTGAGATTTTGAATTTATCCGGAAACATAACGGAGATGGATGATGAGCCCTATCTGCATCTTCATATTTGTATAGGAGACCGCAGTATGACAGCCAGAGGGGGTCATCTTAATTTTGGCAGGATAAGTGCCACTGCGGAGATCATCATAGAAATATTTGAGGGAAATCTGCAGAGGTATTTTGATGATGAATCCGGCTTAAATCTTTGGGGTATATAAATATGTTGCGTAGCAATCTGATAATTATTTTACTTTTTACAGTAGCGGGACTAATTGCCTGCACAATAGGTGTGGCGGGACCAGAGGCAACCTCAACGGGTCGGGCAATGCTTTGGAAAACTCGAGATATTGCCGGTTATCCTGATAATTATCTGGAATGGAATACAGAAAGTGCTTACAGCTTTCTATATGTGCGTGATTTTCGTGACAGTCTGGCTTGGATGGGATTTAATGAGAAAGGTTTTTGTGTAGTGAATTCCTATGTGGAAAGAGAAATAGAAGATCGTCCCATTTTTAATAATGGTACTTTAATCTTTCATTTACTGGGCAATTGTGCGACAATAGAAGATATGGATGTGCTAATGGACAGCTTAAATATTTCCGATCAGATATTATCGGGCAATTTTGGGGTGATAGATTCCACTGGTGCTGCTGCCATGTATGAGATCAGTTGGACACATGTGGCAAAATATGATGCAGCAGAATCTGCTGAGGGTTATATAATTCGGACAAATTTTTCTGAGATCAGTGGTGGCACGGACGGCATAGAGCGTTACAACAGGTCAAATGCAATAATAGGTGGACTTGTGGAGGCAGAGCGATTAAATCCGGGAAGTCTTTTTGAGGAACATTTCCGGGATTTTTCGGATGAAAGCAGTGAACCTGTGCCAGTACCTTATTATGATCGATGGTTCTATAACCGTCCCTGGGGATATATAAAAACTGCTGATAGTATCTGTCGTGGCATAGCAGCTTCTGGCACAGTATTTGAAGGTGTGTTACCCGGTGAGGCAGCATATACAACAGCTATGTACAGCCTTCTTGGTAACCCAGCCAGCACTGTATTTTTACCATATTTTCCCATAGGTGAGCCGCCGCATCAGGCGACGCCGCTAACAGGGATGCAGCTTACCAGCAGGGCAAACCAGATAAAGAGCCTGCTTTTCAATTTCCCTCTTAATTCATATTACATAGACAGCTTTAATCTGAGGCAGCCAGGAGAGACGCGATTATTTGATATACTGCCATATTTTGATGCTGCCATGTATGACCAAAGTACTGCTTTCCTTGTAGAATGGCGGCAGGGAAATGCCAATCTTGATGAAGCATTAGTGCACAGCGAGTATTGGGCAAATGAGGCTATGCAACTTCTTGAAGATATAGATCAATATATTTCTTCAGAATTACAGGCAAATTTTGAGGCAAATGTGACAGAAGGGGGTTATCCTCTTTCCGTAACATTTTCTGATATGACACCCCATTATCCGGTAAATTTATCCTGGGATTTTGATAATGACGGCGTTATTGATATCACGGATATGGAAACTCCCAACTGGGTATACAATACACCGGGCACCTATAGCGTGAGGCTGTTTGTGAGTAGTGCATCTGGCGAAGATGAATTGATTCGTGAAGAATACATACAGGTAAATGAAACAGAAGCGGGTACTAATGATCTCTTGCCTTTGCCCTTGCTGTATGGGAGTTTTCCGAATCCAGCCAATTTAGCAGATCGCCATACAGGGGTGGGAATCTCATTTTACCTGCCGGAATCTATTTCTAACATACAAATAGACATATTTGACCCGAAAGGTAAAAGGGTAATTTCCAAAGTATTCCTGGATACTCTATCTGCTGGAGATAATTTATGGCACTGGGATTGCCGCAGTGGGACAGGGGATAGTGTGTCCAGCGGAGTTTATCTATATCGCCTCAAATTGCCTGGTTATAAAAATATCTCCGGGAAGCTGACAGTGATACGTTAGTTGGCAGGTTTTTTTTCAAATCTGTTGCCAGTTATTTCAATTATCATCCTGTGAGGTGGAGATTTCCAGCCAGCGTTCTTCCAGTTTTGCCAGTTCTGCAGCGAATATTTCCTGAGCCTGAGAGTTTTTATTAAAGTCTTCGGGTGTCATCTGCCGGGCGTCTTCTCTTATCTGCCTTTCCAGTTCACTCATCTTTTTTTCCAGAAAGGAGATTCTGGTTTCTATCTCTTGCAGATTTCTCTTTTGCATATACCCCATGCGTTTAGGTTGTAGAACTTTGCGTTGCCTGTTTTTTTCAGCTTTTTCCTGTTGCCTAATCTCGACCATTTCAGATTGATTATATCTTTTGACCAGCAGGTAATCTGAATAATTTCCGGGGAATTTTATGATGCCTTCTTTAGTGAAGACGAACAAAAAATCTACCACTCTATCGAGAAAGAAGCGATCATGCGAAACGGTGAGAATGCATCCTTTAAAGACATCCAGATAGTCTTCCAGTATTTCCAGAGTAATGATATCAAGATCATTTGTAGGCTCATCTAAAATGATAAAATTTGCTCCAAACATGAGAGAGGAGAGCAGATAAAGCCTCTTTTTTTCACCACCGGACAAAGATTTCAATAGAGACTGCTGCAATTTTCCATCAAAGAGAAATTTTTCCAGCATTTCTGAAGCAGAATGCAGGACTCCATCACGGGTTCTAATATTCTCGGCAAAATTCTTAATATAATCTATCACTTTCTGTTCCGGGTCAAATTTTTCTTCTTCCTGCTTAAAGTAGGCAAATTTAGTATTAATCCCTTTTTTTACCTTTCCGGTATCGGTTTCCTCTTCACCGGTAACCAGACGCAAAAGAGTCGTCTTTCCGCAACCGTTTGAGCCGATAATTCCAATACGTTCCCTTTTTTGGAATACATGTGAAAATCCGCTGAATAATTGCTTATCGTCATATGATTTTGCCACATTTTGCAATTCGAGAATAGTTTTTCCCATTCTTTGAGCAGCAAAGGAGATATCCAGTTCGGCATTGGAAACAAGATAGGATTTATCAATCAATTCTTTCACGCGGTCCAGATGATTTTTGGGTTTTGATGTGCGAGCTTTGGCGCCGCGATGCAGCCATTTGAGTTCTTTTTTCAGTTGTGTTTTACGCCGGGTTTCCTTGCGTTCCATATCAATTAGATCAAATTCTTTTTTTTGCAGGTAATAGCTATAGCTGCCGTCATAAAATTTGATCTTGCCATTTTCTATTTCCATGATCCTGTTTGATACTGCATCCAGGAAATACCTGTCATGCGTGACAAAGATTATCACTCCTTTGTAATCCATAAGATATTCCTGCAGCCATTCAATTATATCCACATCGAGGTGGTTTGTGGGTTCATCCAGAATCAGTACGTCAGGATCATCCATAAGCACCCGGGCAAGATCGAGTCTTCTTTTTTGGCCGCCAGACAGAATACCAGTTCTAATGCTGATATCGCTAAAGCCCATAATATCCAGAAACTTACGGGCTTTTATCTCAATTTCCCAAGCCTGGGCAGCATTTAATTTTGTCATTAGCTCTTGCTGTTCTTTGGCAAGTCTGTTCATATCACTGCCACTGTTTTTTAGTTCGTTTTCCAGTTTGTGATAGTGCCGCAGCAATTTATATTTGGGATTATCACTATAGTATATTTGCTCATAAATGCTTAGTTCTTCATCCAGATCGGGTATTTGGGGCAAATAGCCAAGTTTGATGTTGTTGCGGAAAATAATAGAGCCATCATCAAGGTTTTCCTGTCCTACCAGCATTTTTAAAAATGTGGATTTGCCGCAGCCATTGATGCCGATCAAGCCGATCTTATCAAATTCATGAATTCCAAAGGATTCGTTTTCGCAAATGTTTTTTTCGGCATAAGCTTTGCTCAATTTTTCTATAGAAATTATATTTTTGGACAAAATATTCTCCCTTTCTAGAGTAAACTACTACTATATAATCTGGAAAAAATGCTTCAACTGGTTGGCATATTTGCCATAAACCACAATCTGATGATTACCGCAAATACTACTGAACCATTCATACAATGAGGAATTTGCCTGGATTTGGATGGCACTTCTGCAGAAATTATGTTTTCCCAATATATCAGAATTAACTGTTCCCTCAAGCACATTATACCTGGAATCTTTGCCCATTCTAAACACTGTAACGTCTTGAGGTTGTTTCACATCCAGAAATTCTTCTATAAAATCAAAATCCGGGGCATTATTAAAAAGATATTTTCCATTGATACTAAACAAATCCACAGGCACGTTACATTGAGTGAGATATAAAAGATTATCGCCAAAATCGATATGCGAAACATTTGTCATCCAGCGGTTTTTGGAAGTGAGCAATTGGATAACCTTCAAAGAAAAGGCAGCTTCTATATCTCCTTCACAGGCGGCTATAATTCCTTCTTTATTTAGTCTATTCATCGTTAAACATTGGGCAGAACACTTTTTTTGCAATTCACCACATCGGATTGACAGCATTTTTGCATCATATTTGAGTAATAGTTTTTTAATTGCCAGATAGTTTACGGCAGCAGAATAAAATTCTTCTGAGGGCAGCTTAATAGTGTCCTGCTGGTCTAACCAGTATTCGGCAGTTTTGTGTGCTTCTTTTGCCTCTATATGTTCCTGAGTGAAAAGAAGTTCCTTGATTGTGATGGGCATTATTTTAGTTTTAAATGGTGCCGGTGGTGAGATATATTCCGAGGTGAGAACCCATTCATGGGGGTTGCCGATGAGCAGCAGTTTGGAATTATTGATTTCCTTTTTATAGCCATCGACATTAAACAGCAGCTTGAAAGTTTCTTCAGTATAGGTTGTAATATTAATTTCGGTATTAGAAAAGTAATAGCCGTTCAATTCTGCTCCTGCAGACAGGGCATTATTAATTGGCACGCAAATAATGTATATTCTGGAGAATGCTTTTCGCACGATATTTTTTACCTGCAATTCTGTTCCACCAGAAAGCAGCAGGATTTTTATAGGTTCCAGTGGATTGATAAATGATGGTAAACCTGATTCTGTCCAAATCTCAAGATGCGAGAGATCATTATCCTTAAGATACTTTTGGACTTCTTCTCTTTCGGCATTTGGTGAGATTAAGACAAATACATTTTCCATCATAATTCTATCTATGTCCTTTATTTTAATTACACGTGGATCTATAGTTTCTTAAATTCCTTAAGAAAGCATCTACGTCTTTTATGCTGCCTGCGATTGAAGGATCGCCACAAAGCCTGAACCCGGGAATTACTCTCCAGTTCAGGATTGCTCTCTGCTGTCTTATATTTATGCTTTATATAGAAATTTATCAAATCTGCGAAGATCAGAGCATTAACGCCTTTATTCTGATAATCTGGACGTACTGCAACCAGATAAAGATCTGTCATTTTGTTATAATTAAGATAATAAAGCATATAAAAAATTCCAAAGGGGAAAAGCTTACCTTTGGCTTTTTGATATGCGCGTGATAATGAGGGTAAAGTTAAACCAAAAGCTACGACACGTTCATCTTCGTTTAATACCAGGCTCAGGAATTCCGGATTTAAATAACTAACATATTGTTTAATATACCTATCTATCTGCTTTTCATTCAGGGGCACGAAGCCATATAAATCCTTGTAGGCACTATTAAGCACGCTAAACATATCCATGAGATAGGGGCGTAATTGGCTTTTGCTCTTTGCCCGTAAAACTCTTAATTTTTGCCTTTGCTCTACTATATGTGCTATACGGGCAATCTTTTCCGGTACTTCTTTTGGTATCTGTATTTCATATTCCAGCCAGTCGATGTCTTTATTATAACCTAGGTCCTCCAGATGATCGGGATAATAAGGGTAATTGTAAATTGTGGCAATAGTCGCCAGTTCTTCAAAGCCCTCTATCAGCATTCCTTCTGGATCGAGATCAGTAAAGCCCAGTGGTCCGTGGATGCCGTCCATTTTTTTTTCTATTGCCCAGGTTTCCACGGTGTCAAGCAGTGCTTTTGAAACTTCTCTATTATCAACAAAATCAAGCCAGCCGAAGCGTAGATAATTTGCCTGCCATTTCTCGATAAATTTGTGATTAATAATGCCGGCGATCCTGCCGACAAGATTTCCGTCTTTACAAGCCAGAAATAATCTAACTTCACAAAATTCATATGCGGGGTTTTTGAGAGGATCAAATAGATTGAATTCATCGATATCTAATTGAGGTACCCAGTAGGGGCAGGATTTGTATAATTTCCTGGGAAAATGGACAAATTCCCGTATTTCCTTTTTTGAACCTGCTTCTTTAATTACAATCTCCAATTTTCCACCCTAATTATTTTTATAATTTCTTTTATTCAAATTTTATTTATTATTTACGAGTAGTTTTCTGTCAAGTTCCATAGATAATCATGTTTTAAAAATTGATGACATTAATTGATAAAATGCCAGAAAATATTAAAAAGATAATGCAAACCGGTATGTGAGTAGCCCAGAAAAGTCATATTATTGGTGATATTTATCATTTCTGCTCTAATCTCAAATTGTCTGCTCACTCTCATTCCCAGCAACAGATCGATCGAGTATGCCTGCTCCACAAAAATCCCTTCATTATTAATATGATCAGAATAAAAATAATTTTTCAAACAGAAACGCACCCAATTATAATACGGTAGATTATAGATAATTTCTGCTTCAGTTTGTATCTGCAAATCCGGGTTTAGAAAATAAAAACTCCAGTTCCTGAGTTTAAGTTCAATATTCCCAGTTATTTTTTTGCCTTCCAGATTTGATTCCAGATACCAGTCGTTATCTATATCATTATCTTCTACCCCATAATGGACATCAAATTTTATCTTTTCTTTTCGGCAGGAAATACCAAATCCTTTACGTTTTACGCCAGCCAGATTATTATAGATCAAAGAATCCTGATAAGTCCATTCATAAAACTTGCTGCTTATTCCTAAACCTTTGAAAATATCACCGAATATATGAGCTTCAGTATAGTAATTGTCTGAATTTGTAAAACTGAATCCTGCCTCATAAAATAACCTGCTTAAGCTTCCTGAGGCTTCTCCGCCAAAAATTTGCCAGTGCTTTTCAGCATCCCCAGTCTGCTGCAGGAATTCATATGAAAAATCAAAATCATTGCCACCATAGTTAAAAATTTTTCGTGCCATCAGACCAAGCAGATTTCTCTTTTTCGCAGCCAGATTTCCGGTTTCATAACGTATGCCCAGGTCCAGGTAGCTGTTGCTGAAATAAAAAATCTCTTCCTGACTGGTTAATTTTTCTATCTCTTTCTCACTGTAATATGTCAGATTACTACTCATTTCCTCGCTGATAGAAGTGTGAATATATTCCAATTGTCCCAGTTTTAATTTATGAAAAAGATGAAGTCTCATATTTGACGCCGAATCGTAAGCTCCGAACCAGTAGCCGTTTATGCCGCTCACACTTAAATTTAAACCTGTATTATCACTACCAAACAGATTTCCCTTGCGTAGCGTGAAATTGCCGTGCATATTTTCATAATCGCCCAGTCCTGCTTCTGCACTTACAATAGTGACGGTATTATCATAATAATAGTTTTCCAGATTGATATTGTGTCCTCTGCTGCTAAGCAGGTAAAAAGCTCTGTTAGATTGAATGTCTCTTATCTGTTGCCTTGCCCATGGTCTGATAGAAAATCCCATCTTGCGGACATTTAATCCTCCATCTTTGAGAGTTATATAATGTTTATTGGATTTATAAGTCCAGCAGGGCAACCACTCAGAGCTTATTTGATCATGATGATTTTCTATATATTTATCTATGGCAGACTTTAATTTCACCGGATTATATTTCAGGGCAGGACTATTTACATCAATCTGATCGATACCGGCATTAGAGATGCTGTCCGTGATCGTTTCGGAGTGCAGGCTATCTGCCTCCTCACCAGCTAATGGTGATATGATTAAAATAAGTATTAATGCAAAAATCGACCTTTTCATTTCAGTAAACCCTGAGATTTATACCATTTTATTGTCTGCTGCATTTGGCGGGTCAAGGTAGCAGTTTGAGAAAAATTTAAAATATCAACGGATTTCTTTATACTTACCAGCCAATATCTCTGCTTCATCTCGCGATATTTCTCTCGATTCAATAAAGGAGGAGCTTTGCTTGAGAGGGTAAACAATTCGCTGATTATAGCAGATAGATACAATACGGGCAGCGGTATGCGCAGTTCAAATATCTTTTTTTGCATGGATTGAGCTATTAGGTAGGCAAATCCTGCCATACTGATATCCTCATTAGCCGCGGCAAAAAATATCTGATTATAAGCAGATTTATTCAGCATTGCACTATCTAAAATCGAGCAGAGATCATCTACATGGATAACGCTCATAAACCTATCCACTATACCCACTACAGGTGCAATTCCTTTTTCGATTATTTTATAGTAATTATAAAAATCCTTCTCTCCTTCGCCAAATACACTGGCGGGGCGGATTATTGTCCAGGGCTTCTGGCAATTAGTGTGCACTATCTCTTCTGCCTGCAGCTTGCTTCTACCATACATAGACACAGGATGGCATGGATCATCCTCTTGCTTGCCAACACCTGATTTTGCGGGACCTGAGGCTGCCTGAGAACTTATAAAAATAAATTGCTGAATGGAATCGATCTGGTTTATCACTTCAACCAGATCAGCTACCAGATCAATATTTATTTTTTGAAAATCATCCCAGTGTCGTGCACGTGTGAGTGCTGCTGCGTGGATCACTATCATGCTACCGGTTAAAATATCTCGTAATGCTTCCTTATCATCATAATCTATTCTATGTATTTCAAGATGTGAAGAAAGGAGGGAGAGATCACTTGTGGGGCGTACAATGCACCGCACTTCATTACCAGCATCGCTCAAATACGAACTCAGTCTGCTACCTATAAATCCATTTGCTCCAGTTACTGCTACAATCTTTTTCATAACCGGATAAATTATTTTGACCATCTTTCAGGTCAATCTAAATTCAATAATTTTTATCGAAATCATAAATCTGCCGATGACTTGAGCGTGGTTTCACAGTGGGTTTTCTAAAAATAAAAAACTGCAAGCAAAGAATTTACCTCTATATGCAGTTAAATATCTTTTTCATGCCTGGATTATGGGATGATATAAAGCAATAGCGGAAAGAATCATCAAGTCTTTCTGAGGCATACCCAGAGAAGCTTATCAGCAGCTACAATATGCCTAATCATCTATAATAAAATAAGATATGCAAGCATTAAAAAATAATCAGAGGCTAATATGATAAATAGTTTGACCGTGCAGGTGAGAATATTTTTTTTGTATAGCAATTCTGAAGACGGAATAAAAAATGCAGGAAGTGGAAGTGATGTACTTAAGAGAGCTATCGACAGAGTTTTTAGGGATAAAGGCAAAGTCTCCCTTAGTCCTCCCGGCAGGGATAATGGGGATGACTTGGTCTGGCATGAGATATGTAATCGATAATGGCTGTGGTATGATCACTTCAAAGAGTATGACTCTTGAGCTGAGGGCTGGGCATTCAGGTCCGGCAATTGCAGAATTTGATGGAGGGCTTCTCAACTGCATGGGTTTATGCAATCCCGGCATTGAGGAAGGGCTTTCCGAGATCAATGAATTCAAGAATCACTATTCAGATACGCCGGTAATTGCGAGTGTGTTTGCCACTAATCCTCAGGATTTCTGCGAGCTTATTCACTTTGTTAATGACAGTTCTTCAGATTTTATAGAGCTCAATCTGTCCTGCCCAAATGTGATGGATGAATTTGGATTACCGTTGTCCGCCTCCAAAGATCAGGTTGCGCTGATTGTCTCTCAGGTGAAAGCAATATCTATCAAACCGGTTATTGCCAAATTATCGCCAAATGTGATAAATCTCCCAGAAATTGCCTTTTCTGCCCAGGAAAGCGGTGCAGATGCGCTATGTCTGGTCAATACTCTTGGGCCCGGTATGTTGATCGATATAGATATCTGCCAGCCAGTTCTGAGTAATAAATTCGGTGGAATATCCGGTGCCTGCCTCAAGCCCATAGCTCTCAAATCCGTATATGAAGCATATAGCCGCGTAAGTATTCCCATAATCGGCATGGGTGGAGTTTCCTCTGGCTCAGATGCCATAGAGATGTTAATGGCGGGTGCTAGTATAGTGGGAATTGGTACTGCGATTTACAAAGAAGGGATTGAGGTTTTTGATCACATTAACAAAGGGATCATCCAATATATGGAAAAATATAGTTATAAATCCGTCTCAGAAATTCCCCGGTTGGAGAAACAAAGTGCCTCATAGAATTACAATACCAATTGCGGATATAAAGATAGAGAATGATACAGTCCGCACGTTTTATTTTGAGTATGATCTGTCGGCTCTTCCAGGTCAATTCATTATGCTCACAGATTTCAGGAATGGCGAGAAGCCCTTTTCTATCTCGGAATGTGAAGTAGATTATTTTGCTGTCACAATTAAAAAGATAGGGATATTTACTCAGAATTTATTTACGAAAGAGTTAGGAGAAATGTTGTCTTTTCGTGGTCCTTATGGTTCTTCATTCACCATAAAATCTGGAAAGTGTCTGGTGATCGGTGGGGGATATGCTACGCCGCCACTTTATTTTCTGTGCAAGGAATTATTGAGGAAAAAAGCGGACATCACTATCATAAATGGTGCCAGATCACTTGATAATCTTCTATTCTGCCGGCGTTTTCAAAAACTGGAAGCATTGTATGAAAGGATTACAGACAGTGGTTGTCTGGGAACTTCGGGCACCAGTGCAGATGCAGCAAAAGAATATCTCGTAAGAAATAAGTATGATATGATTTACGTATCTGGACCTGAATTAATGATGTACGCATTACGGGATATTTTAGCAGAATATCCTGATACAGCTTATGAATTTTTATTTGAAAGATATATGAAATGTGCCATTGGCATTTGTGGAAACTGCACTATAGATCCTCTTGGAATAAGGTTATGCGTAGAAGGTCCTGTCCTTCCTCGTGATATGATTGAAAAGCTCACCGAATTTGGCAAATATCACCGCGATGCTGCGGGATCAAAACAGTATTATTGAGGCTAAAATGAAAGCTGATTTACTATTAAAAAATGTGGATATGTCGGGCAATAACTGCAATATCATCATCAAGGATGGCATGATCAATCACATTGGAGAAAAAGATGCAGATGCCAGCGAGATAATCAATTGTGATAAGCAATGGGTAATCCCGGGTCTCATCGATCCGCACGTTCATGCCCGTGATCTGGAGCTGGCTTATAAAGAAAATTTCAGAAGTGCTGGTGCAGCAGCTATCAGAGGTGGTTTCACTACAATATTCGATATGCCAAACACGATTCCATCGACCACTGATCTAAAAAATCTTAATCTAAAAAGGAAGGCTGCCAAAAAAGCTGAGGTGAATTGCCGTTTCTATCTTGGTGCTACCAATGATAATAATGAGGATTTGAAGAAAATTCTTAATGATGACCCGGATGATATCATTGGGATCAAAATATTTCTGGCTGCATCAAATACTGCGGAATTAATGGATAATGTCACAGAAATCAGACGTGTTTTTGAGCTGGGCAGAGAGTTCGAAAAAATGGTGACTATCCATACGGAACTTCAGAAATTTATCGCCCCCAGGTACAAATACCCCCTCAAAATTGAGTCCCATGGAATGATCAGAGCTCGTAAAGCTGCTATCACCGGCTTGGAGATATGCCTCGATCTGGCCAAAAATATTGGTAACAGCATCACAATTGCTCATGTATCCACGCGGGAAGAAATTGAGATGATCCGCTCTGCGAAAACAGTTGGTGAAAAAGTATTCTGCGAGGTCACGCCACATCATCTCCTGCTCACAGAGGCTATCTGCTCACAAATGGGTAATATTGCCAAGGTAAATCCTCCACTTCGAACTCAAGCTGATACAGAGGCACTTTGGGAAGCTATCAATAATTTTACTATCGATTTTATAGGTTCCGATCACGCTCCCCATACATTAAGAGAAAAAAGAAATGCCTATTCTACTGCTCCCTCAGGCTTTCCCGGCTTGGATACTTCTTTGAGGCTAATGCTTACCTGTGTGGATCAGAAAAAGCTAACACGTGAGAGACTGGTTGATCTGATGACACGTAAAGTAGCTTATTTATTTAATTTAAATGATTATGGAAAACTCACTGAGGGAATTCCGGCTAATATTACGATAATAGACCCTGATCAGGAGGGCAAAATTTTGGGGAGAAGAAATAAAAGCCATGCCAAATACACTCCCTTTGAAGGCTTTAAATACAAGGGAGCACCCGTTTATACTATAGTAAATGGCATTGCCCATCAAATAATAAGGTAGGTTCATATTATGAGTAAAGAAAAGTTTATTATCGAATTATTCAATATCGGGGCTATCAAGTTCGGCTCTTTCACCCTTAAAAGCGGTAAAGTGTCACCTTTTTATTTTGATCTCAGAGATATGATATCATATCCCCATTTACTTGATGCCATAGTTGATCTTATAATCGATGATATCGAGGGACTCAATTTTGATTTGATCACGGGTATTCCCTATACTGCTCTACCTGTGGCTACGCTGGTAGCAGACAGGCTAAATAAGCCGCTTATCTATATGAGGAAAGAAGAAAAAGCTTATGGTACTGGAAATAATGTCATAGGAAAATTCGAGCCTGGCTCTATTTGTCTGGTAATTGATGATCTTATCACAACCGGAGAAAGCAAAATAGAAACAGCGGAGAAGCTCAAGGCGGAGGGGGTTATCATTCATGATGTATCTGTGGTAATAGATAGAAGCCTTGATGGTGCTCAAATCCTCCAGAAAGCCGGTTACAAACTGCACAGCCTCATCTCACTTGATGATATTCTTTTCATCCTAACGGATAACGGGCTAATTAACACTGAGCTGGTTTCCCGTGTAAAAGAATTCACTGCCAGTCTTATCCAGGATCATGAACAGGTGCCGGACACGTCAGCTAATCCGCTTACTCAGGAGCTTGTTTCCACAATGAACAGGAAGCAGAGCAATCTCATATTGTCTCTAGATGTTACTACTCAGGGGGAATTTTTTGAACATTTAGAGAAAACTGCTTCGGAAATAGTGATGCTCAAAACGCATATAGATATTTTAGAAGATTTTGACGAAAGTTTTATACCCAGGCTCCGGCAATATGCTCGGAAGTATGATTTTCATATCTTTGAAGACAGAAAATTTGCAGATATTGGTAATACAGTGAGAATGCAATATCATAAAGGGGTATATAAGATAAGTAGTTGGGCAGAATTTATCACGGTACATATGGTAGCCGGAGCGGGGATATTAGATGGGCTCTTTGATGATATTTCCGGCAGAAGCTGTTTTCTTCTGGCAAGAATGTCTTCCAAAGATAACCTCATCAATGAAACCTATACCAGAAAGGTTCTGGAAGCCGGCAGGAATAATCCTGCTCTGGTTTCGGGTTTTATAGGACATGGAAAGAATCGGGATGACATCAGACGGTTCAAGCAAAAATTCCCACCCGGGATGCTGCTGCTTATGCCTGGAGTTAAGCTCGAAAGTGGTTCAGATAAACTGGGACAACAGTATATCAGTATAGAAGATGCAATTTTTGGTGGAGCAGATTGCATCATTGTGGGAAGAGGGATATTAGATAGTGAAAATCCTCAAAGTGCCGCTAGTATCTATAGGGACAGAGCCTGGCAAGCTTATTCCAGACGAGAGAATATAAAATAATAATACAGGAGTATTAATGAAAAACCTGATTTCTATGCAGGACTTGAAAAAAGATGAAATTTTGCAGATTCTGGATGTGGCAGAACAAATCGAGTCTGGAAAATTAGATGTTGCAATCCCGGATATAGTGGCAGCGTTGCTCTTTTTTGAGCCCTCAACCCGCACATTATTTTCCTTTGATACTGCCCTGAAGAAATTGGGGGCAAAAACTCTTATCATGACCGGTACAGGTTCTACTTCGGTAGCTAAGGGTGAATCCTTTGCCGATACGCTTAAAACTATCAGCCAGTATTCCGATATAATAATCCAGAGATCGCCTGTCGAGGGAGCCGCCCGGTATGCTGCAGAAGTGGTTGATATCCCAGTAATTAATGCTGGAGATGGGGCAAACCAGCATCCCACTCAGGCTCTTTTGGACTTGTATTCCATAAAAAAGACTCAGCAGCGGCTTGATAGACTGAATATCGGAGTAGTAGGTGATTTAAAATTCGGCAGGACTGTTCACTCACTTTGCCAGGCACTAGCAGATTTTGATACCAATTTCTACTTTGTCTCACCTTCCCATCTTCGCATGCCAAAATATATACTTGAAGACTTGGATGATAAGGGTGTGGTCTGGCAGGAAGAAACCAATATTGAAGGATTTATCGATGATCTCGATATCCTGTATGTAACTCGGATCCAGAAAGAAAGATTTGCTGATTTGGAAGATTATAACAGAGTGAAAGGTTCTTATATTATCAGGGAAAATATGCTGGAGAAGGTAAAATCAAATTTCCGTATCTTGCACCCATTGCCCAGAATTGACGAGATTCACACGGAAGTGGATACCACAAAATATGCTTATTATTTCCCTCAGGCAAAAAACGGCGTGTTCACAAGACAGGCTATTATCTCTATTCTGCTAAGGAAGGTATAGGATGAAAGAAATGCGTGTAAGACCCATAGAAAATGGTACGGTGATAGATCATATCCTTGCAGGGAAGGCACTTTATATTGCCAAGTTGTTGCATTTAGATGATTCGCTTTTTGTTATCGGCTCAAATCTGGAGAGCCACAAACTTGGCAATAAAGATATCATTAAAATAGAAAACTATGTTATGAGCGAAGCTGAAAAGAAGAGTATTGCCCTGATATCGCCAAATGCTTCCTTTATAGAGATTAAAAATTATGAAGTTGTCTTAAAAGAACCTGCAGATATTCCTGCTGTAATAGAAGGTCTCATAGTATGTCCTAATCATAACTGCATCACTAATAAAGAAAACATGAGCAGTCGTTTTCACATCAATAAAAAAACCATGTCTGTCCGATGTGCCTATTGTGAAAAAAAGTATACAGTTGATGAAGTTAAATTCAAGCGATTGAGTTGATCTGGAGGATTTATGGCAAAACGAATTATTTATGAACCTTCCAGGACATTGATGGAATTCCGGTTGTTGCCAGGATTAACAACCGAGAGAACAAAGCTTGAGAATATCAGTCTTAGAACTCCTCTTGTATATAGTCCTGGAGGTGATAAAAAATTTTGGTTAAATATTCCTATTGTCTCTGCAGCCATGCAAAGTGTTTCGGGTGAATCGATGGGTATAGAGCTTGCCAAACTTGGTGGGGTAGCTTTTATATTCTGTTCTCAGGGAGTTAGCGAGCAGGCAGAAATGATCAGGCGGATAAAAAATCATAAAGCAGGATTTGTAAGCCCAAAAACTGTGCTGCCTGATATGACAGTGAAAGACATGTATCTGATTCGAGAAAGAACCGGATATTCCACTTTTCCGGTTGTCAATGATGATAATGTTTTCGTGGGGCTAATCTCAAAATATGATTATGATCTTGGGTTACACGGAAATAATACTGTAGGAGAAAGAATGATACCCCGCACTGCCTGCGAAGTCGGCTACAATATTACTGATCTCAAAGAGGCAAATAATCTTCTGCTGGAGAGCCATAAATCTGTTATGCCTATTCTTGATAATGATGACAGGTTAGTTTCGCTGGTTTTCAGAAAGGATATCAATGATCACCTGGATAATCCACTTGAAGTGCATGATGATCGCAAACGTCTGCTCGCAGTAGCAGCTGTGAATACGCACGATTACAAGGAAAGAATTACAGCTCTTGTAGCGGCAGAAGTAGATGTGATTTCTGTAGATTCTTCAGATGGCTATTCTACCTATCTCAAGGATGCGGTGGTATGGTCGCTGGCGAATTTTCCGCAAATTCCTGTAATCGGTGGTAATATTATCACAGCAGAAGCCTTTAGGTATCTCGTGGATGTAGGATGTTCTGCGATAAAGATCGGCATGGGTGGTGGCTCTATCTGCATCACTCAGGAGCAGAAGGGTACCGGCAGGGGCTTGGCTTCTTCTATCATAGAAGTAGCAGAAGAAAGAGATAAATATTTTAAAGATACAGGTAAGTATATACCCCTGATTGCAGATGGTGGAGTAACCAGCACAAAGGATATCACTATTGCTCTTGCCATAGGTGCGGATTATGTGATGATGGGACGTTATTTTGCCCGTATGGAAGAATCTCCCACGGAAAAGATTGTGATTAATAACAGAGTGATGAAACCATACTGGGGAGAGGGTAGTGCCCGTGCCCGAGACTGGGTGCAAAAGCGATATCATCAGATGAATTTTGTAGAAGGCGTAGAGGGTTTTGTGGAATACATCGGCAGATTAAGGGATAATATCGATGAAACCCTCACCAAAATCAAAGCATCTATGAGTACCTGTGGTGCTGCGGATATTATGGAATTTCATCAGAAATCTGTTCTTGAACTGGTCTCTGCTCTCTCTATTAGAGAGGGTAAGGCTCATGACATATACATTCCGGGCGATCATAAAAACAGCGATCATACGCAAAACTATGAGTAGGTGGATATGAATAATAAAGACAGTGGGATAAATATTGATCTTGGCAACCAATGTTCTCAGATAGCCTACAACTGGGCAAAGAAAACATTTTCTAATAGAAAAGATAAACCGGGTGACCAGAAACTTGGCATTGATGGAGCATTTTCCAATGTTATAAATTTCAATGGTATCCGCCTGGGAATCTCGTCAGATGGTATTGGCACAAAAATCGAACTGGCGGAAAGATGTGGGATCTATCACACTTTGGGCTACGACCTTGTTGCCATGGTGGTGGATGATCTTGCTGCCAATGGCTTTGAAGCCACAAATATCTCAAACATCCTTGATGTGGATTTTCTTGATAGTGAGATTGTGGATAAATTAATGCAGGGACTGGCAGATGCGTCTCAGGTTGCCAAAGTCTCGGTACCTGGTGGTGAAATTGCAGAGCTGGGTAGCCGCATAGGCGGCTGGGGTTCCGGCATGCATTTTAACTGGTGTTCCACGGCGATAGGTTTTCTACCTGCAACTCTTACAGAGCCAATTTCAGGGATATCCATGAAAGCCGGTGATGCCATTATCAGCCTTGCCAGCCGGGGTTTCCGCAGTAATGGATTTTCGCTTATACGAAAAGTTATGCAAGATAAATTCGGGAATAACTGGCATGATCAAAAATTTTCAGATGCTACCTGGGGAGAAATTTTACTCACTCCCTCTCTTATCTTCGCTCCCCTTATCAGCAAAATCTTAAATTCCGGATTCCAGATAAATGGTATTGCCCATATCACAGGAGGAGGTATTGCCGATAACCTGAATAGAGTACTTAGAATCAATAAGCTGGGGGCAATTCTTGATAATCTTTTTCCCCCGCACGATTTTATGAAAATCTTGCAGGAATACGGACGGATCACCGAACAGGAAGCATATAGGATCTGGAACATGGGAAATGCCATGCTTATAGCAGTAGATAGTAATGATGCCCAGATAATTAATAATTTTATCCAAAATAATAACTATGTATCCAGAATCGCAGGTATGGTCTTAGACGAGCAGCAGATAACCATTCAAGCTCAGGGCTGTTTCCCGCAAAAATTGATCTATGATACTACCGAGATGCGGGGTAAATAAATGATCAATCAAATTCATCTCGCTCTTAAGGAAAATATCAAAGATAACAAAGGTGAACGCATTGCAGAGCAGTCAAAAAACTATCTGCAGATAAATACCGGAAAAACTGCCAGCAGTAAACTTTTTGTGATTGATTACAATCTTTCGCCGCAGGAGATTTTGGACTTTGCAGAAAAGGGACTTAAGGACAGTATTCTGCACGATACAGCAATTAATGACCTGCTTCATACTGATGAATACGCCACTTTTGCCCTGGTGGCAAAATTGCCGGGGGTAACTGATGATGAAGGCATTTCTGCCCAAAAAACCCTGGCAGACCTTTTTGATCTTGACCTTGATCTCAATAGACAGCACATATTTTCTCAGGAATTGTATTTCTTCCAAAATCCACTTAATGTTTCGCAGCTTAAAACTATTACTGAACAATTACTTGGGAATAAACTTATTAATCATTTTGAATATGGCAATATCAAAAAAGAAATTCTCTATGTTCCCAAAGTGATGATAAAAAGTTTACCAATTACCGAGAGTATTAATCTTAATGTGACGGAAAAGGAATTACTTAAAATTTCCCAGCAGCGATTGTTATCGCTCAATCTTGCCGAAATGAAGGGTATTCAGGAATACTTTGATAATCACCATGTTAGGCAACACCGCAAAGATAAAGGTATGAGCATCCAGCCTACGGATTGTGAACTCGAAGTTATTGCTCAAACCTGGTCTGAACATTGCAAACACAAAGAATTCGGAGCGAGCATCAATTTTATAAATGAGGATACTGGAGAGGAATTGCAGATAGATTCTCTTTTTAAAACCTATATAAAAGGTTCTACGGACTTGATCAAGAAGCGTTTTGATGATTCTGGTAATAACTGGCTGAAGCTTGTTTTCACTGACAATGCCGGAGTAGTGCAGATAGATGAAGAACGCGTTTTTGTCTGGAAGGTGGAAACGCATAATTCACCTTCCGCCATTGATCCTTATGGGGGGGCAATTACGGGGATTCTTGGTAATAACCGGGACCCGCTTGGCACCGGCATTGGAGGAGCCCAATTGCTTTTTAATACCAATGTCCTCTGCTTTGGTCCTCCTGATTATAATAAACCTCTTTTGCCTGGTCAATTACACCCCCGGCGCATCTATGAAGGCGTGCGTAAAGGCATAGAAGATGGAGGTAACAAATCTGGTATTCCCACGATAAACGGGGCAATTATATTTGATGATCGATACAGCGGTAAACCCCTGGTTTACTGCGGTACCGGTGGCGTTATGCCGCTCAAATACGGTAAAGTGTATTCTTGGGAAAAAAATATTGATCCCGATGATCTTATCGTTATGGCTGGTGGTAGAGTTGGGAAAGATGGTATTCATGGAGCAACATTTTCTTCAGCAGAAATTGATGAAAATTCACCTCAGTCTGCGGTACAGATAGGCAGTCCCATCACTCAGAAATTGCTCTCCGATTTCATGCAGGAAGCCGTGAGGCAAAATCTCATTAAATGTTCCACGGATAATGGGGCCGGTGGTCTTTCTTCTTCGATTGGTGAATTAGCTCAAATCCCCGGTGGGGCAATAGTTCATCTGGATAAAGTACCTCTTAAGTATCCCAATCTCCTGCCATGGGAGATTTTTATCTCGGAATCTCAGGAAAGAATGACTTTTGTAGTAGAAAAACACAATATGGATCCTCTTACAAAACTTGCCAGGGAAAGAGATGTGGAAATCTCCAATATTGGTGTTTTCTCTGATTCGGGATTTATTGATGTACGTTATAACGATGATCCGGTAGCATATTTATCACTGGATTTCCTGCATAATGGGTATCCTCGCAAGATCATGGAGGCTATCTGGAAAAGACCGGATCTTTCTGAGCCCTCCCTGCCGGATAATCCCGATCTCAATAATTCTCTTCTAAAATTGATGTCCTCCTGGAATATCTGCTCCCGGGAACCTGTCATCAGACAATATGACCACGAAGTTAAAGGTAAAACTGTCATAAAGCCTCTGATGGGAAAAAACGCTAATTCTCCTCAGGATGCAGCAGTAATGAGACTGGATTTCAACGGCTATAAGGGTATTGCCGTATCCTGCGGGATTTGCCCCAGGTATGGTGATATTGATCCCTATCAGATGTCCGCTGGAGCCTTTGATGAAGCAGTGAGACAAATTATTTCAATCGGAGGGGCATTACCTGATCCACAGGACAATAACTCTTTCTGGTCTGTTAATGATAATTTCTGCGTGCCGGATTCATTGTATCACCCTATTACAAATCCACAAGGTAAAACTAATCTTGCCAAGCTTGTTCTAATGAACCAGGCTTTATACGATATGGCTACCTGCTTTAATATTCCCATGACATCAGGAAAGGACAGTATGAAAAATGATTTTAAAGCTGGAGATATAAAGATTTCGGTGCCGCCTACTATCCTCTATTCCATGACAGCTCTAATTCCGGACGTCAGAAATACGATTACCAGTGAATTTAAAGCAGTTTCTGATATGATATATCTTATAGGCGACACTTATGATGAATTAGGTGCCTCAGAATATTATAAATTGCTTGGTTTTTTAGGGAGAAATGTTCCTTGCGTTAATCGGGATAAAGCAAGGCTTCTCTATAATAAAATAAGTGATGCTAATAAGAATAAGCTGATAGTTTCCAGTCATGATATTTCTGATGGCGGTTTGGCGGTCTGTCTTGCGGAATGCATTATTGGTGTAGATCTTGGTGCTTCTATCAAGATAGATGATCCCGTTCTTTCTCCTGAGTCCTGGCTTTTTTCCGAATCTCACAGCAGGTTCGTTGTATCTATCAAACCTCATCACCAGAAAGATTTTGAAGCTTTGATGGGCTCAGATGCCACTCAGATAGGCTTAGTTACTACTGATCCAGTCCTCAATATTTCTATAAATAATAAATCCGTAATCAATTTAAGAGCAGCAGAACTGGAGCAAAGCTGGTCTGCTCCCTTGCAAAATATCTAAACAGGAAATCTTAAATGAAAATAATCAAATCTTTAGTTATCACCGGCTATGGTATTAATTGTGAGCAGGAATTGGCTGCTGCCTATAAATTAGCAGGGGCAGAGGTTGATATTGTTCATTTGAATGATGTCTTCTTGGGAAAAATTGATATTTCAGATTATCAAATACTAAATTTCCCCGGCGGTTTTTCGTTTGGAGATGATTTAGGTTCAGGCAAGGTTCTTGCCAATAAGATGAAGTATAGGCGTCTTGCTGGTGGAAAGCAGTTTTATTCAGCTTTGCTCGATTTCATTGATGATGGCAAATTTATACTTGGAATCTGCAATGGTTTTCAGTTTCTGGTGAAGATGGGTCTTCTTCCCAATACACAAAACATTTATGAACAGGAAGTTACACTCACCTTTAATGATTCCGGCAAATTTGAAGACCGCTGGGTGCATTGCAAAGCTAATCCTCAATCAAAAACACCATTTTTGGATGAAATAGACAGTATAGCACTTCCTGTGAGACACGGTGAAGGAAAGCTCATTATCTCTAATGATTTCGTGAGAGCGAGCATTTTGGACAGCAATCTGAATTGTCTGGCTTACACAGATAAATCAGGTAATATCATTGCTCAGTATCCTGATAACCCAAACGGTTCTGACCTTCAATGTGCAGGGTTATGCGATAAAACCGGACAGGTTTTTGGCTTAATGCCTCATCCCGAGGCGTTTCTATCTTTCTACAATCATCCTAATTGGGCCGGCATAAAAAGATTGCAATCCCAGATACCTGAAGAAGGAGAAGGGCTTAAAATTTTTACCAATATTGTAAACTATCTGCGAAATAAAAGCTGAGCTGAAAAAAAAATGAGAATCACGGAAAAAATTAAAGAATTAGACTGGTTAAGGCAGGAACTGATAGGGAGAAACAAGCTTATCTCGACACCGTTTGGCAAAAGACCACTCGTATATCTGGATTACACTGCCAGCGGCAGAAATCTATTATTTATAGAAGACCATCTTAATAATATTCGTGAATATTACGCAAATTCTCATACTGAGGATGATTTTACAGGTAAAACAATGACCTTACTGCTGCGCGAAGCCGAAAGCAAGGTGAAAGACGCGGTTAATGCCGGTGAAAACGGTAAAATTATTTTTACAGAGTCTGGAACAACCGGAGGCATTACGCGATTGCAGCAAATCCTGGGTGTTTACGTTTCTCCTGTTGCCCAGGAGCGATATCATTTTTTCCTTGAAAGCTGCTTGAAAAGAAGAAAAGTATATCAGCCTGATTGTCATGATGCCCTTCTGGAATACATAGAAAAGCACAAACCCCTGGTTTTCGTGAGCCCCTACGAGCATCATTCAAATGAGATCATGTGGAGACGCACACTCTGTGAAGTGATAGAAATACCCCTGGCAAAAGAAGGACAGATAGATTTGGGAGCACTCGAGAATATAGTATCTGATCCCAGATACTCGGATAGAACAAAGATAGGTTCTTTCTCAGCAGGGTCAAATGTTACAGGAATACTCACAGATACTTATGCCATTGCCCGAATTCTGCACAAATATGATTGCTATGCCTGCTTTGATTTTGCTGCCTGTGCCCCCTACATAGAAATAGATATGAATTATGATGAAGATGCCTTTTATGACGCCATATTCTTGAGCCCGCATAAATTCCTGGGTGGTCCTGGAGCCAGCGGAGTGCTTATCTTTAATGACAGGATATACCGGCAGGATTTGCCTCCCTCCATTGCTGCCGGTGGCACAGTAGAATATGTATCGAGAACCCGGGAGCTTTATGTAGAAGATATAGAAACGCGGGAAAAACCAGGCACACCAGGCATTATTCAAGCATTACGAGTAGCTTTGGTTTTTGAACTTAAAGAGAAAATTGGCATAGAAAAAATTAGAGCAATAGAATCCTATTATATCAAAATATTCTATCAGGAATTAGAAGATGAAGAGGGCTTAATTTTCCTTGGTGAAAAAGACCACCATAAAAAATTGGGAATTATCCCCTTTAATATAAGATATAAAAATTCAGACAAAATCCTTCACCCCAAGTTTGTAACAAAGCTTATTAACGATCTCTTTGGCATCCAGACCAGAGCCGGCTGTTCCTGTGCAGGCCCCTATGGACATCTTATCATGAATATTTTACCCGAGATTTCAAATAAATATCTGAACGTGATCGCCCAGAAGCATCTCTCTGGTTTAAAACCCGGCTGGGTGAGACTTAATCTGCATTATGTGCTCTCTTTAGCAGAATTCGAATACACCGTGGATGCTATAAAATTTGTCTGCAAAAATGGCTGGAAGTTCCTCAGCCAATACTGTTATCACAGTAATTCTGGAGAATGGACGCATATCTCAGAAAACGTATTCCAAAAACCAATCTCACTTGATATCAATGAAGCCATAAAATCTATTCCCATCAGAAAAAACACTATAGCTGATACCTCCGATATCTATGAACAAAATCTAATATTTGCCGAAGAAACAGCAAAATCCCTGCCTGATGTAGTATTAGTCGATTTCCATCCTGATATCTGCGAACTTATCTATTTCCCGGTGGCTGTCTTCGATGAATAAATTATTGATATCCGAAATTATGGAGTAATTATGAATTTAATAAAGATAAAGCGTGCCCTCATTAGTGTATCAGATAAAGAACTGCTCCATGAGATAGCCCATAAGCTTGCCGGCATGGGATGCGAAATCATCTCTACCGGTGGTACGGCAAAATATTTGCGAGAATCAGAAATAGAGGTAATTGATATCCAATCTATCACAGGTAATCCTGAAGCCTTTCAGGGCAGAATGAAGACTATTTCCTTTAAAATTGAATCTGCTTTGCTCTATGATAGAGAAAATGATGCTCGCGAGGCTGAAAAACTTGGTATTATGCCCATAGACCTGGTGATTTGTAATCTCTACCCTTTTCAAAAAAGACTAGCGGAGAAAGCAAAACTGCCCGTCCTGATTGAGAATATTGATATCGGAGGCCCCACTATGATCAGAGCTGCTGCAAAAAACTATAAATGGGTGACCGTGATTACTGATCCCAATGACTATTCTTCACTTGCAGATGAACTCGATTTATATCAGGGAGCAGTATCCGAAGAATTCCGTTTTAATATGATGCGAGCAGCATTTAATCATACAGCAGATTATGATGCTATGATTGCAGAAACTCTTGATAATATCACTGAGCAAAATTCACTGAGGCTCTCATATAAAAAAGTTCAGGATCTCAGATATGGTGAAAATTCTCACCAGAAAGCCGCCATGTATATAGATAATTCTTCTATCTCTTCCCTGGCTGAATTGCCATGCCTGCACGGCAAAAAACTCTCGTACAATAATATCATCGATATAGAAGCTGCTTTGCTGTCTGTAAGAGGATTTAATAACCACGCTATAGCTATAATAAAACACTCAAATCCCTGTGGCTACGCCTGCGCCGCCAGCCAGTATGAAGCCCTCAATTCTGCCTGGTCCGGAGACCCTGCCTCAGCGTTTGGCTCAATTATCGCCTTTAATAAACCACTTGAATATAATACTGCTAAGTATTTGAAATTAAAAGATAAGGATAAATCTCAAAGAAAATTTATCGAAGTGATTATTGCACCCGATTTTAGTGAAGAGACCCTTGAATATCTTTCATTTCATAAAAACCTAAGAATAGTGCGCTATGATCCTGATAAATTGGTAATCTCCCGGGATTTTCGTTTTATCCAGGGTGGTCTTCTGTTACAAGACAGCGATGATTCGCTATATGATGAGATCAGATTAGTAACTGTACCGAAACAGGAGATAAATCTGGACAGGCAATATGTCAGGTTTGGCATCAGAGCGGTGAGACACCTGAAATCTAATGCTATTGCCATAGTAGAAAGTCTTGATGAGGGCAGTTTCAGGTTATTGGGTATGGGAGCGGGTCAGCCTAACCGTTTGATCTCTACTCAGTTGGCTCTGGATAAAGCCCGTGAAAATCTCAGGCGTGAGGCTTTTGAGAAAGATATTGCTGATTATAATTCTTATTACCAGGAAAGGATAGCGCGGTGTTTACTGGTCTCAGATGCTTATTTTCCCTTTGCTGATAATATTGAATTAGCTGCAGAACACGGGATCAGAACAATTATTCAGCCCGGTGGTTCTATCAGGGATAATGAGGTGATCAGCGAAGCACAAAAATCAGAAATAACAATGTATTTTACCGGAATGAGACATTTCCGTCATTAATAAAATAATAACAAGGAGGCGATAATGCAGGCAATCGATAAGATAAGTTCACCCCAGTTGCATAAAATTCACACTGGAAAAGTGCGAGATAGTTTTAGAATAAGTGATGATGTAAGGATGCTGGTTGTTTCTGATAGAATATCCAGTTTTGACAGCGTGCTGAATTCCGAAATTCCAGCAAAAGGTGCAGTTCTAAATGCCCTTTCAAACTGGTGGTTCCAAAACACTTCCGATATCATCGGAAATCATTTCATAAAAATGATTGATCCCAATATTGCTCTGGTTAAAGAAGCCACGCCAATACGCATAGAAATGATAGTTAGGGGTTATCTCACCGGCTCGATGTGGAGAAATTACCAGAATGGAATCCGGGAATTTTCCGGCATAAAAATTGGAGAAGGTTTTCAGAAAAATCAAAAATTTGATCAACCCTTGCTCACTCCCACTACTAAGGAAGAGCACGATAGAGAGATCACGCCTGAAGACATAATCAAAGAGGGATGGACTACTCAGGAAATTTATGATAAAATGGCTGCCGTCTCTCTGCAGCTTTTCCAGCGGGGAACAAATCTTCTTCAGGAAAAAGGGATTATTCTTGTGGACACCAAATACGAATTTGGTTTGATCGATGGAGAGCTTATTCTAATTGACGAGATACACACGCCGGACAGCAGCCGGTTCTGGGCAGCGGAGGATTATAATAGAGATAATCTTAACATAGACCAGATGGACAAAGAATACGTTCGTCAATGGCTTTTAAAGAATAAAAAAGGGGGGAGACTTCCACAGATATTGCCACCTGAAGTGATTTCTGAAACCTCAAGACGTTATCTATCTATCTATAATAAAATTACAGATGACGTAATAGCCTTTGATCCAGCCACTGATATTAGATTGAGGATAAGGAATAATCTTATTCATGAGAAAATTATCAAGGATGGGTATGTGGTGATTATTATGGGCTCACCCTCGGATTTGCCTCATTGTAAGAAAATTCTAAATTCACTTGAGAATTATCGTGTATTCACTGCCATGCGGGTAGTATCTGCCCATAAAAACGGGGAAAGGATAGTTAGTATGATAAAAGAATATAACAATTCTCTCGAGCCTGGTGTGATCATCGCTGTTGCCGGCAGATCAAATGGCTTAGGTGGTGCACTTGCAGCAAATAGTTCACTGCCCGTTATTAGTTGTCCTCCCTTTTCAGACAAAACAGACCTGATGCTGAATATAAATTCCACTTTGATTATGCCTTCAAAAACTCCCGGGCTTACAGTTATTGACCCCAGAAATGCTGCTCTTGCTGCCGTTAGATGTCTTAATATTCCAAGACTTAAAGATATTATGAATAATGAAATATTACAGATCAAGGAAGACCTTAGGGCAGCAGATGAGGAAATGCAGAGTAGTGAATATAAAGAGTGAGGTAATTCCATGAATATAGCGGTAATTGGTTCAGGTGGCAGAGAGCACGCTCTTTCCTGGAAACTGGTACAAAGTGACAAGGCTGCCTGCGTATATACTATCCCGGGAAATGCTGGAACAGAAAACAATGAATCAATTGATATTTCTGATTTTGCAGCTATCCGTAAATTCTGCAGAGAAAAAAATATTGATCTTATTTTTGTGGGACCCGAGCAGCCGCTCACTGCCGGCATCGTAGATTTTTTTGCTGATTCTCAGATCATGGTTTTTGGTCCTGATAAAGCCGCTGCTCAATTGGAAGGCTCCAAAGTTTTTGCTAAGGAGTTTATGCGGAAATACAAGGTTGCCACTGCCGAATATAGAGCTTTTTCCAGTATAGAACCTGCCCGAGCATACTGTAATCTGCTGGAAGGGGTATGTGTGATCAAATATGATGGGCTTGCTGCCGGTAAGGGCGTTTTTGTCTGTAAAAGCAGGGAAGATGCAAATATTGCCTTAGAAAAAATCTATTATTTATTTGGCAAAGAAGCTAACATTTTGGTGGAGGAATTGCTTTTAGGAGAGGAGCTTTCCATTCTGGCATTCACAGACGGTAAAAATTATCAGCTTCTGCTGCCGTCCCAGGATCATAAACAGCTTCTCGATGGTGATAGAGGACCAAATACAGGGGGTATGGGAGCTTTCTGCCCAGTAGATTTATGCACGTCCCAAGTGCTGCATAAGATTAAAATGGATATCATAGACCCTACTATTGAAGGTATAAACCAGGAAAATTTTAGTTATCACGGCGTGCTGTATTTTGGGCTCATGCTCACAAAACAGGGACCAAAAGTATTAGAATACAATGTCCGCCTGGGTGATCCTGAAACGGAGGTGGTTTTGCCGGCACTTAAAAGTGACTTATTAGACTTGGTGCTTGCCTGCTATGATGGAAGGCTAAGGGATTACGCTTTAGAATTCCATCATGGTTATTTTGTGGATATTGTTCTTGCTTCTGGTGGTTACCCTGAGGCATATACTACTGGATATATTATTAATAATTCTCTTGAGGATAGAGAACTTATCTTTCATTCTGGCAGTAAGTTATGCGATGGTGATATTGTTACTTCTGGAGGTAGAGTATTGAATATAGTTGCTCAGGGGCACACTCTGGCAATTGCCATTGAAAATGCCTATAAAAAAGTGGAGAAGGTGTACTTTAAGGATATGTATTATCGCAAAGATATTGGCAGGCGAGCAATAAACAGATGAAAAAAAAGCTGTTGATCATGATTTCCGGCAGAGGTTCAAATATGGAAGCTATTCTGAAGAATTGCCTTTCAGGTTCGCTTTCGCAACTGGCTTATGTATCCGCTGTTTTCAGTAATAACCTTCACGCTCCAGGTCTAAGTATCGCTCGATCTCTTGGATATTCTATTCAAGCAATAGATTCTCGCAGTCATAAACGATCAGAATTTAATAATCTTCTAAAAGAATGGCTGGTAAAAGAAAAGCCGGATTTCATTATATTAGCCGGCTATATGCTTATCTTACCTCCAGATATTATAGAGCTATTCCCAGAGCGGATCATCAATATACATCCGGCAGACACGCGTCTGCATCAGGGTTTACATGGCTACGAATGGGCTTGGGAAAAAAAGCTATCCCAAACCTGCATCACGGTACATTATGTGGATCAAGGATTGGATACGGGCAAAATTATTGCCCAGCAACAGGTTAGTCTTTCAGGTTGCCAATCTAAGCAAGACTTAGAACTTAGAGGCTTAAAAATTGAGCATGAATTGTATAGTGCTGCTATTGCCGCTTTATGCAGGAGATAATTAAAGAAGGAATTTATTAATGCAAAATGAAATAGCAATTATAGATTTTGGGGGGCAATATACTCATTTGATTGCCAGGCGTATAAGAAATCTGGGTATTTTCAGTGAGATTTATCATCCGGAAAACTTCCATTATAACTCCAGAATTAAAGGGATCATTTTTTCGGGAGGTCCCCAATCTGTTAATGCCAGCGATGCCTTCAAGATTGAAATTCCGCTTAGTGATATCCCTGTTCCCGTGCTCGGTATCTGCTATGGACATCAATTAATTGCTCATATTATCGGAGGGAAAATTGAAAGTGGCTCAAATAAGGAATATGGTTATACCTTGGTAGATTGCATCCTTGATTCTCCTTTGTTTGCCCATACCGCCAAAAATCAGCAGGTTTGGATGAGCCATGGTGATCATGTGGTAGAATTGCCCGAGGGGTTTGTAATCACTGCCTCCACGGCGGATTTGCCGGTGGCTGCCTTTCAATCAATAAAAGGTGATATCTTTGGTGTTCAGTTTCATCCGGAAGTCTCACACACTTTTTTCGGTAATCAGATACTAAAGAATTTCCTCTTATTATGCACAGAAACTTTCACCTGGGAAGCAAAGAACTATAAGGATAAGCTTATTAATGAGGTAAAAAAGGCTGCTGGTAATCATGAATTATTGATACTCCTTTCTGGTGGAGTAGATTCTCTGGTCGCCATGGAATTATGTCTTGTCGCCATAGGCAGTCCCCGAATACATGCTATTCACATAGATACCGGCTTTATGAGGCTGCACGAATCTGAAAATATTATCAAGCATCTGCAAGAAATGGGCTATAAAAATCTCCGCCTTATCAGGGCAGAAGATCGGTTTTTGGATGCTTTGAAAGATGTTTACGACCCGGAAGAAAAGAGGTTGATCATAGGCAAACTTTTTGCAGAAATTGCTGATGAAGCAATAGCTGATTTTAAGGAAAAGGATTTACTGCTTGTTCAGGGAACGATTTATCCTGATACAATAGAGAGCGGAGCCTCAAAAAAATCCGCTAAGATAAAGACACATCATAACCGTGTTTACGAAATAGAAAAAATGATTGCTGAAGGAAGAATTATTGAACCTGTAAAAGACCTGTATAAGGATGAAGTGAGAAATCTGGGAATAGAGCTTGGAATACCTTCAGAACTTGTGCAGAGACACCCTTTTCCGGGTCCCGGTCTTGCTATTAGAATTCTTGCCTCTCCTGCTGATAAGATTGAGCCCAGTCTCACTGATGAAGCAGATAAACTGCAGCAATTAGCGATAGATAAGGTACTTTTTACTCAGTTACTCCCAATAAAAAGCGTAGGCGTTATGGGTGATTTTAGAACTTATAATCATCCCGTCTTATTCACTTATAAAAATCATTCTCATTGCTGGAAAACACTCAGAAATGCTGCCAGAATAGTGATAAATAACATGGGTACTGTAAATAGAGCACTGTATGCAACCGGTGATGAGAGAAAAGAATATTTTATGGGAAAAAATTCTTTAAATAAAAACGCCTGTGATCAGTTGAGAGTAGTCGATCATATTCTGATGCGAGAAGTAGCTCACCTTAAAGACATCTGGCAAATGCCCGTAGTTCAGCTTCCTCTTTTTGATTCCCGGAAAAGACAGGTGTATGTGATGAGACCGGTTACCTCTCTTGATGCCATGACTGCTGATTTCTACGAAATGGATTATGAATTTCTTATCGTCCTGATAAAAAAGATCAAGCAAATTCCCTTTGTTGCTGATCTTCTCTATGATATTACCTCAAAGCCGCCTGCCACTATTGAATGGGAATAACCAAATTAACCGTGAAATATATCTGTAGATAAAAAAAATGGTACATGTGTAGGGACTCGAACCCTAGACCCGCTGATTAAGAGTCAGCTGCTCTACCAACTGAGCTACACATGCACACTGCAGCCAAAGTTAATTGCACCGATATGCTGTCAAACATTTTTCGCATAATGATTAAATAACAGCAAATTTTATATTATAAGATAAAATCTGATTTTGATTATTGACAAAAAGTGGGGCTGTTCATAAGTGAGCGGCAAATAAGGAGAATGGGAATATGTTTGCAGTAATGGTCGATAATAGACTCAAGGATTACAGGGCAAAGATAAATTATGCCGTGCACTATCTATTTACCCAGTTAGGCTACAGCTACCGTTTATTAGCAGGCGATGAAGTTCCCCAGATAGACGAAATACCATTCATATATGCGTCTGATATGAAGATAGTAGATGACTATCTTTTTAGTGGTCCACGGGGATTTGCCATCTGCGTTTTACATGATGTGATGCACTACAACTATGATAAGCTGGATAAGAATGATTATAAAAATTCCATTAGAAATTTTAATGTGGGGTATAATATTCCCTATTTAAGCAGTCGGGAATTTCCCGACCCCATTTCGCGAACCTGCGACGGTGGTCAAAGCAGGTTTTATGTAGGAGTATTTCACTTTGATCTTATTGGAAATATATTTTTTCACCTCAGTGGTTCTGAGCGAGAGATAATCAAGCACAAAGATCAGCACAAACGCTTTTGCTACCAGAATTCTCAATTTGAAAAATACCTTAATTATCCTTATCTTACCGGGATGATCAGGTTAATAGAGCTATTTTTAGAAGAAGGAGAAAAGTATTTACGTTATCCTGTTGTTCAGAAATCGCCCTGGCCCCAAAAGAAACAGTATGCAGTAGCATTAACGCATAATGTAGATAAACTTGTGAAGTGGAATGTGGTAAAATTATGTAAAAGTATAGCTTACAGTATCCAAACATTTTGGAGGATCCGTTATCACTGGCACAATTTCTGGGGTCTTTTGAGGTATCTTTTTGATAACTGGGAGCCCTATTGGAATTTTGATCTTATCTCGGAAATGGAGCTGGACAGTGGCATGCAAAGCACTTTCTTTTTTGGTGTGATATCTCCTACCCGTTATGATATTGATTACAAAATCTCTGAAGAAGATTTGATTCAGCAAAAAGATGAATTATTGCAATACGGGCATAAACTGGCACTACTGAGTTATTATGATTCTCAGAAAGAGGATGATTATAAAGAACGCGTTGAGCAGCTTAGTGATTTTTACGGCAAGCCTGTCCTGGGAGTGCGACAGAATTATTATAAAGAACAGGAAGGACAAAATTCAATCTTTTATATTAATGGTAAACTAAAATGGGACAGTTCTTTCTGTATGCCGGATAGAACAGGCTTTATCAATGGATGCGGCTATCCCTTTTATCTTACAGACTTGAACTGGAAATCTCACACTGTTGTAGAATTCCCGGTAAATTTTAATGATAGCTCATTAAGTGGTGACAAGGATAATTTCAATCTGGAAGGTTCGCAGAATAAATTGGAGGATTTAATTGATAATGCCCGGCGATTCAGGGCATTACTGGTTTTCAATTTCAGTTTATCGAACTTTGAAGAAATAGGTTGGCTGCCTAAAACCTATAAATGGTTAATGCAAAGATTAAAAGGTGATCCCTCAGCCTGGAAAGCGAGTTTAGATGATATATATCACTGGTATCATGAACGTGAAGGCGTGCAGATATTTAATTCCCGTAACCAGATTGAGATTAAAATTGCTCATAACTTAAAACACATAACTTTATATATCAGGGGATTATGGCGTGTAACGGATATTATTGAACGGAAAATTATTGAAAAAGATCAGGAAGAGATTGATCTTTTTACAGAAAATACCTGGTGGAAGCTTGATTGCGGCGAAATTATGGTTACCGGAAGAATGATTGAGCTTAAAAATATCAAAGCCCAAAGTACAATCAGGCTTTTAACCGAGAAGCTGGGATGACAGGCGAAAGAAGAAGCAGATGGCAAAGGTATTAATCATATCATATTTTTTCCCTCCCCTGAGCGGACCCGGTGTACAGCGTTCATATAATTTCGTAAAGAATTTACCGGCTAGCGATTGGGAACCTGTAGTATTGACTGTAAAGGATATCCGATATGTGGGCAGGGATGATAATCTTTTACAAGGCATAACTGAGCGGGAGATTTTTCGCACAGAGACCTTGGACCCTATGAGGATTTTATTCCTCTTGGAAAAAGGATTAAAGAAAAATGACAAAGATAGTTTTTATTACAAAGCCGGCAATAATTTACGCAGTTTTAGCAGAGAGATATTCCCGATAGATTCCAAAATCGGCTGGCTGCCTTTTGCGTATAAAAAAGCCTGTCAAATTTGCAGAACCCAGAAGATCGATGCCATTTTCTGCACGATGAGTCCTTATAGCAGTGGAATTTTAACCTATTATTTAAGTCGCGCTACTGGTATTCCTTATGTTTTGGATTATCGTGATCTGTGGCGTGGTAAGCCGGATATCAGTTATCTCACAGCCTGGCACAAAAAACTTTCATACAAATGGGAAAAAAAAATCATAAAATTTGCCGGTGCAATCATTCATGTTACGGATAAATCGAGGGAAATATTTCTGAAGATGTACCCGTCATATCCGCCTGAAAAGGTCAAAGTAATCTATAATGGGTACGATAGTGAATTCTTTAAGTTATCTTATAAACCGATTATAGAAAACAATAGGATCACATTCACTTTTGCAGGTCATTTTTATGGAAACCAGAGCCCGGCAAAATTCCTGCAGGCTGTAAAAGAATTAAAAAGTGAATCGCGTTTAAGTTCTTCCATATTTTTTGAGTTTATTGGTAATTATCCTCGAGAAATTGAAGACCTATTTAATGATCAGCCATGGATAACACGCACCGGTTATTTAGATTATAAGGATTATATAGATAAATTGGTTGACAGTGACGTCTTATTATTATTTGTATCAGAGCATAATAGCGAGATGATATTGACTCAGAAGCTGTTTGAATATCTGGCGGTTCGTCGCCCAATCCTTGGCATGTTGCCTCCGGAGGGTGAAGCTGCGGATATCATCCGGTCTCACCGGGCTGGAATTGTCTGCTCCGGGGGCGAGTTGGCTGCCATAAAAGAAGGGATACTCAGGATGATAGAGATCTTACGGACAGGAAAGATGAATGAAAATTTTGATATTGCTGAAAATGATTACAGCAGGTTTGAAAGGCAGAATCAGGCAAGGCAATTGTCTGGCATTCTCAAAGAAGTTACGCATGAATAAAAAGCGAATTCTGCACATTCAATTGCTCCCGCTACTATCCGGCGTACAGAACATGATGCTTTGTTTGCTTGATGGTTTAGATAAAGAAAAATACGATATCTATGTGCTCAGTAAACCACAAGGACCACTTGAAGAGGCTGTGATTAAGGCTGGATATCACTATCTGCCTGTAGGTTGCTTGCGGCGAAATTTATCTTTTCTGGATTTTGCGGCGGGCCTGGAAATCTATAGATTAATAAAAAAATATCACTTCCATATTGTGCATACTCATTCCAGTAAAACCGGATTTCTCGGAAGAATTGCTGCAAAATTTGCCGGAGTACCGCTTATCGTTCATACTGTTCACGGCTTTGCTATTCATAAATACCAGACACCTCTTGCTAACCAGGTTGTTATGTTTCTGGAATATATTGCAGGTAAATTCTGCGATCGGGTAGTCTTTGTGAATGATTATGAGCGTGAGATGGCTATAAAAAAAAGAATTTTACCACCTGAGAAAGTGATCACAATCTATAATGGGATTGCTGCCGAAAAATATAAATTCAAGGAACCTTCATCTTATCTTGCTGATAGGGATTGCAGCAGAAATCCTTTCACTATAGGCAGCGTACTTAGATTCACAGCACAAAAAAATATTCTGAATACTATTTCCACCGCTATCAATGTCTGTAAGCAGAATAAGGACATCAGATTCGTATTTATTGGTGATGGAGAAGAATTTCAATCCTGCCGGGATCTCATCAGGGAGGCTGGTCTAAATACCCGCATCCTGCTGCCCGGATGGCAGAGCGAAATAAATGCTTTATTGATTAAAATGGATGTGTTCTTATTGTTTTCCCGCTGGGAAGGACTATCCATATCCATACTGGAGGCAATGGCGAGTGGCTTGCCGATTGTTGCTTCAGATATTAAGGGCAATAATGAATTGGTAACGCAAACTAATGGTATTCTCGTAGATGCAAATAATACTGCTGCTCTTGAGAGAATTTTGTTGTCTTTACCTGCTCAAAGAGAGCAATTATGCGAGTGGAGCAGAAACTCGCGGGAAAAAGTTGTCCAACATTTTAGCAGGCAAGATTTTATCTGCAAATACAGGACGATCTATGAATCTTAGTATATATTTGCTCAGTTTTTTTGTACCTTTGATCCTCACTTTTCTTTTAGTGCCGGTAAATATCAGAATTTCGCAAGCAATGGGTTTAGTAGATTATCCTGATGGCAGGAGAATACACAAATTGCCAATTGCTTTAGCGGGAGGTTTATCATTTGCCATCCCGATCATTATTATGGAGCTTGTGATTTCTTTGTTTCTGCCGGATTATCAGGATCGGCTTATCAAATTGGCAATAGGCAGTGTGATGATTGTATTATTGGGATTCTTTGATGACAAACGTGAATTCACAGCGAAATATAAGCTGGTTTTTCAAGCGGGAATAGTAAGCCTCATGTATTTCTGGGGATTCAGGATGAATTTGCTCACTAATCCCTTTGGCAGCGAGATTAATCTGGGATTTTTTTCTTATCCTTTCACGGTGCTCTGGTTTTTAGTGGTGATCAATACATTTAATCTGATAGATGGTCTGGACGGCTTGGCTGCCGGAATTGCTGCCATTGCCTCAGCCGTTATATTCTGTGTGGGCTTGATTAGCCATGATCCCTTTGTAAGCCTGCTTTCGCTTGTGTTTTTTGCAGGTTGCCTCGCTTTTTTGTATTATAATTTCTTTCCAGCCAAGATATTTATGGGCGATACTGGTGCACTATTTCTGGGATTTAGTATTGCCTCTGTATGTATCTCGGGGGTAGGGCAATTTAAAGGTATTACCACTATGACGCTATTGATCCCTATCTCTATTCTGGCATTGCCGCTTTTTGAAACCTTTCACACCATTTTCAGGCGTATAAAAGAAAACAGGCATATTTTTCATGCAGATAAGCAGCATATTCATCACAAACTCCTTGAACAAGGTTTTTCGCAAAAGACCATTGCTCTGGTTCTTTATTTTGTTACCTTTCTCTTTGGCTTAATAGCTATCGGATTTTCTTTTTCCAATAAAAGATTATTTCTTCTGATTCTGCTATTGATGATCTTTATCCTGTTTATTCTTATAAATCTATTATACAGTAAGGAATTTAAAAAATGAAAAAATTAATTATCCTGAGTGCTCTTATCAGCATAATATCCTGTTATGCCGATACTTTTATCCGTGATTGGAAAAGCTATACCAATACAACTCATATCTCAGATATCATGTTCGATAACAATCGCCTGCTTCTGGCTACCTGGGGCGGATTAGTGGAATACAATATCACTGATATGTCCTTTGAGGGACCTTTTAAAAGGGAAGACGGTCTCACGGAAAATGAATTAAGCTCCCTGGGACTCCTGCCCGATGGCACGCTATTGATAGGCAGCAAGGGAGGAGGTATTTCAAGACTGAAAGATGCCGAAATTAAAATGCCTCTTCAAATGGAAAGTGGGCTTCCTTCAGATTTTGTTTATGATATCGCTTCATATGGCAGTAAATTTGTGGCTGTCACTGCTCAGGGTATAAGTGTATTTAATGAAATGACTGGCTGGCCACTGCCTTCCGTGATGAATTATAATCAAAGCAATGGCTTAACCACCCAGCATTATAACACCATAGCCATTAGTGAAGATGGAATACTTTTTTGCGGCTCAGACTTTGGTATTGATTATGCAGATTTAAATAATGAGAATCTTAGCTGGCAGCACCTGAACACTGGCAACTCAGGTCTCACCGATAATCGTATTACGAGCATTTCATGGCAAAATGAGGCTGTGGCAATCGGCACCCAATCAGGATTACATTATACCGAAAATTTTATAGATGATCACTCCTGGCAGGTTTATGGGTCAGGCCGTTCATATTACCCGGTTTTTCTTGATGAGATTGGTAATATCTGGGCTGGCACCGGATATTGGGATGAGGATGAACTCGCCGTTCTGGGTAGTGGGGAAGAGGTGATTATAAAGCTCAATAGTGATTTTTATGCCACAGCATGGACAAAGGCAGAACTTAATCTATTTTCAGGACATGTTACCGGTATCACCGCTTTAGAAGACGGAATAGCCATTTCCACCTGGGGTGAAGGTATTTTACTTTACAACGGGATTTATTGGAGTGAGCCTTTTGCTCAGGATTGCATAGCTACAAATTTTGCTACTGTTCTTAAAATGGATAATAATAATAGAATTTGGGTGGGGAATGGAATCCTTAGTCCGCCGGATACCCGTCGTGGAAATCGTGGTGTTTCTGTCTGGAATGGTGTTTCCTGGAACACTTTCAGTTCTGTTAATTCCGGTTTAGTAAGTAATAATATCAATTCCATAGTGCCCCTGCCGAATAATTGCTTCTGGTTTACTTCTTATTCAAATCTTTCTTCCTCACTTTCAGGAATAAATGTTCTTGATTACAGCAATATAGATAACCCCTTATGGGATTTTTATCCCTATAATGAAAGTGGCTATCAATTACCCACAGGAAACATCGGGAATTCTTTCCTGGGCAGTGACGGCAATATCTGGTTATGTTGTTATAATGGTGGTATCCTCTTGACAAATGAAGCCCGTGAACAATTACATTTTTTCATAGCACCGCACATTGTTTATGGAAATTCAGATGAATCTAACGCGATGATGATGTTCCAGGGTGAGCAATATTCCGTGGCAGGTGGAAAACTCACAGGTTTTGAAATCTGGCTGGGTTCAGATATTCCAGAAACGGAAAATACTCAAAACTGGCTACAGCCGGATCACAGGGATTTTAAAAACGGACAAGTTTTTGATGCCCTGGAAAGACACGAGAATTTTCAAAATCAAATCTGGATTGCTTCCACCGAAGGTTTATTTATGTATGATGCAGAAACGTGGTATAGATATGGCAAAGACAGCACCAAACGCCAGTACCTTGCCGGTAGCGGTACTTCTCTAAGCTGGCAGCCCCAAAAACTCATCATCGGGGAAAACGATTCCCCGCAATGGTGGTATTTTGAAGGACAGGAAAGGCTCTACGGCGGGGTGAATACTTACCCCAGGTCTCTTTTAGTTGACCCCTTTAATAATCTCTGGATCGGCACTGCTACAAATGGGATCTGCCGCTATGATATCGAAAATAATCTTTTTAAAACTTATAATACAGCTAATAGTCCGCTGCTTTCTGATGCGATAAACGATCTGGAATACGATAAAAACACAGGCACTCTTTATATCGCTACAGATAAAGGATTGAATTCTGTGAATATTGGCATTAGTGAATCTGATAACCAGGAAGTGGAACTCAATGACATCCTGGTGTACCCCAATCCTTTTTATCCTTTGCGTGACGGCACTCTGTGGATAGAAAACAAAAACCATTTCACCATGCCACAGGGCGGCACTACCTGCCACCTGTATGACCTGGAAGGTTTACTGGTGAATAAGCTGCAACTTAATAATTTTCAGCAGTTTGAATGGGATGGCACAAATGAAGCAGGTAAAAATTGTTCTTCAGGTATTTATTTTTTTGTGATAACCACCAAAGATAAAGCAATCGAACGCGGTAAGATCATTTTGGTTCGCTAAATGAAGAGACTTTTATTTATAAGCGGCTATGATGCCACTTTCGTGAAACGGGATCAGAAAATATTAAGTGATTATTTTCAGCTTATAACAGCTCCCGCCAGCACCCTTAAAAAAAATATGCTAAATTATCTCTGGCTCTTTATCTTTTTTGGCATAAAAGCAAGGCAATGTGCTGTAGTTTATTGCTGGTTCGCAGATTTCAGAGCCAGAACCGGCGTTTTCTGGGCAAATATTTTTCGCAAGAAATCTGTTGTCGTGATTGGCGGATATGAAATGAGAGAATTTATGAATGTAAAATATTCTAAAAATAACACCCCGAATTGTCATCTTTTATACTGCCTGAAAAATGCTGACCTGGTTTTCACAGTTTCCAATGATCACTATAATCGGCTTCTACAACTATTTCCGGTTTATGCCGGCAAAATACAAAACATTCCTAACGGGATATACTTTAAGCCAGATAAAGAAACAAAATTGACAAAAAAAGATATCATTCTCACTGTTTGCCTCGGTTCTGATCCCCAGAGATTTGGTGTTAAAGGATTGGGCTTGTTTTGCGATACTGCCAAGCTTATGCCGGAATATGAATTTGTCATTGTGGGACCCAGTGGAGAATTACTGCAATTGCTGAGCAAATGTAAGCTTTCCAAAAATGTCAGACTCGTCCCTCCCCAAAGTGAATCGGGACTGGAGAGCTACTATAAATCAGCCCGGATCTACTGCCAGTTCTCCCGCTTTGAATCTTTCGGACTGGCTCTGATAGAAGCTATGTATTGGCGGTGTATTCCTGTAGTAACGCCTTTGCCCGAGCTGGTAGAGCGCCTCGGAGATACGGGCTTTGTGCTTAGTGAGCCAAAAGCATCCGAGGCAAAGATAAAGATTGATATGGCACTTAGTTCAGGTGCAGATTTGGGAGAAAAAGCTTCAGAGTGGGTGAGAACTCATTATGATATCAAAAAAAGAGAAAAAGCTGTCTTGGAAAATATTAATCGGATATTGGAGCTTCTATGAATTCAGTAATACTGCTTGGTAAATCAGATTTCTGGCAAAGAAATCTTTTACAGGCAGGGATACCTTTTTTTATTTACAACGAATCTGGTTGTTCGCTCAAGTCTGCTGATATGTTGATTCTCAACAGGTTGTTGACGATATCAGAGCTTGAACTTTTAAAAAGTAAGATTAATGAAGATACTTTCTTGATATATACTCCGGTGTGGGGAAGACTTGTGAGAACTATAAGAAGAAATGAAAAATTTATCAACAGGGGTATGGAATACAGATTTGATACTAAAGCCGAGGTATATGAATTCTCCAAACCTCTCAGAAAGGGGGAAGCTTTTTTTAATCTTGATTTCAAGTTACCGAAAGCTGATAAAACAAGACGCAGGAAATTTTATCATGAAAATGTCGAACTACCCGATGAACGCGTACAATCCGTCAATCACTTCGAGATTTTTCGCTATTTCAATAATTTCCTGGCAGATTGTTTTATCGATAAAGATCAAGTATTGCAGGCATATTCCCCCCTGCCCGACGATATGCCGCTTTTCATTTTCAGAATAGATACTGATTTTGCTGATTTTAACCGGATTAAGGCACTTTTTATCCTGTGCGAGCATTATAATATCTCTGCCACCTGGTTTGTTGATGTGCATTCCAAAGAAATACTTGATTATTACGGCTCATTCAGAAATCAGGAAATTGCCCTGCATTGTGACCGACATTATCTATATAAAGATGCCGCCTCAAACAGAGCTAATATAAAAAGCGGAATGGATATATTAATGAAACATAATATTTATCCATCAGGTTTTGCTGCTCCGTTTGGTGACTGGAATTCAGAACTGGAAAATGTTCTGCTTGAGTTTGAATTTATTTACTCTTCAGAATTTGCCTTTGCCTATGACGCTTTGCCCTACATCATAAATAAGGAAGGTAAAAATATTGTGCAAATACCCATCCATCCAGTTAGCCCTGGCAGACTATTACGTTCTCACTTCACGATGCCACAAATGCTTGATTATTACCTGAAGGAGATAGAGGCATGCCGCAGGCAAAACAGACCGGCTATCATCTATCACCACCCTTCTCATGACTTAAATTATCTTCTGGAGGTTATTTTTGAATACATTGTTGATGAGAATTATCAAAATATCACTATGCTTAGTTATGCTGATTGGTGGCTTAGAAGATATGAAGCACTGCAAAATGCCGGCAGTGATGAATTGATGAGCATTAAACCGCTCTTCCCCCTGAATCGCAATTTTCCTGAAGATTACCAGCGGATTTACCATAAAGACTGGCATTGGTATTTGCATGAACTGGAAGCTTATCGTGGTAAATATCATTTTAAGAAACTGGGCTACCCCAAGAGATTATTGAAGGTTTGATATGTCACTGTATATCTATAGTTATCCTTCACTACACATTAATCCCGGCGGACCTGCTTATAAAACAGCAATGATCTATAAATTTCTCCGGGAATATGGATTAGACGTGATCCGCTTTGATATGTGGGATGATAAAGTGCAATACAGCGAGGATGATCTTTTTTATATATTTACAGCCAATATTTCCACCTATTCGCTTGCTGCAAACTTGCTTAAAAAAAAGATAAATTATATCGTTAATCCCATTTTTTACAGCAATCATTCGCCGTCTGTCATAAAATCCTACAGATTTTTGGAACAACCCCTGAGAAAAATCTTCCCCCGTTCTATCTCAGATTATGATATCACGGAGTTTATCTGTAAAAATTCGCAGCATATCCTGCCTAATACTGAAGCAGAAAAGAAATTGCTCCAGGCTGCTTTTAATCTAAAAAATAGTAATTTTAGTGTGATTCATAACGGCGTGGAATCCAGATTTGCCCAAGCTACTCCATATCTTTTTTATAAAACTTTTGGTTTAAAAGATTTTGTGCTCTATACAGGTCATTTGGGTCCGGTACGCAAAAACGGTTTAAATATAGTGAAGGCAATGCAGAAGGTTGATGTGCCCTGCGTGATTATTGCCGATATAATTCATAATGCAGAAGGCGATAGATGTCGCAGGGAAATTGAAAAGAGCCCCAATATCAAGTATCTGGGCTGGTTTGATCACAATGATCCGCTGCTGGAATCTGCTTATGCTGCTTGTCATACATTTATCCTGCCCACTCGCTACGAAACACCTGGCAGAGCTGCTTTGGAAGCCGGTCTTGCCGGAGCAAATATTGTGATAACACCAAAAGGCGGAACTCGCGAATATTTTGCAGACCATGCCTTTTATCCCAATCCTTCTGATATCAATTCTATTGCAGACAAAATTGAGGAATCTCTGAATTCTCCCCGACAGGAGATTCTTAAAAATAGAATCATGAATAATTATATCTGGGAAATTATCGCGGAAAATACTAAGAACTTAATAAGAAGATTACTATGAAGATAAATTTAAGATTAAAACTCATATTTATCAGGATAATAAAGCATGATCTTAGCCAAAGAAACCTGAAAATAAACTCAATTGCATACTGGACCAATGTTTTTAAACTGGAAGTGCTCAGAAAAATTAAGCTCAAAAGGCAATTCAGGATTTATGGCATGGTATCTACAAATATAGAAACTGTATCCGCATGCAATAGAACCTGTGAATTCTGCTTTAACAATCCAGTATTCAAACAGAGGGAGCAGGGAAGGATGCCTGTGTGTACCTGGAAAAGTATTATTGATCAATTATCTATCTTCAATTTCTGTGGTAGAATTAGTCCTCACTTCTATAATGAACCCCTGCTGGATAACAGGCTGGAAGAATTACTTGCTTATGCCCGGAAAAAATTACCGCTTTCCTGGATACAGATCAATAGTAATGGTGATTTACTTAATGAGGAGAGATTCCTTAAATTAATTGAGGCTGGCACTAATTACTTCTTCGTGACAAATTACGATGATTACGATAAGCCGGATTTACAAAAGCTGCAAAAAAAATATCCCGCATTTATAAAAATCGTCCGTAATTGCGATATGTGGAGAACAGACCGTGGCGGAGAGATATTCAAAAAAAATAAAGTGTTATTTTCGCCCTGCCTGAGACCTCTTTCACAATTAGTGATCAATTGGGAAGGAAAAGTCCTGCTATGCTGCATGGATTATTATGCTAAATATTGTTTCGGCAGTCTCCTGCAAAAGAAATTGATGTCCATCTGGTTTGACCCAAAATTCGTCAATTGCCGCGAAATACTTAAGGTATCACGACAAGGGGCTATGGAAATCTGTAAAAATTGCGACGACCCCGGATTTATACCTTGGTAAAAAAGATCATGAAATTGTTTGATATTCCTGTCTTTAATAGATTGATGAATTATTCCTGGGGCGCAGTATTTAATAAATTACTGATATTTTTGCTCTTACCTGTTATCAGCAGGTCACTCAAACCAGAAGAATTTGCTGTTTATTCTATTATGCTACTTTTTGCTGCCATAGCTTCACATTGCTTCCAGCTTGGATTACATCAATCTCTGCTCACTCTTTACTATAAACAGCCAGATAATGCTGCCAGATTGTCCCTGATCTCCACCACCTGGCACACCGTTACAATTAATGCTACCATTCTCTCTGCCATAATCTTCATATTCAGAAAGTCTTTTGCTCAATTGATGATCAATAGTCCCAATGATTTCAGTATATTGATCTGCCTCACTCTGGTAATTATCATTTTTGATGTTTTCTCCGGTCTTGTGCTGGTTCTTTTAAATATCAGGCAGCAATCCAGAGAATATTCCATCTTGAATCTTACTAAAAATATTGTAACCCTTCTTCTGGTGCTGATTTTTAGTCTTTTGGGCAGCCTCGATATTTTTAAATTTTTCATTATTCTGGCTGTTTCAAGTATTGCTTCTTATCTGCACTCCTTATTCTTTTTCAGAATAATCTGGCGGGAATTATCTGATGGTAACAAAATATATCAGAAGTTTTCGGTAGAACTATTCCGCGATATTATTAGATTTGGTATTTTTATGGTTCCTGCCACTTTCGCAGTGATTTCTCTCCAAAGTGCCGATAGATACATGCTTAACCTGTTATCACCCAGAACTCTCTACGATGCCGGTATCTATGCCATTGCTTATAAAATGGGTATGATCATCACACTGTTCACTGTAGTATTTGATCTCCTCTTTTTCCCCTATATTATGCAAATCAAGGATCTTGATTATGCCAAAAGACAGCTCAAAAAACTTTTTAATTTCTATAGCCTGTCCGCCTGCTTAATAGCAGTTTGCATCATTATTTTTTCTCGCGAAATATTTCTTGTCTTAGACTCCAGCTATCAGGAAGGTGCTTCGCTGGTTTTTTTTGGAGTTATTTCTATGTTCTTGAGAGGATTATCAAATATCCTCGTACTGGGCTTTTATATCCTGAAACGCTCAGAATCCATCGCGCTGGCATCTGTGCTCGCTGCCCTTATAAATATTTTTCTTAACTGGCTCTGGATTCCTGGCTTTGGTATGCTGGGTGCTGGCTTCGCCTCGATTATAGCCTATCTTTTTATTGTGCTCGTTAATTATATCACTGTGGAAAAGGCTTTTAAAGTAGGGTATAACGCCATGTGGATTTTTATCAGCCTCTTCGTGATGCTAATAGCATCATTTATTAATCTTATAGCCGTAAATCTCAGCATCAGCTTATTCATTACAAAGATATCTGTCCTGCTGGTGATATTCTCACTCACTTATTTATATCTTTCGCAAAAAGGCTATCTCCACTATATTATTTCCAAGGTGAGACGAAAAGATGAAGTATGATCTGGGCGGATTTTCTACTGAGGTAGTAATCACTAATTTTGAAAAGCTGGATGAGATATTTACCAAAGATACTTTTCTAATAATCGATAAAAAATTACTTCATCTTTATCCTGGATTTACCTCACAAACTGATAAGATATTTCTCTTTGATGCCACTGAAGAAAATAAATCACTGGCACAAGCATCATCCATAATAAACTGGCTCGTCAGAAACAGGGCAAATCGCCACTCATACATCATAGCCGCTGGGGGAGGCATCACTACAGACCTGGCGGGTTGGGTTGCCTGCAACTATATGAGAGGCTGCCATTTGTATCTTATACCCACTACTCTTATTGGTATGATCGATGCTGCCATCGCCGGCAAAACAGGCATAAATTATTATGGTGCAAAGAATCTGCTGGGCTCCTTTTATCCCGCAGAAAAGGTGCTCATCATCATAGAATTCTTGAAATCCCTGCCCCAAAAACACTTCTTTGCCGGGCTGGCAGAATTGATCAAAATAGCTCTCCTGCAAAATGGCAGTATCCTTGGTAAACTTAATAATAAAAATAAAAAGACCTGGCAGGATAGTATTGAAGAATTCATTCTCAGTGCCCTGCATTACAAAATGATGATCTGTTCTGCTGATCTAAAAGATACAGGAAACAGGAGATTATTGAATCTGGGTCACACTTTTGCTCATATCATTGAATCTGCCTCAAAATTTGATATTGAACATGGCAGAGCTGTCGCTATTGGTATTTTCAAAGCTGCCGAACTCAGCTTTCTTTTAAATCTGATTTCTGAAGAAAGAAAAGAGTATATTATTTACCTGCTCCATAAATTTCTACCTGATGATTATCTGGTGATTGATCCTGCTACCATCGATATGATAAAAATTAAAGGTGAGGATTTATTGCGTCACGATAAAAAATCGGGTAAATATGCCAACCTGATCTTATTTTCAGGCGATAATGATTTTATTATAAAAAAAAATGTTGATTGGTTATTGATTAGAGATATTTTATTAAAAGTAGTAAGTTATAAGGAGGAAACATGAAATCAGTTCGCAAGGTTCAATCTGCTGATCTAAAGGGAAATATTGTGCTTTTGAGGGTGGATCACAATGTAGTGAAAAAGGGCAGGATTATTGATCCCTACCGCATTGAAGCTTCTCTGGATACTATTGAATATATCCTGTCCCAAGGCGGTAAAATCGTGTTAATGACACACGTTGGGCGCCCCAGAAACAAGGAGACAGGAAAGATTGATATCTCGGAAAATACTTCTGTGAAACCCATTGTGGAATATCTTTGTAAAAAAGGGATTAATGCTGTAGAACTGCATCTTGATGCTACCGACGAAGACGGTATCTCACATATAAGCTATTATGTTGTAAATAACATTTTCAAAAAACAGAACCCCGATGTCGTCTATATCCCAAACACCCGCTGGTTCAAAGGTGAGGAAGCAAAGGATGAGGCAAAGGAAGTATTCGGTAAACAATTAGCCGAAACTGCCGACATCTTTGTCAACGATGCCTTTGGCTCCTGGCAGCCTCACGCTTCCACGATAGTCCCCCCTCAATTTATCCCTGCTTATGCCGGATTGCTTATGCAAAAAGAGATCAGGCATCTGGATGATGTCCTGCAACCAAAAAGACCATTTCTCGCTGTGGTAGGCGGTGCAAAATTTGATACAAAAATTAAACCCCTCTCTGCACTGCTTGAATTGGCAGACCATCTGATGCTGGGCGGTGTGATATATAATGCCTATCTCTGCGTGAAATATAAATTAGATATAAAGGGCGTAACCGAAGCTGATAAACAGGCTGCACAAGACTTTGTGCAGCTTGCTATGAATTATCCAGCTAAGGTGATAGAGCCCGAATATCTCGTGGAAAGCGATATCCCGGATGGCAAAATCCCCGGGAAGTTCAGAACTCTTAAATTATCAGACCTTACAAAAGACCAAAAACTCAATTATATCCTTGATATATCTGCAGAATCTTTCCAGGTGGATAAGGTAAAAAGTGTTTTTGCCGAAGCAGAAACTATTTTTATTAATGCTGTTATGGGGTTCACACCTCATTTCACAGAAGGCACTTTTGCACTTGATACCATGATCACAGGAAATTTCGCTGCACTAAAACTTTTCGGCGGCGGAGACACTCTGCAAGAGCTCAATATCCTGCTGCCGGATATATATCAAATGGCTCTGCAAGACCCCTCCTATTATTTCTTTACCGGCGGAGGCACTATACTCAAGGTTATTGCAGAAAACTCGGTCTGGGGCTTGGAACCTGTCGCTGCCCTGATTGATAATGACCCGGCATAAAAAAAATGTGTAACCTGCTCAGGCTGATTCGTTTATTTAATTGCGGTCTTTTGTATTCGGGTAAAGATGTTGGCAGTAAATATATAATAGTGTAATAGTGTATTAGTATTATAAATAAGAATTTTTTAAGGAGTAAGATTCATGATCAGATTGGAAAATCTAGTTAAGGATTATGGAACTGTAAGAGCAGTTGATCATGTGAATTTTGATATTCACGATGGCGAAATCCTTGGTTTTCTGGGTCCCAATGGAGCTGGAAAATCTACTACGCTTAAAATAATCACCTGCTTTTTGTCACCCACTGAAGGGAATATCTATGTCGATAATCTCAATGTTATAGACAATTCCCTCGAAATTAGAAAACGCATCGGGTATCTGCCCGAATTGAACCCGCTTTATACTGAAATGCTGGTTTATGATTACCTCCAGTTTGTCGCTGAAATTCGTAATGTACCAAATTTTAAAGCCAGACTGAAGGAGATCATCGATCTTTGCGGGCTTCACGGGGTTGTCTATAAGCCCATTCAAGACCTTTCCAAGGGTTATAAGCAACGCGTTGGCTTGGCGCAGGCTATTATTCATGACCCCGATATCCTCATCCTGGATGAGCCCACCAGCGGATTAGACCCAAATCAGATTATGGAGATCAGGGAACTTATCAAAAAACTGGGGAAAGAAAAAACTCTGATTATCTCCAGTCACATCCTGCAGGAGGTTCAGGCAGTCTGCGACAGGATAGTGATAATTCATGAGGGCAGAATTGTCGCTGATGGTTCGTCTGATCAATTAAAGGCAAGCATTAATCAAAGAGTTAAAATCAGATTACAATTGGCTGCTGAGCCTGATGCCCTTGAAAAAATGGTGGAAGACCTTGGCAATATGAATATCCTTGAAATTAAGCAACTCGGAGATATCTCCGATGTGCTATTGGAATATGATAATACGGCTGAAAGGAGACCGGAGATATTTAATTATATCAAAAAGAAAAACTGGCTTTTATATGAATTACATCGTGATGACGTAAGCTTGGAAGCTGTATTCAGAAATCTTACTATGCAAGGGGGTAGATAATGAACTATTCAAAACTCATATGTAAAAAAGAAACAGCATCCTTTTTTGGCTCTCCGGCTGCATATATTTTTCTCATCGTGTTCCTTCTGTTTTCCGGCTGGTTTTTTGCCAGTCCTCTATTTCTGGCTAATACTGCCGATATGAGATCAATATTTGATATGATCCCACTGCTATTTATGTTCTTTGTACCTGTTATCACCATGGGCTTAATTGCCAAAGAAAAGAGCAATGGCACTATTGAATTACTTTCCACCTTCCCGCTCACGGATACCCAGATAATTATGGGTAAATACTGGGCAGCTCTTAAGCTTATTTTTATTGGATTGCTCTTCACTTTTATCCACTTTATCACTATTATAGTACTGGGCTCAAATATAGATTATGGTGCCATCTTCTGCGGTTATTTCGGCTTGCTTCTGGTGGGAGCTGTCTATGCGGCTATCGGTCTGTTTGCCTCCAGCCTCTCTAATAATCAAATTGTCTCATTCATTATCAGTTTTGCCATTATCTTTGTCCTCTATATGATGCAGTACTCTCTATTTTTTGTGCCGGCAGCTCTGGCGGGATTCTTTCAATATATCTCCATTGGCTATCATTTTTCTAATATTGCCCGTGGCGTGATTGATACCCGTAACCTGGTTTATTTCCTTGGTTTGATAATTATATTCCTGAGACTTGCTATCACAGTTCTGGAATCAAGAAAGTGGAAATAGGAGATTAATGATGAATAATAAATCAAACTGGATAAATTTTATCATTCTGGTGGTGATAGTTATCTTTATAACCTTGTTATCCCAGACATTTTTCAGCCGTCTCGATTTTTCTAAAGGCAAGATTTATTCTCTGTCTAAAGCCTCAAAACAGGCAGTAAAAAACCTGGACGACAGGCTGGTAGTTAAAGCATATTTCTCCAAATCTCTGCCTGGGCAATATGCCGATGCCGGCAGATTTACCCGCGATCTGCTCGATGAATACCGAGCATATTCCGGCGGAAAACTCAGATTCGAATTCGTTGATCCCAAAGATGAAGAAGGGCTCAAGGAAGAAGCACAAAAATATAATATTCAGCCCATGACCATGAGGGTCAATGAGCAGGATCAGCTTGTTCTCAGAGAGATTTATATGGGTTTGGCATTCCTCTATCAGGATAAGGTGGAATCCATACCATTTATTCAGAATACCCAAGGACTGGAATATGATATCACCAAATCTGTAAAAAAAATCTCCGCTCAAAAAATGAAGCAGGTAGCTTTTTATTCGGCAGATCAGGAAGATATTGCCCTGGGTATGGGGCAGACGGCTTCTCCCTATCAAACTATGCGGGAAATGATAAGCGAAAGCTATGAACTCATTGATACTAAATTAGAAGAACCCATCACTATTGATACAGACGCACTTCTCATCACTGCTGTGGCGGACAGCCTCTCGCAGGAACAGCTTTATAACCTTGACCAGTATATTATGCAGGGCGGGAATGTTTTGATATTCCAGGACAGAGTGAAGGCAGATATCCAAAGTGCCTCTGCCTCAGTTTATGAATCCAATTTTCTTAACCTCTTAGAAAGCTATGGTATCGCAGCTAAAAAGAACTTGGTCGCTGATGCAGAATGTGGACAGATATCCATCACCAGACAGCAGGGGATATTCCGTTTTAATACCCCGGTAGAATACCCCTTCTTTCCAATTGTCACTAATAGAAATAAAGCTAATCCGATCGTGAAAAACATAGATGTTGTGCAGATGATTTTTGTCTCAGAACTGGATACCACGAAAGTGATAAGCAATTTCCAGCCTCTTTTATACAGCTCTGCTCATTCTGGTCAAACTACTGGACCACGCTTTGATATAGGATATAATAAATATATGCAGCAAGACTTGAGGGCGATGCTCAAGGAGGGTAAAAAAATCCTGGGTGGATTTTATTCCGGTGAGATGATCAGCTATTTCGCTGATGATCCTGATTATCCCGATCTTATCCCTTCCACTTCTAATGCCCGTATCATCTTTGTGCCCAGTAGTAATTTTATGCGTGAAGACGCTGCCGGTAAAGCCGAAGGTAATCAAACTTTTGTCATCAATTCTGTAGATTATCTGGCTGGCGACGAGGGTCTGATAGAGATTAGATCACGCGAAACCGAATATAGACCACTGAAACCGGTTAAAAATTCTACTCGCCAGATCATCAAATGGCTAAATATCCTCCTGCCATCTCTGCTGCTCATCGTTTATGGCATCCTCCGCTGGAGAAAAGAATCACGTAGAAAAATTAGAATAGGAGATCTTTATGAATAAGAAAACTCTTACATATCTTGTAGTGCTGGTTGTGCTGGTGATTATCTATCTGATCGCAAGCATGGATAGCAGCCAGGAAAAAAGATTCAATTTCTTTACCGCTGACTCAAATTCCGTCTCCCGGATTGAAATCGCACAAGCCTCAGATACACTTCATCTTGCCAAACAAGGCTTCGATTGGATTATAGATTATCCTGTTACCTGGCAATTGCAGGTAGGAAAAATGGAGAAAATCTTTGATACCGTTCTCAGAGCAGAAGCATCTACTATTCCCGTCTCGGAAAATGTGGCTTCACTGGAAAAATACAGCCTCTTAGATTCGCTGGCTACCCACTTTAAAACCTATGACACAAACGGTAAGATTTTAGATGATGTGCTGGTGGGAAAAAGCAGTAGTTATAGTGTTACCCCGGTGAGAAAACTTGGCTCTAATGAAGTATTTCTCCTGGAAACTAATATCGCAAGCATCATCAAGCCTGTCTTAGGCTCCTGGCGCAGGCGCGAAATCATTGAGATCGACCCGGAACAGATTACCAAATTTATGGTGGTCTCCGATGATGTAGGCTATACTCTTACTCAATCTGATTCCCTTTGGGAATATGCCGATGAAATAGAAAATTTCTTTCTGGAAGATGATAATTCTACCCTTAATTCTATTAAGTCAAGCTTCAAGAGATTTGCTGCCTCAGATTTTGTTGATGGTAAATTCGATGACTATGCCACTGCTCTTCAAAACCCATCGCTCCAACTTGGTATAGAAATGTGGAACGGAGATACTTATTATCTTCGCTATGCCCCATACGAAGATAAAAAATACGTGGTTCAGCTTAATAATGATACACAGACCCTATACGTGCAATATGAATCTAATATGAATAAATTTATAAAGAAAGCAGAAGACTTTAAATAAGGATTTTGCCTGGGGGGTGCATCACATATCCGGCGATGCATCCCCTTTCTCTTTTACCGATTCCATTATCTTTCTCGCCAATTGCGGACCTATTCCTTTAACGCTGACTAATTCTTCATATTTTGCCTTTCTGATCCTTTCTACCGAACCAAATTCCTTTAATAATAAAAATCTCATCTTGGCTCCTATCCCGGGGATTTCATCCAGCTCGCTTTTCAAAGTCCGCTTCTGTCTCCGCTTCCGGTGAAATCTCACCGCTTCATTATGGCTCTCATCTCGGATATTTATCAATAACCTTAATGCCGCCGAAGAACGCGGCAAAAAGATCGAATCTGTGTGATTGGGCATAAATACTTCTTCTACACGCTTTGCCAGCGAAATTATCTCGATATCTGTTATTCCCAGATTCTCCAAAATACTCACGGCACTGTTCAATTGACCCTTGCCACCATCTATCACTATCAAATCAGGCTTGTCAATTGCTTCCACTTTGCTCATATATCGCGTCATTGTCTCCTGCATCGCTGCAAAATCGTTCTGACCAGCAAAGCTGCGTATGATAAAATTACGGTAATTTTTCTTCTTCGGTTTGCCATTCTCAAAATATACCAGCGAGGCAACCACATCCGTGCCCTGTATATTGGAGATATCGAGACAAATCATCTTGCGGGGTAATAGTTTCAGGTTTAATTTATCTTTTAGATCTTTAACAGGATATATTGTGCGGTTCTTAGATCGCAGGTGCATCAGCTTATCTTCTTCCACCCGGTTAAATGCATTATCTGCTGCTATCTTTATCAATTGCATTATCTCACCCCGTTGCGGCACCTGCAATCTTCTGTGAAATAACTCATCCAGATATTCAAAATCATCCGGCTTTACCTGAAGTAATATCCGCCATGGTAATGAATCCAATCTGCTTTCGTAATATTGAGAGATAAAGGCAGAAATTATCTCTGACTCTTCGCTCTTTTCCACATTTTTCATTGTATAGGTCTCTTTTGTCAGCATCTTGCCTTCTACAATTTTTATCACTGCCACCGCTGCCCGTTGATCTTCTTTATAGATTCCTATGATATCACGGTCCTTAAAGTCCTCAAAAAAAAGAGTCCTGTTGCGGTTTACCCGTTGGATACCTTCAATCTTATCCCTCAATGCTGCCGCCTCTTCAAATCTCAGCGAGTCCGATGCTTCCTGCATCTCTTCTCGCAATTGCTCCAGTATCTCTTCATTACGACCATCTAAGAATTTTGTGATCTTCCGAATAATTTTTTGATAATCGGCATAAGTGATTTTACCTATACAGGGCGCAGAACATTTATTCATCTGATAATTTAAGCAGGCTTTCTGGTATTTGATCTCATCTCTGGGGATTATCCGCTTGCAGGTACGATGAGGAAACACCCATTCCAAAAGCCGCAAAGTTCGCCTTAAAGCTCGTACATCCGTGAAAGGACCAAAATAGCGTGAACCGTTTTTTGGCGTCTGTCTGGTTACAAATATGCGGGGATATGCCTCAGTAGTGATCGCGATAAAGGGGAATTGCTTGTCATCCCGAAGCGATACATTGTAGCGGGGGAGATGCTCTTTGATCAGGTTATTCTCCAGTATCAAAGCCTCTCTCTCTGTATTGACTATTATATAATCAAAATCTCTGATCTTTTCCACTAATTCGGCTGTCTTTGCATCTTTCTGCGAATTATTAAAGTAACTCCGCAAACGGTGATTCAAAAGCTTCGCTTTACCTGCATAGATAATCTTGCCATCCTTTCCCTTCATCAGATAGCAACCAGGTTTTGCTGGAACAAGATCAAGTTTACGTCTGAGTGTTTCGTCCATAGTATCTTAGCTGATCCGGAGAACTTTTCTGCCACCCAGCAGCAGTACTCCCGATATTGTTAACAGCACCGCCAGCCTCAAGGCAGATGTCCAGAAATCTACCGGTGTATATAACCCCTTCAACAGGCATAATATTATGAATATTACACTGCTGAAGATCACAATTTTACTGATCACTATCGCAAGACTGGGAAACCGGATTTGCGCATATTTCTTTTTTAAATAATATCTTAATACATGATAATGCACATAGGCAGAGACTGAAGTAGCTAAAGCCAGTCCTCCGTGAGCCAGCCATTGCATCAATATTATATTCAGCAGTATATTTAAGAGTATGATAAATGCCGAAATCTTCACCGGCGTCCTGGTATCTTTCTGAGCATAAAACAGCGGGATCAATTGACGGTTTAAAGAATAATATACAAGCCCCAGCGAATAAAAGACCAAAGCATAATTTGTCATTTGCAATGATTGCTCATCAAAGGCTCCACGCATAAATATGATCCTTACCAGATCACTGCCTAATGCTATGATTATTGCCGTTATGGGCAGCATAAGATAATAGATGCTCACTATCCCGAACCGAAAGCTGTCACTGAGCTTCTGCCAGTTCTTTTCCGCAGTATATCTGCTGAATAAGGGCAGCACCGCAACCCCTGCCGAGATGCCTATGATACCCAAAGGCAATTGCATGAGCCTGTTGCCGTAATTTAAAGCTGCAATACTGCCGGCTGGCAGAAATGAGGCTATTATCATGTCTGCCGCCAGATTGACCTGGCGGATTGCCATGCCTATCACTCCCGGCAAAAATAACCTGCCCACTATGGATACAGTCTTATCTCTCAGGTTTATATAGGGCATAAATTTATAACCCGTCCGAGCCATTAAAGGAAAATTGATGATTGTCTGCAGCACTCCTCCCAAAAGAACTCCCGCTGCTGCTGAGTATATCTTTTCCTCTAAACTGGACTGGGGATTAAATAGCTGGTATAATGATATAGACAGCACTATCCCGATATTCAAAAAGGCAGATGATAATCCCGGAATAAAAAAACGGTCATGCGAATTGAGAATCGCTATCAAAGTCGATGATAATCCAATCAAATATAAATAGGGAAAAAGAAGACGCGTTAGCTTTACGGTCAATTCATAACGCTGTGCATCAAACCCCGGAGCAAGAAGGCGAACAATGAGGGGCGCCGCCAATATCCCCACCAGACACAAAAACAAGAGAAATAAACTCAATATTGAGATTATGTTAAGTGCAAAGCGAATCTGACGCTCTCGACCCTCTTTGATCCCTATCTCATTGTAAACCGGAACAAATGCCGAGGATAACGCTCCCTCACCAAACAGCTTGCGAAGTAAATTCGGAATCTGAAATCCTACCTGGAAGGCATCCGCTATCCAACTGGTGCCGAATACTGCTGTCATGATAATATCACGCACCAAGCCAAATATCCTGCTTATAAATACAGCAATCCCCATAGAACCTATATTACGTGCCAATAACCTGTTACTCATCATGCTCCATAAACAACTTCTTTTTTTTTATTCCTTTCCGCCTCTGATATTTGTCAAGAAATTCAAAACCATTTTTTGCTAACAAACTCTAGACTGCGGCTTATCTCCTGGGGCGACCCGAAGCCTGCCGAGACCTTGCATATTTCTGCCACTCTCAGAAAAGTATTAGACGAAACTTGTTCGCAGGCTTTCTATCATCTGAAATAATGTGCCTTCGAAGACAAAGTTAAAATCACTGAAAACACAATAAATTATAACAATAGTATTAGTATCTTTATTTCAATTTATTATGATACATGCCGAAAATATTAGAAAAATACCATTTTCCTCCCAATCTCTCTTTCTGCATTACAAATATCACTATAACCCTCTCTAATGCAGGCAAAACGACTCTCAATCAGATCAAGCTTGATCCAAACTGAAATGTATCAAGTGGTATATTAAAACTATCGTAAGTGAGGTTTAAAAAATAATAATATTGTATAGATAATATATAAGCAAACTTGTAGTACGCAATTATGAAATATTATAAGAGAGGATATTAGTGCTTGACAGAATAAGGGGCAAAAATCTTAAAAGCCTTGTTTTTAGTTCAGGTGTAATTCTTTTAAGAAAAAAATTAAGGAGGAAATTATGCCTTACTGTAAAAGATGTGGAGAAGAGATTAAGCCTAATCTCAAGCTGTGTCCCTTATGCGGAGCCAAGATCGTCTATTCGGAAGAAGATGATGAGTATTATTCGGATGATTTTGATTTAGATGAAGACGATTTAGAGTCAGATGACGAGGATGATGATGATTTTGATGAAGATGAAGATGATTACATTGATTATGATGATGATTACGAGAGTTTTTTTGAAGATGACGAAGAAGAGAATTAGCATTTGAATTTGCTAAACCGTTAAGATATTATAGCGTAATAGATTTATAAGAGGAGAATGAAGGTCATTCTCCTTTTTTATTTTTCAGCCGCTCGATTTCATCGCGCAATTCTTTGATGCGGAATTCCCGATTGATGGTGGCATCATAAAATATTTCTAATTCTGAAACCCGTTTTTGTAATTCCTGGGTTCTTTCAGCAACTTTATTTTCAAGTTCTTCATTGAGTTTGAGGATTTTTTCTTCAGCCTGTTTTCTTTCGGTAATATCTTTGGCGACTCCGATAAATGCGTAGGGTTTATTTTCATTATCGAAGAATATTTTGGTAGAAAGAGAAATCGGGAATTCGCTTCCATCTTTTCTTTTATTCCATATTTCGCCTGACCAGCCCCCCTTTAGAGTAGCGGCAAAAATATCTTTCTGAAAATTGGGAGGATTTTTTGGCGAATCTACAATGCTGATATCTTTTCCGATCAATTCTTCTCTGCTGTAACCATAGGTATCTATAAAAGAATCATTAACGAAGATAAGTCTATCTTGGGAATTAGCAATACTAACGCATTCATTAATACTTTTCAGAGTATGAGCCAGAAGCATGATTTCTTCTCTAAGCACTTTACGCTGGGTGATATCCTGGAATGAACCTTCCACTTTAATAATATTTCCCTTCTCATCTTTTTGGGCAATTCCGATAGTGCGCACCCAGACACGTTTTCCGTTTTTTGTGATAATTTCCATGTCTTGATCGTAGGGAATACCATTTTGGGCACAGTCGTTAAAAAGCTGAGTGATTTTTTCATGCCATTCGGGAGCGTAGAAATTTATACCTTCCTGCAGTGAAGGAGCGTACCCTCGAGGCATTTCGTGAATATCAGCCACGGCGTCTGACCAGGTGCAGATTTTTTTCTCCAGATCGACGCTCCAGCCTCCGAAATGGGCAGTATTACCGGCGATCTGTAGCAGGGCATAACTTGATTTTATCTTTTCTTCTGCCTGCTTCCACTGTGTGATATCTTGAAAAATGCAATGTGTCTGCTTGAAATTGCCATTAAGATCATGTGCAATTTTCCCTTCAAAGGCAAGGAATAAGACTCCTCCATTTTTATGGTTCATTTCAAATTCACTATGTATATGTCCCTGTGCTTTGAAAATTTGGAATTGCTCACGAAAGTTATCTTTATTGGCAGCGGTGATAAAGCAGCCAAACCATTTCCCGATTACTTCCTGCCGTTCATATCCAAGAGTATCTAACCATTGCTGGTTTACATCAATAATAAATCCATCAGAATCGAGAGACTGATAGCCAAGAGGAGCTTTATTAAATAATGACTGGAAATGGTCTTCGCTTTCTTTGAGAGCATCGTTCAGCTCATTCTGCCTGATATTCCGGTAGAGAGTTTCACTTACAAGCTGAACCATACTTGAGAAGTGTTCCATAGCGATAAGTCCATACTCTTTAGTAACAACCGGTACTTTTTTCAGGGCTTCCAGATATATTTTTTCATCAAAACCATATTTTTCTGCCTGCTTTATAAAGAAATCATAATCGGGTTCTTCATGAAAGAATTGTCCGATAAAAAGGTTAGCGATATGTTTACCTTTAATCACTAAAGGCATAGCTACATCTATCAATCCGTTTAAGCACTGATAAGAATGATATTTTTTACCTTGAGCAATTTTCTTAGATAATTCGGTATCGCTTATCACACAATACTGAGCGGTTTCGGGATGAGCACGATGAAATTCCGTGCAAATTTGTTTCCACTCTGATTTGGCTAAAATATTTCCTTCCGTGTCTATAATGGCGGTTGATAAGCCAGTTAACCGGTTGAAGCTTTCCAGCAAAGCATTCAATTTCTCAAAATCGAGATTTTTTAAAAAATCAGTTTCCATCTTTTCTCATACTCCAATTTTTCTTGGCAAAAACTCTATTTCTCAAATATATCCCTGCACATCAGCATAATCCAACCGATGGGTTCTTATTGCCTCCAGGCTCTTTTTTGTCAATCAAATATTAACCAATAAATTTCCTGACTCGTCCGAAAAAGTAATTGACATATCATCACGGGGATATTTGTCTGCCTTCAGGTCTTTAGGCAATGGGCTAAAGGGGTACTGCGGAAAGCAGTTGAGAAAAACCCTTTGAACCTGATCCGGTTAATACCGGCGGAGGAATTTAGCACAGAGAGCTTTTTTGGAATATTATTGCACCGCCGAGGTATTAAGAGATTTTGCCAATAATATGACAAAGGAGTTATGATGAAATGCTTAAGGTTATTATTACTTACGACACTATTTATTCCGTTGATCTTATCGGGAGAAACCATGTATGGCAGGATACTTGACAGCACAACGCTGGAGGGAGTATCTGATGCGGTAGTTAGCATAACTGGTTTGGAGAAAAGGGTAATATCGGACAGAGACGGAAATTTCAGTTTCAGCAATATAAAGCCGGGCAATTATGAGGTGATATTTAATCGTATAGGATTTGAGCAGAGCAGCAAAGAGATAATTATTCCTCAGTATGAGCCGGTAGTGGTATCTCTTATCCCCAAATCATATAAACTGGATGGCATATCTATCACCGAGACACGCAGCCAGTTGAGAAAGACGCCATTAACCTACAGTAATATCACCGGCAGTGATATAAAAAGATCATTGCATGGGGATGATCTGCCTTTATTAATGGATGAGGTTCCGGGACTATTTGCCTATTCGGAATCCGGTTCGGGCACAGGTTATTCTCATATCAAGCTGCGAGGTTTTGACCAGAAGCGGATTGGTGTGATGATCAATGGGATACCATTAAATGACCCGGAAGACCATGAGGTTTACTGGGTTAACATGCCGGATTTTGGTGAAAGCGTGCAGGACATCCAGTTTCAAAGAGGTTCGGGAGCTTCCAAATATGGCATAGCATCGCTGGGAGGCACCATCAATATAGAAACCACATCTGCGGGTGATGAATATTCCGGTGATCAAAGCACTCTCTATACCGTGATGGGAAGCCATAATTTGCGTAAGGCAGGGATGAATTACTTTGCTTCACTTTCTGATGATCTCAGATTAAATATCAGGCTGTCACAAGTAAGTTCGGATGGCTACCGAGATAATTCTGCTACGGAGCTTAGTTCATTTTATTCTTCGTTAACTTATCAGGCTGAAAGAAGTGTGACGGATATTAATTTTTATACCGGACATGAGATCACTCATGCTGCCTGGTATGCTTCGTGGGAAGAGGATCTCAAAGTGAATCACCAGCATAATCCAATAACCTATGACAATGAGATAGACGATTTTAGCCAGCCTCACTTTGAATTACATAATCTCTACCGGATAAGTGATAAAATGCACCTTAAAAACACCCTATTTTACATAAAAGGTAAGGGATTTTATGAACAAAAGAAATATGATGAAGATTTATTTGAGTATGGCATAATAGATACGGCAGAAGTGATGAGTGCAGATTTGATAAGGCAGAAGTGGGTAGAAAAGAATCAGATAGGGTATGTGGGCAATATATCGCTGGAGCATCATAAGGGAGAACTGATGCTGGGCACATATCTTAGCTTATTTAAAAGTGATCATTGGGGCGAAGTGAAGGACGTGCTGCAATATCCGCAGCCGGAGGATTTTATTAAAGGCATGAGATATTATCGCTATCAGGGTGATAAGCGGTATATCACAGCCTATATAAATGAGAATTATAGATTATTGCCAAATCTGTTTCTCATGGCAAACCTGCACTATCAAAATTTAACCTATGAATTTGAGCAGAAAAGAGCAGGGAATTTTACTGGAGAGAATTTGAACAGATACAGCGTGGATTATTCATTTTTGAATCCTCAATTTGGGATTAACTATAATCTTAATGATCATATAAATATATACGCCAGTGCCGCGATAGCCCATAGGGAGCCATCTGATAGCGAACTTTTTGATATCTGGGATGGACCAGATAATCTGGGAGTAGAGCCTTTATTTGGTGAGAAGAAAGTTATCTATAACTCTGAGGGCGAGATAACTGTAATAGAATGGAGTGATCCGCTTGTTGAGGCTGAGCACGTGATAGACTATGAGGCAGGTCTTGGCTGGATATCAGATGCAGCGTCGCTAAAATTTAATGCCTATTATATGGAATTTAAGAATGAGATAGTAGATTATGGCGGATTAAGCGACAGCGGGACTGCCATCAGAGGTAATGCCGATGCCACGGTGCACAGAGGATTGGAAATTGATATCAAAAGCAGGTTAAGCAGATATCTGCAATTTTCTTCTTCATTTGCCTGGTCGGACAATTATTTCAGAAAATTCTCTTATCAACAGTGGGATGGCAGTGAGATAGAACTTTCTGGTAACACATTAGGGGGTCACCCGGAATTATTTGGGCAGGCAAAGATAGATTTCTACTCAGGAAAATTCAGGGGATTTACACAGATGCAATACACAGGCAGCCAGTATCTGGATAACAGTGAAAATTCTGCTCATATTGTCAAAGAATTTACGGTTTACAATGTGGGCTTTGATTATACTTTTGAAAACTTTGTAGGGAATACTACACTTAATCTGGAATTCAGGCTCAACAATGTTTTTGATCTGAAATATGAAACTGCAGGTTATCTTGATGATGGAGATGGTGACTGGGAATATGACGATAATTTTTATTTTCCGGCGATGGGTAGAAATTTCAGTCTGGGAATAAGATTATTGCTGATTTAGGAGGAGCCAGTATAGTCCGAGTTCTCTTACAGCTTCCACGAATTCATCAAATTCCACCGGTTTCACAATGTAGCTGTTTGCTCCCAGATCATAGGATTCTATAATATCGCGTTCTTCTCTGGAAGAGGTGAGAACTACTACAGGAATAACCTTTTTCCCAGGATCGCTTTTTATTGCCCTAAGCACTTCCTTTCCGCCCACTTTGGGCAGTTTAAGATCGAGGAAAATTACTTTAGGATGGCAATTTGTCTTCCTCTGAAGGAATTTTCCACGGGCGAAGAGAAAATCAAGTGCTTCTTCACCATCTTCTGCCACCATAATATTGTGGCAGATATTATTCTTCTTTAGTGCCCGTAATGACAGTTCGGCATCATCAGGATTATCCTCCACAATCAATATTTCTACTTCATTATAATTATCCATCGCTATACCTCCCAAGCAATAAGATATCAATCAATATCCGGCAGCGTAAAATAGAAGGAAGCGCCTTCATCCACTACGCCGTCTGCCCAGACCTTGCCACCATGCCGCTGGATTATGCGCTTCACAATAGCCAGACCCACGCCTGTTCCATGAAATTCTTTTTCCGTGTGCAATCTTTGAAAAACACCGAATAATTTGTCCACATATTCATTTTGGAAACCGGCTCCCCGATCTCTTATACAATATGTTATTGATTTATCCTCTTGGTTTGCAGAGATTTCAATAACTTTATGATCTGATTTTGCACTATATTTGAGGGCATTGCTGATGAGATTTTGCCAGACTTGTTTAATCAAGGTAGGGTCACAATACACTGGTGGGATATCATTTAGTATAAAATCGAAAGAATTTATCTCAATTTCGCTGGCAATATCCTCATAAATGGATTTGACAGTGTCTTTCATCTCTACAAGGGTGAGATTCATATCAGTGCGGGAGATGCGGGAAAGGCTAAGCAGATCGAGGATCAATCTATCCATTTTCGTGGCATTATAGCGAATAACATCAAGAAGTCTTTTCCCTTCTTCATCAAGTTTATCTGCATAATCTTCCAGCAGGAAGTTACTAAATCCATCAATTGCCCGTAGCGGTGCACGTAAATCGTGTGAAACAGAATAGGAGAAAGCTTCCAGTTCCTGATTAGATATCAGCAATTTTCGCTTCTCTTCATCCAGGCTGGCTGTGAGTGTGTTCAGGTCTTCCACCATATAGAGCATCGCTTTTTCACTTTTATCGAGTTTTTGCAATTGTTTGGAAATCTCGGCAGTTCTCTGGGTTACGGCACTTTCGAGCTGGGTTTTTATATCTTTTAGTTCTCTAACTGCTATATTTCGTTCTGTTACATCAAAGATGATAGAATATAACACTTCATTCTGCTTAAGCTTTACCGAGCCACTAAATACTTCAACATCACGCACTGAGCCATTTGCAAGCCGGTGTTTAAGGGCAAAGTGATAACGCTGGTTAGCTTTGGCAAGTTTCATCTCCTCTTTGATTTGCCCGGGCGGCAGTGTATTAATATTTTCTATTTTGAGCTTGAGGATTTCTTTTTTTGAGTAGCCGTAATATCTGCAGGCGGCAGGATTAGCATCAATGATAGCTCCGCTATCCGGGTCTATCAATAGCATAACTGCATAATTATTTTTAAACATACTACGGAACAGGGCTTCAGATTCTTTTAGTTCTGTGATATCCTGCCCCTGGGCAATAGTGCTCATAAGACTCACGCCATCTTCGGCATAGATATTTGCAGAGTTCCAAAGTGCTGTTTTTATTTGTTTATCTATAGTTTGTATTCTGATTTCCACAGTTTCCCAGAGCTCACCTGCGGTAGCGGCAGTAACTTTTTTAAGTGAGGCACTAATATCTTCTGTCGGAAATAAAATCTCTAAATTTTTTCCGATAACTTCCTCAGCCTTGAATCCTGTGAGCCGTTCGAAAGCGTGATTGAATCTGCTGATTTTCCGGGAAGTATCCCAAGTAATAATTGGAGTATTAGCATAATCAATGAGATTGTTAAGGTATTCACTGGTTTTTCTTAGTTCTTCTACAGTTCTCTTTCTTTCGGTAATATCTATGATTGTGGTAAAAAAATGAAGTGGATTATGATCATTGTCGCGAAAGAGATGAACGCTTACATCTGCCCAGATAAGAGATTGGTTTTTGTGAATATACCTTTTATCAAAACGGAGACTATCTAATTCGCCGGATATAAGTAATTTCAATCTATCCTGTATGGATTGGATATCTTCTGAAGGTGTGATATCTTGCCATTTCTTGTTTTGCAATTCTTTTTCGGAATAGCCAAGCATATCGCAGAATGCCTGATTAACATAAATCTTTCCATCCAGTTGTGTAATAGATTTTCCAACATTAGACGCCTCAAACACAGATTTGAATTTCTTTGCGCTGCTGATCAATCTAAGTCTGGTATCTGCTGAATTTTCTCTATCTATCAAAAGCTTTGCTACAATAATTGTAGCAAGTGGATAGACAAATAAAATGAGGAGACTTAATTGCCTGATCACATCAAAGCTGGATTTTCCGGGAAGTAATAGCATCCACAGCATCATACAGATATGTACCACTAGACCAAGAAAATAAAGGTAGATGGTTTTTCTGGCTTTTTGGTAACTGTATATATATCTGTATATCAGCCCAATTACCGCAGAAGTGGTTGCAACCCCTATACCTACATATGTCCCGGCTCCACCTATGATGCTTCTGTAAATAATTGTCATTATTGTGGAAATAATTGCCACTGGAACGCCACCAAAAAGTGCACCTATGCTCAAAATGATTGAGCGTCCATCAAATATGATGCCTGGAGCAAAATTCAGGGGCATCATCATTCCGGCAATGGCAATTGAGCCAAATAAAATGCCGGTTAAAAATTTTTGCAATTTTGGTTTTATCTTGCTCTTCTTTTGATAGATGAAACTGTATATGTAAGTTAAAACAATCAATAAAGAAATATTGCTGATGATGCCTGTAAAAAGCATATGTGCTCCTTTAATCTATTTCTGGGGTTAAAACCCCTGTGTTTGTGGGGGTATCGTTGTCCCCAAGTTGAAATTCGGGGCTAATCATTTCTGCAATACTTCTTTTCTTGGTGGGCTCCTTCATTTCTGGGGAGGGTGGAACCTTAGATTTTTTTAAAAAATACACTATTATTAACCGCCGCTCATGAGGTGTAGAATTTGAACCTGAGCATTAGCTGGGATAAGTGCTTCTTCATATTGGGCACGCTTAATTAATTCTCCATTAATTTTCACGACGAGCATGGGGAATTTATAGTTTTTTTGCAAAATTACATCAGCAATAGTAAGATCGGGCTTCCATTCCTCAATTCGATTATTCAGATAATAAATGGAATCCATTTTAAAATATCAGCCCAGCTTACTCAGATAGTATTAAGACAATATTTTTGCAATAACAATTGGAGGGCGAGATTTGCCTGCATACAGGCGACAATACCTACTCTTGGTGCCAGGGGTTTATAGCCATGTTCGATATCCGAGACTCCGTCACCGATCAGGTAGAGATTTCCGCTTTTTGTCTCACGCAGTCGGTTATTATCCCCAATTCCGCCTAAACCGGAGCCGACAATCAAGGGAATATCAGCGAAATTATCGTGCCAGGTTTCGATAAGCATCTGCTTGCTTTCTGCCTGATCAAAAGCTTCTATGATGATATCTACGTCTTCAAAGATTTCTTGAATAAGAATATCATCGAGTTTTCTGGTATGAATTTCGTACTCGCTAAAGGGGTTAATGCGTTTTAGATTGCGTTTGAGAGCTTCCACTTTGTAAAGTCCTATCTGGTCTCTGAAAAAGAACTGTCTGTTTAGATTAGAGGCAGAGACCTTATCAAAATCAGCAATGACAAGTTTATGGACACCGGAACGGGCGAGTGCGGCAGCGGCATTACTACCCAATCCTCCCGCTCCGGCAATACCCACGGTAGCATGAGATATTGCAGCTAATAATGACTGATCATGATCGGCAAAAAATTCTTCTTTAGTCATACAAATTTCCAAAAGATCATGATATCATAATTGGTAAGAAAATCCTAAAGACGCGTAATGGAATAACGCAAAACCTTCAATATCATCGACATCAGCTCCACCTTCCAGAATCCTGTATCCCAGATCGAACTTCATTTTGTCTGTTATTGAGTAGTAAAATGAGAAGCGGACATCTTCGGCTCTGCCATAAGGTGAGCCCAGGGCATCTCCGGTGAGATTTATACCGCATAAATCATTAAGTTTATAATCAAGGCTAAAATGGATAATGGGCACAAAGCCGATATTACTGAATTTTTCTTTTTTATCGGGGCTTTCCACAGAGATATAAGCATCGCGGATTTTGGCAGTTAAGCCGGCGGCGAAGTGCAATTTATCATTTTTTATTAGTGTGTATCGATAGGTGATCCTCCAGGAATTAAAATTATAGTATGAGATCAATTTTTCGCCGGCATAGAAGATAATTCCATTGTAATTAAGGTCTTTATCGAGAGTACCTTCTGCTTTGAGTGTGAGAGGCGAGATAGTGATAAAGGCATAATGTTTTGATTTGTGTTTATAGCCTAAATGGAGCCTGCCATAGAAAGCTGTATTATAATCTAGATCATCACAAAATGAATATTCCGTGCCCGAATTCTTAGGGATTTTAATGTCGTTATATCCACAGAAGACAGCTCCGCCTTCAAAATGGATATCAAAATCACCAAATATCAGGAAGGGTATTATCAATATGAAAAATATACTGAGACACTTCATCATATTACCTCTTGACTATTTTATTTTTTTCTGAAAAACAATTCAGAAAAATTATGAGTCTCTTTTATATTATTTAAGCAGCCTTGTCAAGTTCATTGTTCTCCCCGATTTTTTTTTGCAGGCTCAAAATTCACTCGGTGTAGCCTTCATAACTTTATTATTAACGATGAGCTACCAGGTATGTTTACTAGAAAAACTGGGTGAAGCCTGCAATAATTGGCTCTATGGAAAAATGATGAGTAGAATTAACTTTACCAGTTGTGTGTGGAATAGGGGCATATAATCAACGGGTCGGGATAAATACAAAATTTTTCGAATGAAATTCTTAGTCGGATAAAAATATCTTGCCTTAGTATGCAGTAAAATAGATATTGACTAAGGACAAATATGGATCAGGAGGCAAAGTTGAGGAGAATTTTGATAATAATATTTTTATTAATCAGTCTTGCACGTTTATGTGGAGCGGAGCTGCCTTTGGTTTTACGCTATTTATCTGAGAATGAAGGGCAAGTGGAGTGGGAGAGCAATGAATTAATCTGTCCAATGATCAAAATGGAATATGGTTTGGGGGTAGAAGTAATACTGCGTGGCGATTTTTTGTTGAGCAGTTTGCCTGAGAGGAGTGAGCGAATTCACAGATATGGTGAGCTCACTACTTTGCTATTACCTTTATCTTCATTAGTGGAATTGGAGAATATTGCTGGAATTGAGGAGATATATCCCAACACAAAATCAGAAGCACTTTTGGATATTTCAACTTCAGATCATATGAATGGCAGTTATTATGGGGGTTGCTCAGCAGATTTTGTTCAGAATTTCACTCGAGGCAGTAATGTATTCGTGGGAATCATTGATCCTTATCCTTTGAACTGGCAGCATGAAGACTTTGGCGATGAAACAGGGACACGGATAGTAGCGATCTGGGATCAGGAAGTAGCGGGCAATCCGCCATCTGGTTTTAGTTACGGCAGCGAATACAGTAAAGCAGATTTGGATAGTGGCATTGGTCCGGCGATAAATAGCGGCTGGCATCATGGCACGCAATGTGCAGGGATAGCGGCAGGTGACGGCAGTTCGTCTGGTGGAGCCAGAACCGGTATGCTGCCGGAAGCAGGAATTATTTATGTGCGAGCGGCTTCAGGCTCGGTAAATCTCATCAATGCAATATCTTACATTGCAGCGAAGGCAAGCGGGACAGACAGTAGCTGTCCGGTGGTTATCTCAATGAGCGTAGGGGCTATGTTCAGTCATCCGGATGGCAGCGATCCGGTGGCACTTGCTCTTGATATTTTTGGTGGTACGGGTCGAAGTGCTGCAGTGGCTGCAGGAAACTGGTATAATTATAACAGTTTTGCCAGCGGCTCAGCAATTTTTGGAGAGCCGGTTAGTGATCTAAGCTTTACTCTCACGGGAGCTAATACTCCCGGCAATGATTTTGTTATCAGCCGTCTGTATTATAATCCGGGCGATGATTTTAGCGTAACCCTGTATGACCCGTCAGGTTCTTCCTGGGGTTCAGTTTCTCCGGGCAATGATCAAATATTTAGTACTCCCTTTGGCAAACTCTATGTATTTCATGAACAGACCAGTTTGAATAATCCCTATATAGAAATAGTGGTATCAGATGAATATGGTGAATTAGCAGCGGGAGACACCTGGATTATAGGTCTGGAAGTGCCTGCAGCCGGTTATGATGATGAGGGTGGTTTTTGGTGGGGCTGGGTTGCTGGAGCAGGATTTGGAGCAGGATTTGATAATTATTATCAGGGAGCCTATTCTTTGAATGTATATGCCTGTGGCAGTGAGGTATTATGTGTAGCGGCACATGACAAGAGCAATGGCAGCCTCTATTCAGCCAGCAGTAAAGGCGCCTCTAATGGAATCATCAAGCCGGAGCTTACTGCACCTACAAATGCCTATACGCCTAATGCGGGCAGTTCGAGCAGTTATTCCAGTTTATGTTGCACCAGCGGTGCCGCGCCACATGCTGCTGGAGGTTTAGGTCTATTATTAAGCACATTCCCTGAGTTAGAGCCTGCGGACTTGATCAGTAAATTAACTGTCACAGCTTTTACTGATGGTAATACAGGAGCGATACCGAATGACCGCTGGGGATATGGTAAGCTCAATGTACAAGATGCCTGGCTTAATTCCATCTCAGTGGGTGATATGAATTGCGATGGTGAAATAGATGCTCTGGATTGTGCAATTGTGATGATGTATAATGTGGGGATAAATTATTTTTTAGAGACGGAGCCTTTTCCCTGGGAAGATTGGCGGATGAATCTGGCAGACACGGATAGTAATGGAGTTATTGATGCTTATGATGCCTCATTAATTCTGCAATTTGTGGTGGAATTGATCGACCAGTTCCCGGTCAGGTGAAGTATTTTTTAGTTCTAAACCAGAAAAAGAAAAATTGCAAATTTGGTTTGTAAAGGCATCAGATTTAAATTTTGGGTAAATTGAAGACCTGGAGGGGTAAAGATGTGTGACGAGAATAGGGATGTGGAAACAATTTACGAACAAGAAAATTTTTATAAGACGATATTCAAATTATCTACAGAGATAATTTGCATAGTAGATTTGAATACTAAGAGATTTACGATAGTAAATCCTGCATTTAAGGCGATACTGGGCGAGGAAGAAGCAGAAATTTACAGCAAACCAATAACAGATTTTATTTATCCTGAAGATGTGAGCAAGACAGAAAAGGTAATAGAAGAGCGGCTCAAATTGGGTAAAGAGGTGATATCATTTGAGAATCGCTATCTTGGCGTCGATGGAGTCGTAAGATTATTAAGTTGGAATGCACATCTTATTCCCGGGCAGGAAAAAATTTTTGCCATAGCTCATGATATCACGGAGCAGCGGAAATATGAAGAAGAATTAAAATTTCAAGCCTTACTGCTTGATAATATCCAGGACAGAATAACCGCCACAGACCTGGAAGGCAATATTACCTATATAAATGAAGCGGAATGCAGTTCATTTGGGCGATCTCGTGAAGAGTTATTGCAGATGAATGTGAAAGATTATGGCGACAATCCCAGTCGAGGAGCTACTCAGGAAGAGATACTACGGGAAGCCCTCCAAAAAGGCTACTGGCGGGGGAATGTAGTGAATTATTCCTCACTGGGCAAAGAAATGCTATATGATGCGCGAATCCAGCTATACTATGACCACAATGGCAAGCCGGCCGGAATGATAGGAATAAGCACAGATATTACAGAAAGCCAGAACATGCTTAACAAGTTACAGGACAGCCAGCGGCGTTTCAGAACAATGTTTGAGCAGGGAGCAGTAGGTCAATTGATGGTTAGTGATGAGGGAGAGATACTGGCAGCCAACAGTGCAATTTGTGAGATGCTGGGTTATACGAAGGAAGAGCTGAGTGGGATGAGCTATGAGCAACTTGTATATCCCTCAGATATTGGCTTAGACCGGGAATTTGTGAACAAAGTGATTGATAATGAAATAGACAATTTCGATTTTGAATTAAGGTTAATACACAAATTTGGTTATCTTGTATGGGTACGTCTTTTTTCTAATGCAGTGCGTGATAAGAATGGTAAGGCTTTGTATGCTTTGGGGGCAGTGGTAGATAATAGAGAGATCAGAGCATCCCAGCAGGCTTTACGTGAAAATGAAGAATTATTTAGGACAATATTCTCCCAATCAGCGATTGGCATCGCTCAGATTTCTGAAGATGGTGATTACCTGCAGGTAAATCCCCGTTACTGTGAGATCACCGGTTATTCAGAATCTGAATTATTAGAAAAGAGTTTCAGAGATATCACTTACACGGAAGATTTGGAAGAAGAGGCAAAATTGATCGATGGACTGAACATTGAGAAAACAAAGAGTTATCATTTGGATAAGCGGATCACGCATAAAGATGGACGAATTATCTGGATAAGTGAATATTATAAAGCAGTTAAGGCAAAAAACAACACGATAAAATATGCTATACTATCTATATCAGACATCACAGAGCAGAAGAAAAATGTACAAAGATTACTTAATCTCTCTACTCGGCTTACATTGGCGGTGGAGTCTGCAGAAATAGGTATCTGGGAATACAATATAATTCAGGATAAACTATACTGGGATGAAAGGACATATCAGCTATTTGGGGTAAAAAGGGCAGAATTCTGTGAAAATCTGGAATCCGGGACGCACAATATTCATCCTGATGATCAAGAAAGGGTCAAGGTAGAGTTTGGAGAAGCCATAAATGGCAAAAGAGATTTTGATACGGATTTCAGAGTGGTCTGGAGCGATAACAGCATTCACTATTTACGTGCCTTTGCACTATTAGAAAAGGAATACGGCAAACCCAAAAGGATGGTTGGAATTAATTATGATATCACAGAAGCCAGAAATTATGAAAGCAGGCTAAAATCTGCCTTGGCTGAAAAGAATACACTTTTGAGGGAACTAACCCACCGCACAAAGAACAATATGCAAGTGATTTGCTCAATGCTTGATTTGGAAAGCATAAATAGCGGCAGCGAAGAAGTGAAGCAAATTTTTGCCGAAATGTCAGACCGGATTTATACAATGGCATTAGTTCACACAAAACTTTATCAATCAGATAATTTATCACGCCTTGACCTTAGTGAATATATCAGAGAATTGGCTAATTTAATGATAAAAAGTAAAAACAGCGGACATGATATCCAGCTTGAAATCAGTACTGAGCCTATGGAAGTACTTATAGATACAGTGATACCATGTGGATTGATCTTGAATGAGCTGATCTCAAACACACTGAAATATGCCTTCAGTAATCAGGCTGACAAACGAATTGTGATCAGTTTAAAAAAGCAGGGCACTGAGATCCATCTCTATTATGGTGATAATGGAGGGGGATTTCCTGAGGGGTTTAATTTTGAAACAGATAGAAATCTGGGTCTTCTTTTACTTCAGAAATTGATAAATATACAATTACGAGGTAAGATGAGATATCAATCTGAAAATGGTTTGGAATATGAGTTTAAATTTAATGATGATTATTACAAAGAAAGGGTTTGATGATGAAAGAGAAGATAAAGATATTAATTGTGGAAGATGAAGTAATCGTTGCCATGCGTTTTGAAATTTTCTTTGTGAGAAGGGGTTATGAGGTATATAAGACAGTGGCAAGCGGTGAAGAGGCTGTAGAAATTGCAGCATTAGAAAAACCTGATGTGGTGCTGATGGATATAAACCTGAAAGGTGAATTGAACGGAATTCAAGCCGCGGAACAGATTGTGGTAAAATATAACGTACCAATAATATTTATGACAGGATATTCTGATGAGGAGCTGCGAAAACAGGCAGAAAAACTTAATCCTCTGGGATATTTTTTAAAACCCGTGAATATGAATGAGATTTTCTATACTATAGATAATTTTACAGAGATATAGTTATGAATTATTTAATCAGCAGAGCTTTGCGGATTTGTGTTTCATTGTCTGATTTAAGAGCGATAAAATAAATACCGCTGCTGAAGTTTTTTGAGGGCTGCCAAAAGAGATGATGATTTCCTTTATCCCGGAATGAATTTAGAATAGTATCAACTTTCTGACCTTTAATATTATAGACAGATACCTGAGTATCTGCATGTTGTGCGGTTGTAAATTGTATATTCAGCAGAGGGTTAAAAGGGTTTGGGAATAAGGTAAGTTTTTCAATTTTAGTGATTTCATCAGTTGCGATACTATTATGTATCGTTTGAATATCAATGACAATATCTTCGAGTGCAGGGAGAAAAAATCTCACAGCAATTTGATTTCTTAATTGCTCATGATACACATATTCTATCGAACCGTAACTAATTTGATAATTATCAGCTAAGGGCATATAAAAAATGATCTGGCAATTTTGAAAATCAATGTCAAAAGGGTTGGTAACGGTAAGGCTATTTTCATTACGTAATCCGGAATTGGGGTATGAGAAATCAAGAGAGATACCGGGTTGAGCATAACAAGTGTGGCAAGGCTCCACATTATTATCATTAACTTTAATAACCCGGAATGCCCTTCGCCCGTCACAGACAGCATCAGTAGATAGGTTATAAGGGTGATTGTTGATATTGCCGGAATTAGAATGAATATGCCCATATAGAGCCAGGTCTATTGCCATAGTGTTCAAATTAATCTGATTATCAAAATCATAATGATAAAAGAGCACTCGTTGGCTGGCAGTGGTAGAATTTAATGTATCCAGCAGCCAATCGAGTTGCCAGTTAGTAAAGCTGGTGTTACCAAAAATTCCAGGTAGATAATCTTCATAATTAATATATGCTTCCATGCCAATAAAAATGATGTCATCATAGAAGAAATGGTAATTTTGGGTATAGCCTTCACCGTAGGGGGGATTTTGCAGAAATTCCCAGCCAAAAAAGCGATGCCAGTTATGCCGTGAAGAACCGGGAGGGGGCAGGGTTTCATTCCAGCCGCCGATATCATGATTACCATTGGTGATAAAAACAGGCACATCAAATTCGCTGATCAGGTTTTTAGCTCGGGAATACTGGAATCTGCCATTGAAATCTTCTAATTCACCTTCATTGACGATATCACCGGTAAAAAGGACAAATTCCGGTTTTATGAGGTTTACGTTATCTATCACTTTTCTCAGGTCATCAATTTCAGAAAAGTCTGTGCCATCAGGATCATTACCATAAAAGGTGTGGCCTGGAAGATGAGAATCCGTGATATGGACAAAATAGTAATTATCCTTATACTCTGGTATCAGGTAAACAGCATTTTCCGCCCGGTCTTCAGGCAAATACTCAGCGGAAACCAGAAGGTCATAGGTTGTATAGATGTCAGGGATTGGGGTTGTCACAGCGATTGTCCAGAGTCCGTTTGCCTCGGTATATACTGCATTATTTACTTCGAGATCGTACACAATATCTGCCCAGTTCAAGCTGATCTGCCAGTATTGAGTACTTTCCGGAGCGGAACATAAGATATCCATCTGGTTTCCTGCGACCACTATTTCGGGTACAGAAAGTATAGGCTTCTGTATCATAGTGAGTTCATCTGCCACGATACCAGGGAGAGGTTCAAATGTAATGCTGCCATTCATGTTTCCGGTTAATTCTTCATTATTGATGGTTACTTCAGAAAAAACAATCGCACTGGTTCCGGGAGAAATTGGCAGAAATTTCAATTTGAAGAAGATGTCATGATCAGATATATTCAGGGGAGATTCGGAAGATATCCTGATATAATCATCTTGAGTTTCGATATTTGTATCATGTCCTTCCAATAGGGTGCCAGTATCAATATAATCAATATACTGAACGCTAAGTGGATCATAAATAATATTAAGGTCGAATTCATGGAAAGTGGTATTTTCTCCTGTATAGTAGAGATGGACAGGCAAAATTATTTCTTCCTGAACATCAGTTTTGATATGCTCAATACTAAAAACAGGCTGATCGTAGTAAAACATGAGATCACTATTATATCTTGGTAATAATCTGTATTCATTATAGCTATAGGTAACAATACCTTTTATGCTGAATAGCTGCATGCCAGGGGCTGGGAAGAAGGTATAATCTTCGGTGGGATAGCAGTAACCCGAAACGTAGCAGCTTCCAGAACCATCGTCAATCATATAATGTCCATACTGATCTGGAGCAGAAATAATAGTGACATTATTTAATTCTACAAGAATCCCTTCATAAGACTCATCAGCAGCTAATTCACCTGTATAAATCTGCGTGGCATCTGGAAGTGGATTATCACTGGAAAGCAGTACCAGGTTATAACCATCAGTAATCTCAGTTAACCCATAGTATTCAGTAACCGTACCGTACAATGATACTTCATCTCCCAATTGAAAATTCCCGGTTTCATAAATAAGTATACCATTCCATGGACCACCCTCAGGAGAGCTTAGAACAAATTTGTTTCCATTATAGTTATTACAGGTTACAATACCGCTCAGATTTACAATTTGATTTTCATAATTAGAAGGATAGGTACCGTTTCCGGGATTTTCTGTGTATTGGAGGTCATATATAGGCAGAGCAGACAAGATCGAAACCCATATATAAAAAACAACGTAAGTCAGAAATGCCATCCCGTTTATCTTTTTCATTTAAATAACCTTCCTTTTGTTCATCTGAAAATTTCTCGTATCTAAGGTCAAGAACCTTTTCAATTTTCATATTTAAGAATAGACTATCATTCAGATATCCATGTTTCTGAGAGGACAAAAATAGAGGCACATTTATCGGGTTTTTGTTTTTTTTAGGGGAATAGACAAATTATTATCACCAGCAGGCAGGTCTGTCCAGAGGGATGAAAATATTTGAGCAATTTTGTAGAAGGGACTATTGGGATTGTTTCTATGTTTTTCATAAAATTGCATATCTTCATCAGTAGGTTTTTCATCGCCGCAGAAATGGGCAAGAAAAGCTCTGGCATAATATGGAGCAGCAATTTTTGTCTGTTCGGCGTTCAAGCCATTGTGATTTCTCAGAAAGTGAGATTCCAATTGCAGCAAGCCTTGCCAGACTCGTGACATTGCCCATTCTCTGAAAGGAGTATTCTCGCCGTAATCAAAATCTATATCTTCTATATAGATAGTTTTAATATCCAGTTCATCAATTTTTAAATTGAGCAGCCGCCAGGCAAAGGGAGCAGAAGTGAGAGCTGCCGTTTCTATATCATAGATTGTGTGATCATCGAACATGACGCTACTGATATCCTGAGCATGAAGGTGTCCTGTGAAGACAAATTCCAGTCCGGCATGAGCAAATCGAGCTGCTATTTTCTGGAAATCTCTTACTAAGAAAGCACTAAAAGTTTTGCCTTGGTCAGGGAAGTGTTCCAGAAGTCCATGGTGCATCACTCCGATAATTCTGTTTCCATTTTCAATTGCCAGTCGTATTTCATTTTCTGCCCAGGCAATGGTATCTTCCGAGAGAATTCCATCAGGCACAGGCTTTGGGCTGCAGGCTTTATATTGATTTGCATCTATGAGGATTATCTTTAGTTTTGGTTTGATATCTGCACAATAGGAGAGAGTTTCTTTATCGGTACTATATGCCCGATTAAAACCATAGTTTTTGTAGATTTTCCTGAATTCTTTTTCATCTACTGTGTCAATTTTGCGAGGAGAATCAGAAAGAAATTCTGCTGCGAGATTATTATTGATATCATGATTGCCAGGTGTGATAAAAACCTTGATTTTGTTTTTAGTGAACACTTTCAGCATATTTGCGAGTTCGATATGAGCCAGTTTTTCACCTTCATTGCTCACGTCACCAGCCAGGATCACAAATTCTACTTTATGCTTAATCATATCGCTGATGGCAGCTTTTATTACGGCACCGCTTTCCAGAGTGAGCTTGGCATCTTTGATAAGATATTCTTTATATGCCTTGCTTTGAGGATTGATAAGTGAAGCCGGATAATAATGCATATCGGTCATCAAGGCAAACCTTGCAACGGGAGCCCTGTCATTCTTTCTAACTCTTAGTTTTAAAGCCGTGATCAGCAGCGTTACTATACTCCAAAATATCTTCATTTCTGAACCCCTGTATTTCTTAATCATAGACGCGTTCTTTTTGTAAAACATAAACTTTCTTGTCAAGCAATCCAAATTTTCTGGAATACCCTCAAAATTTATTTGTTAGTTTGGAATATTGAACTTATTAAGTTACTCAAGTTTCGCAGGAAAAAATTCTTTACTAATATTCGAGAATTTTCGATTGATCAGACTTGGGGAATGGTTATAACTTATTATTATCCAGATAGATAAGTGTAAAATTCCTTTTTTAGTAAAATTGTGCCATTTATGATATAAAATATTTGCAAATAATCCGATCATTAGCTGTTTACTTTTTTTTACATAGGAGTTACTATCATATGA
>CAZRXY010000003.1:0-3399 GCA_964604155.1 uncultured Candidatus Cloacimonadota bacterium | reverse complement strand
TCTACTGAAAGGTGAGCAAATAGTAATACATTATTGCTACAGATAAATAAAACGCTTGTAAGAGATAATAAAAAAAGCCGGCAGTCTGGCGACCATAGTAAAAAACTTTAGGCCCATGACTTTGCGTCCTGCCCTTTCGGACAGTTTGCCTTTATCAACTTTCTATTATTTGCATTATATGGAATTGTTTTGAAACAACAAATCTGTGATTATTGTATTTTTAGCATTTAACTACATAAATAATAGGATCTTCCTCTCTTTTTTCTTTCTTAAAAACATTCAAATAAAAACAATATTTATATTCTTATTATATCGTGCCGTATTTATTCAGCAAACTACCAGTAAAAATAGATTTAAAGCCTGTTGAAAATAGTCAATCAACAGGCTTTATAACCTGAAGATGTCTCTTCTCTACTTAATTTTAACTGTAATTTCTATTGTGCCTTCTCCGTCTGCCTCCAGGGTATCAATTGTCCATTTATTATTAGTTCCAGTATCAGGGGCAGGATTAGATGAAATAAATTCAACTTCTGAAGGATAGGTTTCTGTAATAACAAGATTGGTTTCATTAAAATTACTTTCATTTTTGTATTCAATTGTATAGGTAATTTCATCACCTTTTTTGGCACTAGCAGGTCCTGTCTTGGTAAGCGTAATTGCATTGGCGCTATATAATGTTGTGAGACCATCATCAGCATACCAATGATAATACAGTACATTATCGCTGACCTTATCACCAGTCCCATCAGGATTAGTGGCCTCATGATGTGGTCCACTTTCATGACCCCACCAGTTATGAGTGGCATCAATTTTTTCTGTAGTTGCGGATTCCACACCATAGATACCATTTCCCTGAATGGTATTATTGTTAATGTGATAACCTATCCCATCTGTATTGCCCCCAACTTTAACACCGCAATAAGGATTATTGGAAAGAATATTATTAGCAATATCGAAGGAAGTAACTACTTCCTCTGTATAATTAGGAACTTCAATACCATGATATTGATTATGGTGAATGTTATTCCCGGAAACGGTATAGGCTGTGGCATTGCCTCTCAGCTGTATACCATGGGAACATCCAGAAATTTCATTATCTGTGATAGTAGTGGTGCCAAAAGAGGCAATACCTTCGTAAAAGGCATTGGAAATGATGTTCTCCGTAACCGTGGTATTGCTTGCTGGTCCAATCCTAATTCCTTTGTTACTGGGAATATCTTTGATCACATTTCCTGAAATGATTGCAGCTCCATCAATATTCAGGGCTTCCCAACCGGTGTTGGATAAAGTATTCTGCGATATAAGCGTATCCTGCGCCCCGGGGTAAACATAAATACCATGCGGGTCAGTCCCACTGATATCTTTCAGGATACAATTGGTAATAATAGTATGGTCACTGGCATCACCTACAATCAACCGTCCCCCGCCGGATCCGCCGCCACTAGTAAAAGTAAATCCGTCTATAGTGATATCAGAGACATAAAGACTATAGGGAACGCCATTTGTCCTTACTAAAACTGATTCTTCCCCTCTGTCTAGACTGCCTTCCGGATCGTTGCCAGAATGGGCACCCAAAAGGGTGACACTCTTTTTTATTCTGTAACCATCCGGAACCCCCAGACCACTATCCCAAATATCATCTGTGTAGGTTCCTGCCGCTACATTAACCGTGCCGCCTTCTTCAACCGCATCGATACCTTCCTGAATAGTGGCAAAGGCATTATAGCCCCAGTCATGTCCGCCATGGCTAGCCTCGGTGTAATTATCATCTACCCAGACCTCATCGGCAGCAGGGAGGCTAAGCAGGTAGCCGTCTCCTGTATTTCCGGTAAGACCTCCACCGTCACCATAACCGCCGAAAAAGTTTTCTACAAAAGCCTGTGGGCTAGCGGCTGTGCCTAAGTTATATTTACTGCCATCAACCAGAAATTCCAACTGACCTGACCAGGAGCCCGAGTCGAGGGTAAAATCAAAGGAGAAGGTTTCCAAGGCATCAACAGAAGTGATGATATTGGTACCCCCTGCTCCGTTGTCATAACCGGAGTCTAAAAAAGTACCCAGATCATCACCTGTGCCCTGCACGCCGTCCGGCCCGGGCGCCCAGTCGGCAACCCAGGCGCCGTTTTGATCAAAACCCGCACTCCAAAAAGTACTGGCCTCTACATCCATGATCATATACAAGGGGTTGGCCGCCGTACCGGCTGACTCTGCCCCGCTCTCATCAAAAAACCAGACACAATCTGTGCCGTATCCTGTCCAATTATGGGTAGAGGGAGCTTCAACACCCCAGCCTTCCTGTGTAGTAGAGGCACTGGTAAAGGTGAAAGACCCGCCTGTAACCACCGGCCTGACACGCACTGCCCATAGGCCCCATTGATATGTTGCGTCATGCAAACTTCCGATGGCAGCCTTGATATCGGCCACCGAAAAAGTAACAGTAGTTGCCTGGGCAAATCCGCTGGTTAACAAAAGAAACAGTAATATTAAAAATAATACGAATCCTTTATTTTTCATATTTATCATCCTTCTTTCTTTAATAAGTAATCTTGGTTATACTTTGAGCCGTAACAGGATCCCCTAGGTCATAAGTAAGTGTAACGATATTGGTAATGTTTTTGGTTGTTGGGCCTGGTGGAGATGGCGGGGCTGGAGGATTAATTATCTCCTCAGCAGTATTACCTGCACCTTCGTTTATATCAGGATCTTCTGTTACATTACCCTGTTCTTCTATTACAGTGGTAACCTGTTCAACTAAATCCGCAAAAGAGTCGCTTGCTTGTATTTCGTCTAGATCAATATCACCGGGTTCCACTCCCTCTTCTACCATCTTTTCCACCACCAGAGCAAGTGCTGTTGATTCGGGCGTCATGGTGCCTGCATCATAGTCTTCATCTTCTGCTACTGCCTGGGGAATGACACCTTTTAAAACCACTGTTTTACCGTCAACCATTGCGGTGGCGGTAACAACGGTATTGGAATTGACTGCGACATTTTCAAAGGTATAGTAGCCGTTCTCATCTGTGGTTACGGTATGGGTAACTCCGTTGGCATCAACTATGGTCACTGTGGCATTGGCTGCCGGGACCCAACCGGTAATGTCCCTGGATAATTTAGAGGCATCCGGTGGTATTAGTACCTGGCCCGAGATAGTCCCCTTGGTTGGTGTCGGTGTCGGGATAATACCACATCCGGCAAAAAGAAATGAGATTGCCAATATTATGGCAATTATAAAAATTAGCTTATTAAATTTCATTTCATATGTCCTCTCCATTTATAAATAGATTGTAAAGAATAATTGCAATCACATGCGGAATGTTTTATAATTTAAAATAATATAGATAAAAAGCTTTTAATAAATGGCATCACTCCTTTTTTAGTGTTTAATATTCTTTTATTATA
>CAZRXY010000002.1:0-37934 GCA_964604155.1 uncultured Candidatus Cloacimonadota bacterium | reverse complement strand
CACGAAGCTACTCATTTTACTCTCACGGGACACACACTCTCCTTCATTTGAAATTCATATATATCAATAAGCATCCCTATAGCATTATATATATAGTTAATTTACAAGATGATAAAGACAGTACGTTAATAATGAATTGCCACGAGCTTTAACTCGTGGATACCAAAAAAGAAAAAAATACGGGGTTTTAAACCCAAACCTGACTTCGATAAAAATATCCCCGGGATAAATCCCGATTAAGAACGGAATCGATCGATCATAAAAAGGGCAATTAAAGAAGAAAATCAGCCAAGAACAAATAGCGTGTGCAGAAAAGCATACACTTATCTAAACAAATCTGAGTCACCGGTGGCTGGGAGCAAATTTACATTTCTTTTAGTATCCTTCTCACTCTGTTATGAGAAATCCCCAGATATTTTGCCGCTCTGGTTTTATTGTTATCCTGCATTTTTAGAACTTTTTTTACAATATCTTCCTGCATTTCTGCCAGTGTTCTGCCGGATAGAGGTAGATCAAGGATAATTTTACTATTCTCTTTGGCTGGCTTATGACTGCTTTCGCAAATAAAGTGTTCTGCATCAAGAGTATCGCCATCATACAAGAAGCAGGCACGTTCTATCGCGTTTTGCAAGTGTCTCACGTTTCCTTCCCAGTGATTATTTTTCAGCAGTCTAATAGCTTCCTCAGTGAGAAATTTCACGGGTTGTCTGTTTTTCCGGGCGATTTCTTCCAGAAACATCTGGGCAAGAGGCAAAATTTCTTCTTTTCTTTCCCGCAGCGGCGGGATAAGCAATCTTGCCGTATTTATCCTGTAGTACAGGTCTTTACGGAATTTTCCTTCTTCCACCATTTTCTCCAGATCGCAATTAGTGGCGCAGATAATGCGGAATTTCAATTTTACCGGCGTGACGCCGCCAATTCTGTATATCTCCTGCTCCTGCAGAGCCTTTAGCAGTTTGGGCTGCATACTAAGTGGCATCTCGCCGATTTCATCCAGAAAAAGCGTACCTTCATTTGCCAGTTCCATTTTCCCTATCTGCCCGTTTTTACTGGCACCCGTGAAAGCTCCTCCCTGATAGCCAAATAATTCAGTTTCAAAAAGTGTCTCCGGAATAGAAGCACAATTCACTGCCACATAAGCACCTTGTGACCCGTTCTCTCCAAAATGCACCAGACGGGCAAATACATCCTTCCCAGTCCCCGTCTCGCCTTCTATCAATACGGAAATCTCGGGGTTTGCATGTGCCCTGAGTGCTATCTTCACCAATTCCTTCATCTTTGCCGAAAAAAATCCTATCCTGCCCAATCCCACAACCTCGCGATAAGCATCCTGCAGCTTATGTATCTTTTCCTGCATGAGCCCGCATTCGCCAGCGATTGTCTCCGCAAATTTATCCTTGAGTTGCCGGTTTTCTGCCAGCAATCTATAATGCGCATCCACTTTATCTATCACATCTGCCAGCCAGTTAATGTCCACCGGTTTCTTTAACAGATCAAAGGCTCCAGCCCGTAGGGCTTCTATCGCCATATCTACGGTAGCAAAACCGGTTATCAATACTACCGGTGGAGCATCTTTGCCTTTTTCTGCCTTTAGTTTCTTTAAAAAACTGATACCATCCAGACCGGGCATTCTGATATCGGAAATTATCAGAGGAAAAACTTCTTTTTCGCATAACTGTATTCCCTTGATCCCATTATCTGCCTGGATCACAAGATGTCCCATCTGCTTGATCAAAAATTGAGCTATCGTTCTGCTCACCAGCGGATCATCCTCTATCAATAAAATCTTCATGACTGCTCCTTATATAGAGGCAAAAATACTCTGAAACTGGCACCACCCTGCTCATTGCCACTCAGCTTAATCTCTCCCCCATATTTCTTGAGATAATTGCTGACTATTGCCAGTCCCAACCCCATACCTTTGCCATCACGTTTCGTGGTATAAAATGGATCAAATATCTTCTCCTGCAATTCTGCCGCTACTCCGCAGGCATTATCACTTATCTCTATCACTGCCCGCTTAGTTTGCTCAAAAGTGCGAATCTGCAGGATTTTACGCTGCTTACCACATTCATCCAGGGCATGAACTGCATTCACCACAATATTGATGATCACCTGCTCCAGATGAACCGGCAAGATCTTCACCTGCAAGCCCTGATCGCAAAAATCCTGCTCCAGAAATATCCCGTGCGAGAAAATCTGACGCTCCAAAAGCCCAAGTGCCTTAAGTATCGTGCTATTCACTTCCGCCAGTCCGCCCTCAGACTCGTCTTCAGGTCTCCAGAAACTGCGGACATGCTGGATGATCTCATTGATCAGATCGGCACCCTCAGTTATAGTTTTCAGGCTCTCCTCAATATCATCAGGAAATGAAATCTGGCGTCGCTTTTTCCAGTACAAAATGGCATCTGCAGAAACTTTCACAGCACACAGCGGCTGATTGATCTCATGCGTGATAGCGGCACTCATGGCACCTATCGTAGCTATGCGGCTGGCTTTTTCTATCATCTGCTGTGCCCGAAGCTGCTCGTTTTCTTCTTCATAAACCCGCTGTATCTGAGATAGACGATTACTCAGACTCTCCTGATAGATCTTTTTCTCCAGCTCTATGTGCCTCTTTAAATAGTCCAGGCTTTGCTTATATTCCCCCGATAACTCACAGCAGTGTGAGAGCAATAGATACAATTCCTTGCTGATTTCGCGGTTCTCCTGCTTTTCCGCCAGCTCGAGTGCCTCAATTAGATGCCGCTTTGCCTCTGTGCTTTTGTCCTGCTGCAAAAGCAGATTGCCATAAGCCATTATACCATATATCCTCGTGTCATCATGCCGGTCTGCCGAAAGCTCCATCCCCTTCAAAGCATATTCTTCCGCGGTAGAATATTCTCCCAGCTTCAGATAAATCTCAGAAATATTGATCACGGCTATCACATGACTCCGGTGCTTATCAGGTGAATCCGAGGATTCTATCAATTCAAGTCCCCGCAGCATATAATCAAGAGCCTCACGATACCTTTCACGCCTGATCAGCACCACCGCCAGATTATTATAACCACGCGAAAAACACTCAAACCATTTGATTGACTGCTCAAAACACTGCTCCGCTTTAGCTAAATCTCCAATATTCAAGTAAATCTGACCAATATTGTTATACCCTTCTGCCACAGATTTTTTAATCCCCAGCTTTTTATTAAGCTGCAACGCCTTCTCGTGGTTCTCCAAAGCCTCGTCATATAGATTTAGATAATTATCCGCCAAGCCTATCAGATAGTAGCTCACTGCCAATTGCTCCTCCGCTCCGCTACGATCAGCATAATAGCAGGCAGTTTCCGCATATCTCTTGCACTGTGAATATTCCATGTTCTGCCAGTACAATTCCGCAAGCTTGATCAATACCCCTGCCCGTCGGGACTCCGAAGTCTCTAATCGCAATTCCTCCTGCAACAAACCAATTTCACTTCGACTGCTCATTATTTACCTCGCTTTTCTCTCTAAACCTATTCATTATAAATAGCTGTTTTCTGTCCAGTTCATTTTAGCTTAATTTTAACGCACGATACTCGCTCCGTATCTGCAAATTGCAGATATTTAATATTAATTTAGCATTAACGCACATATCATATTTACTTTTAACAACGCTTCTGGCAGAATCACAAAGAACAATCTGAAGTTTTTATGTTAGATTGATCTTTGTTGTTGCGGTTTATTTCTGTTTTATATTTGCTATGTTATTTATTAGTGGTATTTTTTGGGCAGAAAGTACTGCAAAATTCTAAAAAAATTGGCATTGTCGTGGGAACATGGTGATATTGGCGGTATTTTTGGAAAACTATACCTGGAACTACTGTACCTATGTTTTGTGATTTAATTGTATGGTTCTGGATTTGGGAGGCATTTAGCTTGACATACATGCGGGTTAAAAATTCTGTTTCTTTGAAGGTGGAGAATGTTATATGGAAATCAGTGAACGCTTGGAAGAAGTAGAGAGCAGGATATCTTTTGCGGCTGAGCGGTCGGGTCGTATGCGTGATGAGATCAAGTTACTGGCAGTGACTAAGACTCATGATGTGGAGACGATCAAGGCTGCGCTATTTGCGGGTGTGCAATACATAGGAGAGAACAGGGTACAGGAGGCTTCGGAAAAATTACCATTTCTTTCGGGATTGTACCGGGAGTTTCATTATATAGGTCATCTTCAGACAAATAAGATCAATAAATTACTTGAGTTCAAGCCGGCTTTAATTCATTCGATAGATAATTTTCATTTGGCGGAGGCACTTAATAAGCGAGTGGAGCGAGATGGAAATATACAGGAGATTTTGCTTCAGGTAAATACATCCGGCGAGGCGAGCAAATTTGGTGTATCGCCGGCGGGTGCTGTAGAATTGGCAGGAGCTGTAAGTGAGCTGAGCAATCTGCGGTTGACGGGATTAATGACGATAGGGCGTTTCACGGATAATGAGTTTGATTTACGGGCGAGTTTTTCTGAGCTTCGGTTGCTGAGTGATGAGATAGGCAGGCAGCTATCGTCCTTAGAGATGCAGTGGCTTTCTATGGGGATGAGCAATGATTATGAGCTTGCGATAGAAGAGGGTGCGAATCTCATACGTCTGGGCACTTCGATCTTCGGTCTTCGAGCGTGCATTACAGGGAGATAGCGTGAATGACACGATAATTTTTATCCTATTATCTCTTTTGTCCTACGCCATAGGCTGCTGGTCGACCGCTCGCTTGATAGCCAAGGCTTATCGCAGCTTGAATATCTACAAAGTAGGCACAGGTCATCCTGACACTCAGAACATCTACTGCAACGTTGATAAGTCCTTAGGGATATTCAGTGGATTAGTAGATTTCAGTAAAATATATCTATATTTATTTGTTTTGCGTGTGCTACTTGGTTTATTGCCTCAGACCCAGACTTTGAACACAGACATAGCTTTGATATTTTTTGCTTTCATGATGCTGTTGGGTCATTGTCTGCCGGTAACGCATAAATTCAAAGGTGGGCGGGGCGTATTCACTTATATGGGAGTGGTGATGTTTTTTGCACCTGTCCCGATGTTGATTGCGGGATTTCTGGCATTAGTAGTGACTCTCAAATTCACCCAGCATCGTTTTGTGCAATATCTATTAGTTATGCTGCCGCCTTTTTTTAATTTGATCTTCGAAGATGATGGTACTTTCATCAGCATGATGTTTGTTTTTGCGATACTGATGGGTGTGATCAATTTTTTTGTCTCAAAGAAGCGTGGCGAGATTTAGTAAATAGTATAATGGTAACAAGTATCAGCCACAGCGAAGATATTTTGAGGAGGAGGCAATTTTGAGCCTTATAGAAATCGAGAAAGTGAAGAGCAGCAGTCAGCGGAAGCAATTTATCATGTTTCCTTTTAAGCTTTACAGCAAAGCGGAATTCTGGGTACCGCCTTTGATCATGGATCAGAAATCCATTTTTAATCCGAAGAAGGGTCCGTATTTTGAGCATTCTGAGGTGGAGCTTTTTCTGGCGAAGCGGGATGGCAGGATAGTGGGGAGAATAACGGCTCACAGCAATACTCTGCACAACAGAACGCATCAGGACAGGACGGGGTTTTTTGGTTTTTATGAAAGTATTGATGATCAGGAAGTGGCAAATGCGCTATTTGATAGTGCTTATGGCTGGCTTCGAGCTAAGGGATTTGATACTATGCGTGGACCAATGAATTTCTCAGTCAATGAGGAAGTGGGGCTTTTGGTGGAAGGGTTTCACAGTCCCAGTTTTTTGATGAATGTCTGGAATAAGAGATATTATCAGCGGCTGTATGAGGAATGGGGCTTGGAGAAAGCGATGGATTTATATGCCTACCGCATTAAGATAGAGCCTCTTTCGGAGCGGGTGAAGAGAATTGCAGCACAGGCGCAGAAGCGTTATGGATATGAGATAAAGACCTTGCCGATGAAGGATAAGCAGAAGCAGCGGGAATTTTTGGATAAGGTATTTGAAGTATATCGAGGAGCCTGGAGCAAGAATTGGGGATATGTGCCAATGACGAGCCGTGAATTCAAGCATACGGTTGATAATCTGATCACTTTTGCATTGCCGGAATTTGTCTATATAGCCGAAAAGGATGGCGAGGCGATAGGCACCTTTGTGTGTCTGCCGGATTATAATGAGGTGCTCAAGAAGCTCAATGGCAGGCTATTTCCTTTTGGGATATTCAAGCTTTTATACTGGAAAAACAAGATCACGGGATTGCGTGTGCCCATTATGGGCGTGAGCGAAAAATTCCGCAGTAAGGGAGTGGATTTATCGTTTTATGCCAAGGCATTTGACACGGCACAGCGGCATAAAAGGACGTGGATAAATGGTGAATTTTCCTGGATATTGGAGAACAACCTGATGATGAACCGCATGGCAGAATTACTGGGCGGTCATATTGATAAAGTATATAGGATATACGACAAGATAATAAAAGAAAATTATAATGGTGAGGCAATTGAGAAAGAAGAGATTATTACAGCCCATTGACATTTTGGTATTGATCTATAGTCTGATCAATATTTTCTATATTCTACTGGGAATAATATTGCATGGCATGGATTCCTCCCGGATGCATAATCCTGAGAAGCATATGATCATCTTCACAGTGATAATAATCTTTGTATTTGTGATCAGCAGACTGGATTTCAGATTTGGTTCAAAATTTATGCGGGTTGTGCATGACTGGTATGCGATTTTATTATTTTTGTATTTTTTTGAGGCGACTTCGGCGGTTAACAAGATCATCTTTCCTGAATTTCTGGATGTTTTTTTTCAGAATATAGACCGGATGATATTTGGTTACCAGCCGGCGGTGGAATGGGAATCGCTTTTTAAAAGCGTGATCTTGAATGAGGTTCTATGTCTGGCATATTTCAGTTATTATCTGATAGGTATCTTTTATCTTTATATATATATCAAAGACAGGTCAAAATTCAGGATGCATGCTTTTATCCTCACTTTCGTATTCTTTACGTGTTATCTCACCTATAATGTGCTGCCGGTTGTGGGTGGCAGATTTTTGCCGGGCATGATGGAGCTCACACAGGAGTACAGATATGGCTTTTTCACACGGTTGATGGCATTTATTTATAACAGTACTCCTCATCTGGGTGGAGCATTTCCCTCATCTCACGTGGCAATTGCGCTGGTAGTAAATCTCAGTGCTTTTTGCATGAACCGCAAGCTGGGCTGGTTTCTGTTGCCGATAGTATTTTTGCTGACAATAGCCACGGTATATTGCCACTATCATTATTTTATAGACACAATATTTGGTGTAATATACGGAATAGTTTTCTTTTATTTGGGGAAAAATATCTATCTAAAGCACTTCAACAAGGGGAATCATGTTTGAGCTTAGTTTTTTAAATTCCTCGGCACTCATCATATCTCTGGCAAGCTTGGTCCCCCTGATAATATACCTGATAGCCAGAAAAAAGCCACCTCGCATTATATTTAGTTCTATCCGCTTTATTCAGCTCACGCAGAAGCAGCAGAAGAAGAAAGTGAATATCAAGAATATTCTACTTTTAATAATAAGGATGCTGGTAATTCTTCTGGTCGTGCTGGCGATATCTCGCCCAGCCGTAAAACTGGCAACGCCTTCCGGGAGCAGCAATCATCCCCGCACGGCGGTGGCATTGGTGCTGGATAATTCATACAGTATGGATTACGTGGTAGATACGCAGACGGAGCTTGATAGGGGTATTGCATTAGCAGATGAGATCAGAGAAATGCTCACTTCAGATGATATAAGCATTTTATATACACTGGATAAGAGCTGGAATGATCACAATTCCACCTTGGAATATGGTTCATTTTCGGAGGATAAGCTGCATTCTGTAGAGCTCACTCCCAAAGCATTGAGTCTGGGGGAGGTTATCAGGCTGGCGGAATCATCTCTGATAGAGAGCCAGATACCTAACCGCGAGATATATTTTATCAGCGATATGCAGGAGCAGGAATTTCCGGAAAAGCTGGAAACTACACTATTTCTTATCCCTACATCAAATATTCGGGAACGCAGAAATCTCAGTATAGAAAATGCCTTTCTCAGCAGCAGTTTCGTGGAGCGAGGCATAGAAAAGCAGATCGGATTTGAGGTAGTGAATAATAGCAGGAGCAATATGAATGACGTGATCTGCTCGCTGACTTTGGATGGCACAACCGTGGCAGAGAGGGTAACAGACCTTATGGCGGGGCAGCGGCAGCAGGGCAGCTTTATTATATCATTGGAACGTCCGGGCTGGCACAGCGGCTATGTGAGCGTGCGGGATGAGAGACTGGTCTATGATAACAGGTATAACTTTGCCTTTTATTACAATCACCAGCCTAAGACGGGTATAATCACCAGCGAAAATAAATTACCTCGAACACTGCGGACTATCCTCACAATTTATAATGGTGGAGATGAAAATATCCGGCTGATAAGTGATAATATAAGTCTGGAAAATCTAGCTGGATTTGATAATCTGATCGTGTGGCGTTACGATGATTGGGGCGGTCAATTGCAATTTGTGCTCAGTAACCTGGCATCAAGGGGTCAGAATATTCTATTTCTGTCTGATCCGGGTTTGGATGAGCGGGCACGCGGCTATTTGTCTGATGAATTTGAGCTGGAATTTTATCATCTTCAGCCAGAGGGAGAGGAGCTCAAGATCACGGGTGTGAATAAATATCATCCGGTAGCAATGCGTCTGGATGACAGAAGAAAATCCTCACTAAGGGATATCTGGCTGGGCACTTCAGCCTCAAATCTGATATTAGAAGCCGAGGGTTATCCGGTAGTATTGGAGAATAATGGCAATATCCTTTGGCTCTTTGATATCAATGATCTCCGGTCATCATTTCTGGTGGATGCCAATTATCCAATACTGGCAAATAATTCACTAATGTACACAGCCTCTTCCGGTATGGGCAGGCGTCAATTTGTGAGTGGAATGCTTCATAAGCCTGAGGATGATCTTCTGGTTCTGCCGGATGGCAGCAGATTGCAGACAGGCAGCCGGAAGCTCAGTTTGATTGAGCCGGGGATATATAAAGAGGGAATAGAAGAGATACCTTTGGCGGTAAATCTTGATTACTCAGAGAGCAGATTCAGTGAAATTTCAGTACCTGAAAGTGATTTTTTGATACGGTGTGACGAGGGTTGGCGATCAGTAATATTTCAGGCGCGTTATGGATTTGAGCTTTGGAAATATCTGGTTTTGGCAGCTTTGGCACTAATGGCATTAGAGATGTATATCGTGAAATCGGAGGAGCGCAGGGCTTAGATATATTTTTATTCCAAGCCGAATTTTTTTATTCTTCTATCGAGAGACTGGCGGGTGATATTAAGAAATTGAGCAGCCTGTGATTTATTATAATCTGCTTTTTTGAGTGCAAGTGTCACCATATTTTTTTCCATATTTTCCAGGTCGAGATCGGAATCAGATTGGGGATAGAATTCATTTTTGGTGCCGGAGGCTTCGGGGCTCAGCATAAGATTGGGGAAATCGCGCAGGCTCACCTTGTTATCATCGCATAGTATCACGGCTTTTTCAATAAAATTTCTCAGTTCCCGCACGTTTCCGGGGAAATCGTAATTTTCCAGCATATTGTAAACATCTTCATCTACCTTTGTAATCTTCTTTTTCAGCCGCTGCGAAATTTTCTGCAGGTAGTATTCTGTGAGCGGTCTGATATCATTTTTGCGTTCTCTGAGAGGTGGAATATGAATTTCAAATGTATTCAGGCGGTGATAGAGGTCAAGGCGAAAGCCTTTGCCGGAGAGCAAGTTTTTTATATTCTGGTTAGTGGCGGAAATAACTCTCACATCAACCGGGATTTCCTTGTGAGTACCTACGCGAGAGACCTTTTTATCTTCGAGAACCCGCAGCAATTTACCCTGCAATTCCAATTTCATATCGCCGATTTCATCGAGAAAGAGGGTGCCTTTATCGGCAATTTCAAACATGCCGGCACGATGATCCTCGGCTCCGGTGAAGGCTCCTTTTTTGTGCCCGAAAAATTCGCTTTCAAACAAGGATTCGGGGATGGCGGAACAATTAACGGCATAGAAATAATTATCATGGCGGGGACTGAGCGCATGAATGCCACGGGCAATAAGCTCCTTGCCTGTGCCGCTGTCGCCGGTGATCAAGACGGATGTATCCCTGAATTGGGCTACCCTTGTCATAATAGAGATAATATCCTGCATCTTCTTACTCACGCCAATGATCTCTGGTCCCAGGTTCTCCAGAAGTTCGCGATTCATCAGCGAGTAATTAAATTCCATTTTCTGGAGTCTATTTTCGGTGCTGCGTAGCTTGAGATGGGTTTTCACTCTTGCCATCAGTTCCAGATGCTTAAAAGGCTTGCCCACATAATCAACGGCGCCCATTTCAAAGCCTTTGATCACGTCTTCCGTATCCGTTTTACTCGTTAAAAAAATTATGGGTATTTCGCAGGTTTGAGGAGATTCCTTGAGGCTGCGGCAGACTTCATATCCATCCATTTCGGGCATCATGATATCAAGGAGGATCAGATCGGGCTGTGATTCATTTACCAGATGCAATCCGGTGACAGGGCTGGAAGCCACTATCACCTCATAGCCTTCTGTTTCCAGTTTGCGTGACAATATCTTAAGATTAATAGGCTCATCATCGATGATCAGAATGTGCTGTTTGCCGCTGTTTTGAAATCTTTGGTTTTTCATTATGCCTCTCTTGCTTTATTTCTGTTATATTCCCTTGCCTGATCAATGATCTCAATCAGCTCTTTTTTTTCAAATGGCTTGGTGAGTATGGCATCACAATTTTTCTGCAGATATTCATTTTCAGCAATTTCCACTACGTAAGCGGTGAGAGCAACCACGAAAATATCCTTCAATTTCTCATCGCTTCTAATACGCTTCAGGGTTTCTATACCATTAAGCACCGGCATCTGGATATCCAGAAATAAGATATCATAATGCTGAGATTTAAGCATATCCAGAGCTTCCTGCCCGTTTGCCGCCAGACTGCAGGGCAGATTTATATGTGAAAGGAAATCCTTGATCACAGCCTGATTGATTGGATTATCTTCTGCCACAATTACCTTCATATCGCTAACTTGCTGCGGACTTGATAGTATGGGAGTGATTTTATTGTAATCAGAGTTTTTCAGGTATTTTCGGGGTAGAATATAGATAATTTCATTCAGGAAGGCAAGCTCCCGCATAATCACGTCCCGGCGAGGATTTTTTTTATCGCTTCGCATCTCATTCAGCAGAATACTGGCACTCCTGCTGATCTCAATGATACAGGTCTGTCCTGTAAAGCCTTTGAGGCTGTGTGCTATTTCTTCCATAGTTTGATGATTATTCTGGCTGGCAATCCGGCTCAATTGCCGGATTTTTTCCTCCATTCTCAGAATTGCTTCAAACAGCACGTCCTCCAAACCCGGGTTTTCCTGCAGGAAATTTTTTTTCCAGGTCTTCACCAGGTCTTTTCCTTTATCTTCTATTCTGCTAAAAAAACTGTTGATGAAAATTATTAAATCCTCAATTTTGAGGTTGCTGTTCAGAAATCTCTCTTCCAGTTCTATCAGTCGAGACTGGAAGATTTTGTTATCAACCACGAAAAAGTTTTTCTCGTTTTTATTGAGAAAGAAAATTTTGGGTTTATAGGCAGTGAGGGGGTGTTCCAAAAGCGTCTGAGAGATTTTTGTTTTCCAGATTTTATTGATGCTCTGCGGAATCAGAATCATATCTGCGGCTAAAAAATCTTCATTCTGCCAGGATTCCGGCTTTGCCCAGAGGGCATCAATCTGCTTATCGATAAGCCACTTCTGCATGGCTTCCCGCTGGGCAAAAGAAGAATAAATAATGCCCAGCCGGCGTTGTGGGAATCTGTTTTTCTGCAGTTCCATATCTTTTTCGGGGTGCCATTTAACTAAAGGCAGCGGTATTGTCACAGTAAATGTGGAGCCTATTTGGGGCTCACTGGACACTTCTATATCGCCCTGCAGGAGATTTGCCAGATTAATGCTGATCGCCAGTCCTAAGCCTGTTCCGGAGCCTGGATTTGCTTCAGCATTATAAACCTGCTCGAAGGCATTAAAGATCAGTTGTTGCCGCTCAGGTGGGATGCCTATTCCGGTATCTTTAACCTTGAAAATTACTTTACCTTCAGCATATTCATATTCCAGAGTCACAGAACCGGCTTCCGTGAACTTAATAGCGTTGTTCATAAGATTTATCAGGATTTGATTTATCCTGAATTCATCACCTAGAACAAGGTCTGGTATCCTGCCGATCGGCTTGATATTAAGATCAATATTTTTATCGCCAATCTTGACCAGCATCATATAATATAATGACATAACCAGATCATCAATAGAAAATTCGCGAGCATCCGGCTTTATTTTACCAGCCTCCAGCTTTGAATAATCCAGGATACCGTTGATTAGTGTGAGCAGGTGTTTTCCGCTCTGGCGGATCATATTCAGCTTTTCTCGCTTCACTGCATCAGTTTCATCATCATAAAGCAATTCGGAGAATCCTATGATAGAATTTAATGGCGTGCGGATTTCGTGACTCATATTTGCCAGAAAAGTACTTCTTATCTTCATCCGTTTCTGTGCCAGCAGAGCATAATTTTCTGCCTGTTTCCGCTGGATAGAAAATATGATCGTCTTCACGAGAAGACGGCTGTCCAGCGTGCCCATATCCAGATAGTCCAGAGCGCCATTTTCCAATAAATCTGCGGCCCTCATGGGATTATAATAATTATCTATCACGATCACAGGCAGCTCGGGATGATCTTGAATAAAGTCCTTGAGTTCATTATCATTTTGAGTATTAATGCACATTAGAACCATATCATACTGGGTGTTTGTGAGTGCGTGATTTAGTTTTGCCATACAGTTTCTGGTGTGGATGGTGATCACATGCGAATCAAATCCCAGCAGACTTTCCAAAGCAGTGCGTTCTGCCGTCTTTGGGCAGAGCAACAATAACTTAATCTCCTTATTCCACTGATATTCACGATTTTCTATCACTTAATCACCCCTGCATCATCTAATGTATTTAAAAAATGTGAGGATATTTTATTGTCAACAAAGAAAATGCCTCCTACTACTAATAATGGTATCAGGAGCTATATATCAGTAGCATGTCACTCAAAACTGCCTTTTGCAAAAAATATCGCTTTACAAAAAAAGCTTGAATTAATTACTGCACTCTTGGATTTTGAGATAAGTAAGAGATATTATTGTGAGATAAATTGGAGGATATTTAGATGTTTGAACAGATGCGAAGAAACGCAAAGGCTATCTTCTGGGTAGTTGCGATTGTATTTATCGTGGGAATGGGAATTGGTGGAGTAGCGGGAGTATTCACACCCGACCCCTACCTGGCAAAGATTGAGGGTCAGAAGATCACATTTTCGGAATATAAGCAGATGCTGCAGAGAGCCTATGGCAGGTATGCCGAGGAGAATCCGGATACGGAAATTGATGATGCTATAATGAGCCAGATCAATAATGATACTTTTAAGCAATTGAAAGATGAGATTGTGCTTAACAAAGAGATGAAAAAATATGGGATCAAGGTTACCGATAATGATGTTCTGGAGAAGCTTAATAACCCGGGCGAAGACATCAAGCAGATTCCCGATTTCCAGACTGATGGTCAATTTGATTTTGACAAGTATATGGATGCACTAATGAGCAGCGATCAATTTGCCGAGTATTTGGAGACGTCCTACCGTAATTCTTTGCCCTATGAGCTGCTGTATGAGCGAATCAAGAGTGAAGTGAACGTAACGATGGAAGATGCCAGGGAAGATTTCATCAATAAGAATAATCAGGCAGAGGCAAAGATAATATTTTTTGATCCAAAGAAGATAACGGATGTGGAAGCCAGTGACGCGGAAATCAGTGCTTATTATAAAGAGCATAAGGAAGATTATAAGCGTGATCCTGCCAGAAAGTATAAATACATAAAAATCCCTGTTGAGGCATCAGAAGCTGATAAGAATCTGGCAAAAACAAGAATCGACGAGATTTATGAGATGGTGACCGCAGAAAATTTTGCTGAGATTGCCAGAGAAAATTCCGAAGGTCCCTCAGCTCCTGATGGTGGGAATCTGGATTGGTTTGGCAGAGGCAAAATGGTGAAAGAGTTTGATGAAATGGTATTCAAAATGCAGCCAGGTGATATATCAAAGCCAATCCTCACGCAGTTTGGCTGGCATATTATCCATAAACGTGACGCCAGAACGAATGATGCCGGCGAAGAAGAAGTGCTTGCCAGTCACATTCTGATTAATGTGGAGCCCAGCCTGCAGACAAAAAACAATATTGGCTACCTTGCCCTGGATATATATGATCTGGCAGTAAGCACAGGCATAGATTCCGCAGCCAGCCAGATGAATTATAAAGTCCAGGAGACCAGAGATTTCTTTGCAAATGCCACCTTTATTTCGGGCATTGGCAGAGATGAAGAGCTGGTTAGATTTGCTTTCAAAAATAAGGTGGGGAAAGTAGCCGAACCCGTTAAACAACAGGATGGCAGCTATATCCTTGCCCAAATCTCATACGCGGTAGGTGAACATTATCAAGACCTTGAAGAAGTGAAGACGCGGATCAAGAGGCAGATCGAGAATGATAAAAAAGCCGAAATCGTCAGTGCAAAAGCAGATTCATTTGTCACCGCCTATCAAACTGAAGAATACTTAGAGAAAGCTGAGGAACATGGCTGGGAAATAGTGGAAGCCACTGAAATCACCATAGATAAAAGTCTGCCAAAAGTCCGCAAAGTCGATGACTTGAACAAGGCAATACTTGAACTTGAGCCGGAACAATATTCTCCGTTGATAAAAGATGAAAACGGTGCCTATTTAGCCTACGTTACTTCTCGCACCAAGCCTGATATGGCATTATTTGATGCTCAAAAAGATTCACTTCTGCAAACTTTGCAGGAGTCCAAAGAGACCGAGCACCTTAACCAATGGTATCAATCGATTATCAGCGATGCCAAAGTAGAAGATAATCGCAAAATCTATTTTCCGGAACTCTAAACATTATTTGATTGATCTGATATACAGTATAAAAAAAGACCTGCCTGCAGGTCTTTTTTTATTTTGGAGATATTTTATCAGCGTTGCAGCAAGGATTCAGGTCTAATTAATTAGTATTTTTGATAATCTCTCTGGCTTTATTAAGTGCTGCATCAATTTCATTTGCATCTTTACCGCCGGCTTGAGCCATATCGGCTCTACCGCCGCCTCTGCCGCCTACGACAGCAGCGATTTCCTTGATAATCTTTCCTGCCTGAAACCTGTCTGTGAGGTCTTTGGTCACTATCACAATAATAGCAGCTTTATCATCTATTTCAGAGGCGAGCACTCCGATACCGCTTTTCAATTTGCCCCGCAGCGTGTCGCCAATTTCGGGTAATTCCTTACTGCTGTTTATATCTAATCTATTAATCACGCAGCGGATCCCATTTATATCTTCAGATTTGTCAATGAGCTCATCGAGTTGATCAGTAACGGCATTAATTTTCATACTTTCCAGATCTTTTTGGAATTGCCGGTTATCCTGGAGTATTTTTTCGATTTTTTGAGTGAGATCATTGAAGCTGCTGTGCAAAAGTCTTCCGGCTTCGTTCAAAATATCTTCCTCTATTTTGATCAATTTTTCGGCATTATCGCCTGTGGCAGCTTCGATGCGTCTCACGCCGGCAGCAATTGAGCTTTCGGATATGATCTTAAAATATCCGATCTGTCCCGTAAAATCAAGGTGGGTGCCGCCGCAGAATTCTTTGGAAAAATCATTTATACTAACCACACGGACAATATCGCCGTATTTTTCGCCAAAAAGAGCGAGAGCTCCTTCCTGTCTTGCATCTTCAATATTTTTTGTTTCTTTAATTACTTTATGGCATTTGCGGATTTCTTCATTGACTAAGGTTTCCACCATTTGCAATTCGCGCTCGGTAGTCTGCCTCAGGTGCGTAAAATCAAAGCGAAGGTGGTCAGGATGAACGTAAGAGCCTTTTTGCTGGATATGGTCACCCAGCACCTTTCGTAAAGCTGCCTGCAAAAGATGAGTTGCCGTGTGGTTACGCATAATCTGCATTCTCCGCTCGATATCTATCACCGCCTTCACTCTCCCCTTTTGCGGCTTAGTACCTGCCGCTACCCCCTGATGGATATAGATATCATTATCTTTTTGGACATCACAGACTTTGAGCTCAAAGTTCTCTCCGCTCACTCTACCAGTATCTGCTACCTGCCCGCCGGATTCGGCATAAAAAGGCGTTTTGTCCATCACAAAAAAAACTTTTCCTTCTGCCTCATAAAAATCCAGGATATTGCATTCTGCCTCAAATGTATCATATCCTAAAAATTCTGTTTCCGGCAGTTTGAGCATTTTAAGCAACCTCTCATCTGTCTGACTGAAATTAAATCTGGAAGCTGCCCGTGCCCGTTCTTTTTGTTTCTGCATTTCCAGATTAAATCCCTGTTCATCAATATTCATGTCATAGCGTTCTGCCATTAGTCTTGTGAGATCGGGAGGAAATCCAAATGTATCATAAAGCATAAAAACTTCTGAGCCCGGGAAGATATATTTACCATTTTCGTTAAGCAGTTTTCTGATCTCTTCAAATTTCTGCAGTCCGTTATCCAGAGTGAGATTAAAGCGTTCTTCTTCTGCAGAGATTATCATTTTTATATATGCTTTTTTTTCGGGCAATTCCCGGTAATGATCTCCCATAATTTCGCAGACCACATCGACGAGTTCAGCGAGGAAAGGTTTTTTTAGTTTAAGCAACCTGCCGTGATGTGCAGCTCGGCGAAGAATACGTCTCAGCACGTATCCCCTGCCTTCATTAGATGGCATTCCTCCGTCTGCGATGGCAAAGCACAGGCAGCGGATATGGTCAGCAATCACTCGATGTGGCACGCCTTCTTCATCTTTGTGATATTCTACGCCACTCAGCTCTTCAATTTTTTTTATGACAGGCATAAAAAGGTCTGTATCATAATTTGATTTCACTTTTTGCAATACCTGGCAAATCCTTTCAAGTCCCGCTCCCGTATCGATAAATTTAGAATTCAGAAGCTGGATTTCGCCCTTCTCATCTCGATTGTACTGGATAAATACCAGATTCCAGAGTTCTATATAGCGGTGGCAATCGCCATTTACGCGGCAGGTATGATTATGCTCAGACGAGAGATTGCAAAATTCTTCTCCCAGGTCTATATGGATTTCGCTGGAGGGACCGCAGGGACCTGTCTCACCCATCTCCCAGAAATTATCCTTATCGCCATGATACTGTATATGCGAATTATCCAGATCTGTATCATTTTTCCAGATATTATAGGCAATTTCATCACTTGTATGGACGGTGGCATAAAGCTTATCCTTCGGTAATTTCCAGATATCCGTCAGTAATTCCCAAGCCCAGATGATCGCTTCCTTTTTATAGTAATCAGAAAAGCTCCAGTTGCCCAGCATTTCAAAAAAGGTGTGATGATAGCCATCTCGGCCCACTTCCTCCAGATCATTATGCTTGCCTCCGGCGCGAATGCACTTCTGGCTATCTACCACCCGGGGAAATGCTGCCTCGGTTTTTCCCAGAAATATATCTTTGAACTGGTTCATTCCAGCATTTGTAAATAAAAGGGTGGGATCATCTGTGGGAACCACCGAAGCACTCTTCACCTGCTTGTGCATTTTATTCACAAAGAATTCTATAAATTCCTGCCGTATCTCTTTACTACTCTTCATATTTATATTTATCCTTTAAATTTATACTCCCAAGTGGTAAAAACTAATAGCCTACCTCAGGTGTAAAGTAAATTGTTTTATCTGGAGGGTAATTGCCTTTTTTTAATTAATCAGGAGAAGTTTTCTGGTTAGCTGCTTATCGGGTGTGGTGAGCTTATAGAAATAAACACCTGATGCGCATTTCCGGTTGTGATTATCTGTGCCATCCCAGCAGAGCAGGTGATCTCCTGCAGCAAGCTCTTCATGTATCAGTCTTTTAACTTTCTGCCCGCGTGAATTATAGATATGCAGGGCGGCATTTGCGTCCTTTGCCAGGGAGAAAGATATATAGGTGATATTATTTCTCATATTTGAAGAATAGAAGGGATTGGGGAAATTCTGGTGTAATGAGGTTTCAGCAGAGGGGATATTGTTTTCTTTATGATCAGCCGGCACTGTCCAGATGATAATATTGGAAGACTCGGTTTCTGAATCACCATCATAACCGGTTACAAAGAATTCTGTATCTATTTCAATAGCAACGGGCAAGGGAAATTGTCTCTGGGTTATATCAAATTCTTCGATCATCTGGTTATTTGCATAAAGCCTGTAACTATTGCAGAATGTAGAATGGTCTGGCGGGTTCCAGCAGAGAATAATCTGATTGGCAGCATCGCGTGCAAACCGCAGGTTCCAGGGATTAAGGGGATTTATCAAGAGCTGCCACTCAGAAAAATAATTAAGTGCGAGTGGGAAAAAAGAGGGGTCGGCATCTGGAAGTTCCATAGTTTGTGTATTTATCTGAGAGGCAGCTATCAGCAAATTCTGCTGGTTTATATTCAGCCTGGCAGACACACCAATATTTTCTGCATAATCTTCTTCTAAAAAAAAGGTGTTTCCCCAAATTGCACTGCAGGTGAATGCTTCAAGCCACTGCTCTGCAACCTGCACCGTATCCCTCGCAACCACCGAATACTGAAAAATAACGGATTCATCTCCGCCCCAGAGCCGCAAACCTTCCCAGGTGTCCCCCACCTGGAGGTTCCTGTTTTTAATATAGACCTGATCCTGAGGCATGAATTCTTCTATGAACCAGCCATCATCATTATATTGCGGTCTCCCCCAGTATGCCAGATAATCTCCATTCTGATACAGCAAAGATTGAGCTACCGGATAAAAGCTGCCTTCCACCAGATGATAGAGAGTGATATCTCCTTCTTCAATAAGGCGAGGCACATAATAATAATCCGTATTCTCCTGGTCAGTAACCTCTATTTCCAGGTTAGTGTACTGATTTTCCTCATTGATAGAGAGCACATCTGGGAATCTATAATCGCCATAAGTACCCGAGACGATTAGATCATCTTCTCCATAACCGGTTATCACCAGATAATAGTAACCTGCAGGTAACAAATCAAAACCGAAACTGCCGTATTCTACAGGATAGGTTTCTGTATCCCAACTGTAATTAACGCTCACCAGATTGAGAGTCCAGTTCTGGATAACTTCGCTTCCGGTGTAAGAGAATGTGCCGGACAGGATTTCTTCCTGCGGTTGATAAACCGGCATAAAATCTACAATCGGCAGAGAAGGATCATCCTCCCCATCTGTGATCGTATCTGCTATCTCAGAATAAATTTCAGAATCCCAAGTATTATTCTCTGCCATTATAGTATAGCTATTTGAGCAATTATAAACATATATGGAATTGTTGTTACCTCCGGCATCAATATTTTCTATAAAAGTATTCATTCCCTGCTGCTGGGGAAAGGTGCTGTCTGCGATGCCCAGGCAGGGATTGGCATTATTTACTATGTAAAGTGCCGTATAATTTCCGCTAATGAAATTCCCGGCGATATCAGGCGTGCTCAAAGAGCCATAGCACATCACGCCGGCACCCGAATTCATATCTCCCGGAATAAAATTATCGTTGATCATGTTATCTAATAAAGTGCCGCCACAATTATAGAAATATACGCCGGTTAGATTGCCGGTTATCTCATTATCAATGATAGTGGCATTGATAATTCCGGCAGAAAACATATCTGTACAGGTGATGCCCTGCTTCTGGTTATCATGAATATAATTATCCTGGATAAGGGGAGAGCAGACGGCACCGTTGGACTGGATATTGATTTGAATAGCTCCCCGGTATTGAGTGCCGGTGCCATTTCCGGTAATTTCACAATACTCGATAGTGGCATTGCCATTCTCATAGATATCTATTCCGTTCTGCACGCTGTTTGCTATCCGGCAGTGCTCGATGAGCACTTCCGGCGGCGAAGGATTGCCGATGGCAAAGAGATGCACTCCCTTCATATTGCCATAAAGGTGGCTGTGATGCAGATGCAGAGGTGCATCTATAGAATTCACTCCGGTTTCCGCACCGCGGATATAGCAATATGACAATTCATAGCCGGCTCCAGTTTCCTCTTCCAGCCTTAATTGATCCCACCAGCCACTATAGGTAGGATATCTGTCAAAATATATCGTGTCATTCTCTGTGCCTTGTGCGTGCAGCATACCAAGGGCTGTAATCCGGTAGCCCCCATTAAATTGCACCAGAACTCCCGGCTCAATGATCAATTCTTCACCAGCAGGAATTTGAATATCTCCGATAACGCGGTAGGGGCTATCTGCCAAATGCCAGGTGCCCGTCTGGATTCCGCTTACATCAGTAGAAAAAAGAAACATAGAGTAACTGAATAATAAAAATACTAATAACTTTCGCATCTTTGGCTCCTTCTTGTCTTCGATGATAACCGATAATATTCAGCGGGATTGTGTCAATAAAAATTATGGGTAATTAGAAGCAAACCACCAGCCAAGACCGGTAAATTATGTGAAAAAGATAAAATCTTCTGGACACGAAAACAGCGGGTAAGTTCTTTACTGTAGAAAAAAAAGTATATAAGGAAAATTTATGGTAAATGAGTTCAATGCAATCAAAAATTTTCAGCAAACGCAACGGGAAGTTGATTATAAGCCGCTGAGCCTGGCGAGTAAAACAGATTATGAGCAGATGGGCTTTAGGAGCGGATTGGAAATACATCAGCAATTAAGAACCAGAGAGAAATTGTTTTGCCGCTGTCCCGTGGGAATATATCAGAATTTTGATGATTATGATGCGGAGCTGATACGCCATATGCGTCCTACGCTGAGTGAATTAGGCGAGTATGACGGCACTGCTTTAATGGAATTTAAAACGCGCAAGGAGATAGTCTACCGCATAAAAAATGAAACAACCTGCACGTATGAAGTAGATGACACTCCCCCATTCAAGCTCAATCGTGAAGCATTGCAGATAGCGATGGAGATTTCGCTGCTGCTTCGGCAATACATAGTAGGCGAAGTGCATATCACGCGGAAGCAGTATCTTGACGGCAGCATACCCACAGGTTTTCAGCGGACGGCTATCATAGGAATTGAGGGTGAAATTCCTCTGCGTCATAAGCGGATAAGATTGATCCAGCTAAGTCTGGAAGAAGATTCCTGCCGCGAAGTATCTGATATAGGTCATCGCAGGATATATACTACAGACCGTTTAGGCATACCGTTAATTGAAATGGTTACCTACCCTGAGATGCTCACGCCCCAGGAATGTGAAGAGGCGGCGCATTATCTGCGTTTTCTGGCAAGATCAACCGGCAAGGTGCGTATCGGCATAGGAGCAGCCCGAGAGGACGTTAATGTGAGTGTGACGGGTGGTACAAGAGTGGAGATAAAGGGAGTGGCGCACATCAACTGGATACCTCATCTCACACATAATGAAGCCTACAGGCAGAAATCTCTTTTAATGATCAGAGACAAATTAAAGAAGCGGATCATAGACCAGACAAATTGGTGTATTTCATGGAAAAGGCTAGGATTAGAAAGCGTTAGTGAAATTTTACCGTTTCCAGGAGCGGAGAGAAATCTGGTGGCAGTATTACTGCCGGGTTTCCGGGGAATATTATCTCATTTCACGCAGCCGGGCAGAGATTTTGCTTCAGAGATAAGCGATAGATTAAAAGTGATAGCCTGTCTGGAAAAGCCCAATCAATTACATTCAGAGATGCCGGACATAGCAAATTTCAGCAAGCTCTCTGCTCTAGTGGAATCTGAGCTGGATTACGGAGAAAAAGACAGTTGGATTTGCTTTGCGGGACCGGAAGCCGACATCACAACAGCCTTGGAGACTATAGAAGAACGCTGTAAATTAGCCTTTGAAGGTGTACCGCGGGAAACCCGGAAATCACTAAGTAATGGCAATACGATATTTGAACGTGTCTTGCCGGGGGCAGACAGGATGTATCCCGATACGGATTCTGCCCCGATCCCGATAGAAGATGAATTTATTGAAAGCCTGCGGCAGCAATTACCCGTGGAACTTCCCCGGCGCCTGGAACAGCTCAAAAAATGGGAAATTCCGGAGGATACCTGGACTTATCTATTGCGCAACAACCTGATGCCGATAGCAGAAAAGATAATAGAGGATTTCAAGGTAGAACCAAAATTTATCTGTACCCTGATAGCCCATACCATAAAGGGCATTATCAGAGTGAAAAAAAAGGATTATGATTTCAGCTCTCTTCACAGCCTGTTCAGTTTTATGAAAAAGAAAGCTATCAGATGGGAATTAGGCAAAGAAATGCTGGCAATTATTATTGAGCACCCCAAAATAGAATATGATTCCGTATTGATCCTTCTGGACTGGAAACAGGAAAAATCAGACGATATATTTTCTCAGATTCCCTATTTCACAAGGTCTATACTAAAAAACTGCCGCATAAAATGTCAGGCAAATGCCATCAGGTGGGTGATGGGCAAATTACGCTCACAGGCACTTGGCAATGTGGATATGCAAAAGATACACGACAGTGTAGCCAAATTAGTGGAAACTGAGGAGAAATAATGACAGAGAGCATACAAGGCTATAAAGGGAAAGCATTAGAAATCATAAAGCATTATGGTGTAAGGGTATGGAGTGATGCTCAGATAATATCAAGCCGCGGAGAATTCAGAGGAATAATCCTTCCCCGCTCAGAAAATGATGATGAAAAGCACATAGTACTCAAACTGGCAACCGGCTATAATGTGGGCGTGGACGTGGAGACAATAACCGATATGAGAGAGCTGGGCTATAAAGAAGCTCATTATAAGATACCGGAAAAGGAATTTCCCTTCACTAAAGGATTGCCCAAAGTAAAACTGCTTGGCACGGGGGGCACAATCGCCTCAAGGCTGGATTATCGCACCGGTGCCGTGATCCCGGCATTTTCTCCCGGTGAACTTTATGGGGCTGTGCCAGAACTGGCAGATATCTGTAATCTTGATACGGAGAAAGTATTTGCCGTATTCAGTGAGAATATGGGACCCGAGCAATATATGAAGCTGGCTCGTGCCATAGGTGAAGAGATAGAAAAGGGCACTCAGGGGATAATCATAGGTCATGGCACCGATACGCTGCATCACACGGCAGCAGCGCTCACCTTCATGTGCCAGGATTTACCAATCCCAATTGTACTGGTGGGCTCTCAGCGATCATCAGACCGCCCCTCTTCAGATGCAGCACTCAATCTGATGCACGCTGCCACCACAGCCGGTCATGGCGATATTGCCGAAGTTATGGTCTGCATGTTTGGTCCTACTTCTGATGAATATGGCTTATTGCACAGGGGCACGCGAGTGAGAAAGATGCATTCTTCTTACCGCTCCACCTTCAGAACTATTGGTGATGTTCCGCTGGCAACTGTTACCCGGGCAGGTGTGAAGCCAATTCGCACGGATTATAACAGGCGCCGCAATGACAGCAAAGTGAAGATATTGCCTTATTTTGAGGAAAAAGTAGCTATCGTGTATTATTATCCTAACATGCAGCCGGACATTATAGATTCACTGATAGAGCATGGTTATAAGGGCATAGTGATTGCCGGTACGGGATTGGGTCATGTGAATAAGCTTATTTATCCTGCCATAAAACGTGCTGCCGCTGCCGGAATAGCTATCTATATGACAGTTCAAACCCTCTGGGGTTACGTGCACATGTTCGTGTATGATACCGGCAGAGATTTAATGTCTATGGGCATAGTTCCAGCGGAAAATATGCTGCCGGAAGTAGCTTATATAAAACTGGGCTGGGTTCTGGGACAAACTCAGGATCTGGCTGAAGTAAAAGAAATGATGCTGCATCCTGTGAGTGGAGAGATCACGCCTGGCGAGCCCTATAATGGCTATCTTATCTATCAGGGCGGGATACCGGAAGTAGAGGAATTTATCCGCAAAGTGCATAAATAATCGGCTCTATTTTCAGGCAAAATTTATTATGAAATTCAGCAAAACCAAGTTTGATCAGCTTACAGATGCTGCCAGAATAAGAAAACTTCTGCAATTCATCAGGCAGATCGAGCTAAATTGGGAAGATATTGGCAGCCGCGAAAAATTGATAGCAAACTTTAAAGATTTTCTCCGGTTTTTTCCCGAGAATATGCTTAAGAATCAGTCAGACCAGCTTGATCCTGGAATGGGTAGACGAGAATTTCTGCAAGTAGCAGTACCACTGGAACAAAAATATAATTATGATAACAGGGTTGAACTCTTGATCAAGAAACTGGATGGACAAAGAGAAGAGAATACTTCTTTACCTCTGATACTTGTGCTTGATAATCTGCGTTCCGCTTTTAATGTGGGCTCCATTATCAGGTCTGCAGAATGTTTTGGCATAGAAACCATTTATTTGTGTGGATACACACCGGATAATGACCGTGTAGCAAAAACCGCTATGGGAACTCGTAACCTTGTGCAGATAAGTCATTTTCACGATGCTTATGCCGCTATGCGGAAATTGAGAGAAATGCGTTACAGTATCTATGCTCTGGAGACTGCCGAGAAATCGCAATCTATCTATCAGGCAGAGATAAAGTATCCCTGTGCATTGATAGTGGGTAATGAGGCACTGGGGATTTCAATCGAGCTGCTGGCAAGCGTGGACAGCATACTGGAAATACCACTGACCGGCTGGAAAAACTCGCTTAATGTTGCAGCGGCAGCAGCTATTGCAATTTCAGAATTGTACCGAAAAATATTATAAAAAAAAGCCCCATAATGGGGCTTTTTTATTGATAGAATGATTCTATTTTATAAACCCCAGGAAATCTCCCAGCAGAAACTGAATTCGTCCGATAAGGAGTGAAATACGCGCCATCACGGTATAGCCAAATGAAGCACCAAAGCCCACCATCATGAACCAGATGCCAATATTAGTAAATTTGCCATAGAGCCCTTTATGAGGTTTTGAAAAATAGAAATAGAGCAGGATAGATACCGTGCCTAAAAAGATCAAACCTGTATTAAAATTATCTATGGGAAGCATGGCATTTCTCATCTGCACAAGCACAGAAGAATGCATACTCATCGGCACACCCATTCCCACAATACCCATACCAAAAGCTATGGGATACCGCGAGAGCCAGCTAAGATTCCTCGTGAAACGAAAAATATATAAAATACCCAGAATAGAGGGAAATATTAAGATAAATTTTCCTTCCAGAAATATGGGACGATATACAAAGGGCATAAAGGCATTTAAATATACCAGCGGAATAGCATAACCCATCGTAACGCCTACCAGCAAATGCTCAGCAAATCGATAAAAGGGATTATCCTTATAAAGGAAGGAGAAAATACAAAGCGTGAGAAACGCCGCCACAAGATTACTTATAAATTCTAACATCTTTCCTCCTTATTCCATTTCCACTTTATTTTTTCGACTGGCAAAATATCCAATATTGCCTACAATTATGAAAACAATGATCATGATATGGGCAATACTCTGTGCATTCATCCCAATTCTTGCCTGCTTGAATTTATAGGGTAATTCCACCTCGGTAGACACCTTGCCGTCTTTAGATTCATAAGAAATTCGATTATCCATGATAGGCACCCAGGTATCCTTGATCACTTCCTGGCTAAATGCCCGTCCTTTGGGATTTTCTGCATCCTCATATGCAGCAAAAACATCAACCAGCTTCTCATACTCGGCAGCCCCTTTTAGACCTGCCAGCATACCAACTAACTGACCGGATTGCAGATAGGGATAATTATCGGCTGCCATCACTGCCGTTACCCCGGCAGCTACATTAGCACCAAAGCGAACACGGGCATACGTGATCCAGCTAAACACCGCAGAACTGGCAGCAAAATCGATGATCAGATTGAGATCGTCATAATTTCTGATGCCATTCATTATCTCCAGATTTTTGATCTTGCGACCATCTGCATCGGTTTCCACGGCTTCCGCCACATCATCTCCCATTCCCAAAACGATCGGGAGAAAAAGACCTGCCGGCTTATAGCCAAAATTACAGTAGTCCACTCCCGATTCCAGATCAGAATAATCCTCTTTTGCCACATTTAATGCATATGCCATCAATGGGGCTGCCGTGGGAGTAAAACAGATAGTAAACACCTTTATATTTCTTTCAAAACAGTGACGCAAAATTGAGACTTCCATAGGAAAAAGCTCTGCCATTGTAGAAGCATCATGGCTGAAGCACATCAATATTGCCTTGTCTTCTCTATTGGCAAAACTATCTATCTTCTTGTAAAGATTAGAAGTAGGTTCTGTAACGTAGGTCTTGGAATTAAAGGGTATAAGCAGAGGAATAATAATACACAAAAGCACTATCAAATATATCCAGCGTCTGTCTATGTTCTGAATTCTTTCAAAAAATGTCATCATTCCCCCTTAATCACTACCCAGATAGGTTCTTTCGATACCCAGCAGGATCTTTAATGATGTTGCAGTCATGCCCAGCCCTACACCAGTGGCAATACCACGTTTGGCAGCAAGATTGGGTACATTTAATATCCATTGGGCAGATTCCGGTATCCATTTGGAGATTGAAGCACCCAGAGGCACCTGACCAAGCATCACGATAAATGCAGCCAGCAGTAACACTGTAGCCTGAGGACTTTTTGCCCTGAACGCTTTATAAGCGGCACTGGCTATATAAAAAGCTAATAAAGAAAACATCGTTGCACTCATTGGCATTTGCACATTGGCAAATAACCACATATAGGGCGTGCCTGCATCAGTTCCCCACATAAAGCCGGAGAATGAAGTCACGAACAAAGCAAGCAGTGTAACCAGACTATATTGCCAGTTTGGTATTTTCCTTTGGATTTTTGTGCCATGCACCATCAGGAGGCTGAGAACTCCCAGAATCACAGCAAAAGGTGATATCGCTTTTGCCCAGCTTACCCACCAGTCATAAAAATCTACTGAAGCCTTAGACGGTATAAAAGTGTGGGCAACGAATAAGAAGCCTAAAGTCATTACTATTATTAAAGGTATTTGCCTTTTCATCTATCCTCCTGTTATTTTTCCGGGAATGCATTGACCAGGAACGTTAAGTGAGCAGTGCTTAGCAGGGTTCCGATAATTATGAACAGGGTAATGACCAATTTAAGATAATCCTGCCCCTTCAAAGTTCCCATCATAAGTGGTTCACGTGCCAGATAAGCAGAAGCAGCATATAGCTCTTCTCCTATTAAAGTATAATCACAGGTAGTGATAAAGAATGGTATCTGAGTAACCGCATCCGTTCCGGCAATCTGGATTGCTCCCGTATTTGAGCCTGTTTCCGTCATTATTAACGCTTCTGCCCAGAACATTCCCATATAGAAATTTGTCGCTGTCTTTTCTCGCAACATTATACCATTTACTCCGGCTACGAAGGCAAACTGCTCCGAGGTTATAAAAAAGGCACTGTTCTTTTCATAACTATCCGGTCTACCCGCTTCATAATGAGCTTCTTTGATAATTTCCTGAGCTATAGGCAATACTATATAATCTCTTACGGGGCACAAAATCCGGGTATCATATTCTGCCGCCTTTTTGGCTACTCTGCTTAAGATAGCAAGTCCTGCCAGGGTCGCCACATCCTGAATGCTGGATAAACCCGGGACAAAGAGTATGGGTCTGCCCATCTCGGTAGCACGCCCGATAGCGTTATCAATTTCCTGAATTCCTGCTATTGGACGGATATAAAGCTCACTTGTCTGTGCTTTTTTGATCATGACAAACACCAGACTGCCAAATATAAATGTGGCTATCAAAGCTGGAAACATATTCCATTTAAACCAGTTTGAATAAGGATAGAAATGATTTATCCCTACCCCGGTAAAAAAGGCGAACTTATCTTTCTGGTCGGTAACTGCCGGAGAACCTTCCGCAGTATAGACATCAGACATGGTAAATCTACCCCTACCGTCAGTAAGCACAATTTTATATTCAAAAGCCCGTTTGGCAATACTGCGCTGTTTTTGCAGGAATTTAAGGCGTTCGCTATCATTATCTATGCTCGCAGCGTGGGATAAAATGGGATCAGTTTGCACTGCTGCAAGCTGACCTTCAAGAACATTCACATAATTCAATACAGATTGTTTGCTGCTTTCAGCAATCGTATCTGCCATCACGGTATAACGCTCAATATCAGATTTTAGTTTCTCTACCTGTTTCTTCGCTTCAGACCGCCAGATATTTGTAGAAATCGTAGCTCCTCGCTCTACATCTGTCTCACCCATCTCTTTATAGATACTGAATTCAGGACTTACAAGATAGAGATTTTTCTCGGCATCAAAATCTGCCACCAGCAAACTGAAATTATTGGTATGAGGTACATTGTCATGATATTCACGCTGAGTGGGACCAAATTTCTTGGTCAGGCGGAATACTTCATCAGAATAATTCCGCTTATAGATATAATAATTAAATTGACTTACATCAACACCATTGATATAAAATTCTTTGTCCGGCACCAGCGAACGCGTGAAATCACTATAAACCAGGCTTTGATTGATTACATAGTCCCCCAGATCTTTATCACATTTCAAGGTGATTTCCAACTGCAGAGTCTGCTGCGGGTCTCTGTCTTTCGGCAATTTTACTATCAACTTCATGTCCTGATAGTATTCATTAATCTCTGCTATAAATTCTCCAGCCTCATTATAAATCTTAAAGTAAATATTTTTTACCTTATAATCTATATTGCTGATATATTCATAATTGATCAGTAATTTTGTCCTCTTATCATTAAGGTAACTGGTATTTGTAAGATTAACTATGGGCTTACCCCAGCTTATCGTGTTGTAATCGCCCTTATCTTCAATACGGTCAGTCACTTTGAATAGTGTATTATCCTCTATTGCCTGGATAAAAGGAAGTTCACTTGATGAAATGTGAACTATCTCAGCAGGATCGCTCCAACCATTAAACTCTCTACCCTCAAAAGCAATGATTATAAAATAATCGTCAATCTCGGAGGGCGATAAATCATATTCATTTCCTTCGTAACTGATTTTATTCTCGACTATATCTACATAGCCGTGCACCAGGTCTGTATAAACTGAGGCATTAGCATAAAATATCTGGAATGCCGGATTAGAAAGAGTGGATTCCATCGGCTCAATTTCAGGATTTTCCAGTCGCGCAAGCATATTGAGTTCTATATCCTTCTGTTCCCGGACGTAATCATGATAAGCCTGTTCCGTCGCCTTAGATAACAGCCAAACGCCATAACCATTGACAGGTCCAGATTCAAAGGGTAATTTCCATTCAAATTGCAGACGATCCATATCTTCTACGAAGACGCCATCTATTTTCTGGGGCTTCTCTGGACCGTTTGCCCGTGGAATTCCGCTCACAGGAATTGCTTCGGGATAATATTTACGTGCCTCATCAACTGCCAAAACTGTATAAAAATACTCTTTATTTGACTTCAATTGCTTATACATAGCATCAAACTGATTCAATTTTAAACCGGAATATACCTGCTCTTCATTGTCTTCAGTAGTTTTCGTGATCTTTCTGGCTTGGTGGAAATACTCCATTTCCTGTCCAATTCCCAGAACTACATAGTTTTCTGCCAGTTCAGGACCATTAATGCGGATATCTCGCGGGTATTCTCGATACAAAACACGTTCTGTTCGCTTACCTTTTTCCTTTTTTAATCTGCCCGGAGATTCCAAATCCACAAATCCCATCCAGCCGGAATCATAAAAATAGACCCAGTCCCCACTTATTCCTGTTTTCAAATTAACATCAATTTTACCGATATAGAATAGTGTATCTGCTGATACGCCGCGGTAAACTCGATATTCAATGATCCTTCTCTCCTTTGGTAAGGGTTTCCAGCTAACTACTAATCCACCACCGGTATCATCGGGAACATCTTCAACGGTGAGATTCGTCACAGTATAATCAGCTATATCTGCATTTCCAAAGGCGGAGTGCGGTAAAACAAAGACTAATATCAGTGAAAATATCACCCACCAGCCTTTCTGCTTCAGGTTAACCTTCATAAAGAACTCCTTCAACCTTATATTTATCTTCTTAACTTTTAACATCCTGCAAAATCCTTAGTGGCAGGCAGCTTGTCAAACTTATTTTTCGGCAGTTTCCATTTTGAACCGACGGTGACGTTATTATCTCTCCCATAACTGTTTATACGCTATGTGCACGGATTTTGACTTTTTTTATCAATAATACCACAAGAAGCAATATAATAACAAATTCCATGATGATGATGATGATATAAGTTCCGCATTCGGAAGCTTCTTTCATTTCTTCTTCGGCATAATCCATCTCATCTGTCAATAGCGTATCCAGCACTTCCGATGTTTCATAATCTATCGCTTCCTCCGTCTGAACTGGCACAAAAAGCTGAGCTTTTAGATTTTCTACCTGCTGAGAAAAGATTGTCATCTCGCTCTCCGATACCGGTGGACCTGCTACATTTTTTAGCTTTAAGGGGTCTATGGGCTTGTCATGATGATAAATGGTGTAATGCAGATGATTCCCAGTTGACCTGCCTGTAGAACCCACATATCCAATAACATCATGCTGCTGTACCCGCTGCCCTTCTTTATATTTTCCATACTTACTAAGATGACCGTAGAGTGTCTTATATCCATTGGGATGACGTATTATCACGGTATTTCCCGTGTGCCCGGGATTCCATCTTGCCTTTTCTATCACACCATCTGCCGCAGCTTCAACCGGCGTGCCATAGGGCGCTGCATAATCCACTCCGTTATGCATACTTGCCTTTTTTGTGATCGGGTGAATCCGCCTGCCAAATTTACTGGTGATGCGAGTAAAATTAAGCGGTGATTTTAAAAATGCCTTCTGAAAAGATATGCCCTTTTCTGTAAAATATCTGCTGGAACCCTTGCTGTCTGTGTACCTGTATGCCACGCTTTCGCCTGATTTGCTGGCGTAAGCTGCTGCCAGAATATTGCCGTATCGCACATGATCCCCATTCAGGGAATACTTCTCATAGAGAATCCTTATGCGGTCTCCCTGACGCGGATCAATAAAAAAATCTATATCCCACTGGAATATCTGAGTGAACATCATGGCAAGTGCCGGCTCCTCTGAAGCATCCAATACAGTACGATATAGAGAGCTCTCTATCATACCCTCCAGCACCATCACTTCCAGATTCAATTTCTCTTCCTCTATAATGGCTCGCATAATGCCGGTACTATCCCTGTAAACCATATATTTTTTTAGGGGATTCCTGTAAAACGTGAGCTCATAGATAGTTCCTATCGAATCTGTCATTACACTAAATTTATCACCCGGCTGCACACGGCGCAAATCGAATACTTCATTAAGAGCGCTAACCGCCTCATAAACTTCGCCTCTATTAAGATTGTTTTCCCTCAGCACATTCGCCAGCACTCCACCTTTGGGAATTTCTCCGCTCATTAGAAATGTCACCGGCATTCCCATTTGCTCTCCCGCTGTGCTGTCTGTGAAAATCTGCTCACTACCTATCGCTTCAAGATCCAAGCCAATCTTACTATACTCATTTTCATCACCGCGATCACATGAGACCAGTAGCAACATCATCAAACAAAACAGAAAATATCTTATATTTCTCGAGTATATCAAGCAATACCCCTTTCTTCCAAGTTTTGCGGAATAATTTATTTGCAACCCCTCCTGTCAATAATTAAAAAACCACTCTCTCGCTTTATCTATTAATGTATTTATCTTACGTTATATTCAGGCAATATTTTTAGCAGCAACTGAGCAGAACAACAAAGAACTATCCCACGAAAAAATGTGGGATAGTTCTTTGTTGTTTTACTGTCTTATTTCTGAGAATGTGTTGAGAAACCATTGTATGGGTGTAAATGCAGGTATAGTGGTAGTTATATATTATATCTGGAATTGATATATTTGATTTTGGGATTTAATCTGCTTGGGGCAGATATTTTTCAGCGGTTAACTTATTGCGGTTCAGTATCTTCGGTGGTTGAGTGTTTTTTATCCGATTTTTTTTGCACAAAAGAGGAGATTTTTGATTTAAAATCTTCCTTATTTTTCTTTTGATTTTCGCGTAATTTGAGGCAGATTTGTCTTACCTTTCTGAAATCAATTTTTCCGGTGCCCGAGATGGGCATTTCTTCAATTACATAGTAATGCTTGGGAATGGCGATGGCGGGTAATTCCAGTTTAAGCTGTAGGCTGAGTTTCAGTTTATTATAATTATCTGAGGACGTGGCGACCACTACTTCTGCGCCTTTCACGGGGTGAGGCAGGTCAGAGACGCAGCAGATAACTTCTTCAGGCAACAGGTTATTGATAACTTCTTCAATGTGCACCAGAGAGACCATTTCGCCGCCGATTTTAACGAATCTTTTCAGTCTGCCTTTGTGCCATAAGAAGCCATCATCATCAAAGCAGCCCATATCTCCGGTATCATACCAGCCGTTATGCATATGCAGCAGAGTTTCTTCATAGTTATTCAAGTAGCCTTTCATCACGAGATCACCTCGCACGACTATTTTACCTGTTTCGCCAGCCGGTATTTCCCGGTCTGTTTCGGTATCAATAATTTTTACTTCTGCTCCTTTCACGGGTTTACCGATACTACCGGGTCTGTAGTGGAAGACGGAATTACCTGAGATCACGGGAGAAGTTTCGGTAGTGCCATAGCCCTCATAGAGAGTAACTCCATGCTCTTCCTTATAGACAAGGCGTAGTTTTTCTGGAAGTTTATCACCGCCGCTGATTCCAAAGCGTACGCTTTCGAAATCATTTTCGCGGCAGCGGCGCAGATATCCATTAAAGAATGTGGGCGTACCGACCATAGCGGTAATTTTATATTTTCTCACATTTTCGCAGATAAACCGATAATCCAGGGGATTTGGGAAAGTGACAACGGATGCACCTGTGAGCAGAGGTATCCAGAAAGTAATAGTCAATCCAAAGACATGAAAAAGCGGCAATGCTCCGGCGAAGATATCATCTTTTGAAGCGGCGACCATTTCGGGTAATATTTTCACCTGTTGCTCGATATTTGTATGGGTGAGCTGCACGGCTTTGGGTTCTTTTTCGCTACCGCTGGTGAAAAGTATCACGCTGGTATCATCGGGTTTACCGCCGTGGCAGAGCAATTTAATCAGAGGAGCCGGTAGTTTGCTAAATAATGCTGCCGGCAATTTATCTGCCAGGGTGACTTCTTTCATAATATCTTCGAGGAAAATCATGCCTGGAGCAGGCTGCAGATTCAGCTTTTTCAGAAGGGCACTGCTTGTGATAATAGTATCAAAGCCGCATAGATCACGGGCATAATGGCAGTTCTTGATGGCACCGGTGGCATAATTGATCATCACTGGGATCTTACCAGCGAGCAGCGTGGCAATCACAGAGAGATGGCAGCCGGCAGAGGTGGGCAGCAGAATTCCCAGATATTGTCCATGATACTTGAGGAATTTTTTCTTCAGGATAATAGCGGCGATCAATAATTTTCCATAAGTATAACTTTTACCGGTCGCCAGGTCATGAATGGCAATTTTTTTCCGGTTTCTGCAGGTGGAATCTATAAACATTTGGTGTAACAATTTCGTCTCCTTCACACCGGTCACACATTGAATATGCATTTAGAAAGCGCCGGCATTATTATACTAAGCCTCGATTTTCTCAGCCGTTGCCAGAATTGACCAGATAACCTGGACAGGTCAAGAAAAATGAATCAAATTCAATTATTTATGTTTTCTCCGGGTTGCAATTCATCCAGTAGGTCTTTATACTTTTCGTATCTATTATCACCGCCCTGGATTTTTCCCAGGGAGACGATCACATGGACGGGATTTCCTTTGGGGATGCGTTCATCAGCGAGAGGGCTTGATAAGATAACCAGGTCTTTTTCTACTTCGTCCGAATAGCGGTAATGTCTTTCGCCAATAATTAAGCCGGCATTTTCCAATTTAAGTTTTGCCTGCATCACACTGAGATTAGCCAGATATGGGATACTAACCATTTCAGGTCCTTCAGAGACCACTACTTTCACAGTTCTGAATCTTTTAGTCATAATTCCGGGGTGTGGTTCTTGCGAGATGATTCTATCCTGAGGCAGGTCATCATTATTGATGCGTTTTATTTCTTCGAGATACAGGTTATTATTTCGGCAGACCTGCCGGGCAGTTTCAAAGCTCATACCCACGATGTCCGGGGTTTTTTCTTCCTGGCGATGATCGACCATAATTTTCATCACCAGGTTAAAAGCTATAAAGCCAGCCAGAAACAGCAATATCAAAAGGAATACTGCTTTAATAAAACCAAAAACCTTTTTCATCAGGGATTAATTCCTTTTCTACTAAATTTCATTGGTCAGCTTTTGGAAATTGCGAAGGAGGTCAAGTTTTTCTCCTCATTCTGGCGGCAAAAGTCCCATCGAGACCATGTTTCCAGGGAATAGTTTTAAGAAACCCATCCTGCGTATATTGGGCGGGAATGATATTTTCGGCGTGTACTAATTCAAAGTCCGGATGTTTTTTGAGGAAATTATCGATTTGGGCTTCGTTTTCCTGTGGGTTCAAGGTGCAGGTGCTGTAGATCAGGTCGCTTTTTGATCGGACAAATTTAGCTCCGGTTTTAAGGGCGTTTTCCTGGATTTTGATCAATTGAGGTAAATCCTGGCTGAATTGCCATCGGATTTCGGCTTTTTTTTGCATCACGCCCCATCCGCTGCAGGGCACATCCAGCAGCACCTTGTCATATGCTGCTGCCACGGGACCATATTTGAAGGCGTCTTCTGCGATAACCTTCACATGATTGAGCTTTAATCTTTCACAATTCTGTTTGATCATTTTGCATTTATTAGGCATTTTATCGATAGCCACAACTTCACCTGTATCCTGCATGAGCTCGGCACAATAGCAGGCTTTACTGCCGGGTGCGGCGAACATATCGATAATATTCATATCTAATTGAGGTTCCATCAGTTCCACCACGAGTCCCGCAGCCGGGTCCTGGACAGAAAAATAGCCTTCGGAGAAGGCAACATCATTAAGTACTTTTTCGCTGTTTTCGGATTCCATAAAATTTTCTGAAGCATCTAACTGCCTGAAAATGACATCGCGTCGCGAGAAGTACTGGAGGAATTTTTGCGGTGAGGTCGCCAGGGTATTAACTCGTACTCTCAATTTGGGTACTTCATTAAAGTACATACAGGCATATTCGGTTTCTTCTTCACCATAGAGGTCTATGAAATTTCTGATCATCTCTTCGTCGAAAGAGTATTCATAAGCGAGTCGTTGGATGATCGAGGTGGGGTAATTAATCTGGGGGTTTCTTTGATATGATCTCAGCACACCATTAATAAAGGAGGCGATTTTATCTCCGAACAGGCTTTTTGCGGCATCAACGGTCTCATTTATGATAGCATATTCCGGGATACCGGTTAAAAACCGCAATTGATATAATCCCAGATAGAGCATGATTTTGATCTTGATATCGGTATTTTTATATTTCTCTTCATCGGTGTAACTTGCAGCCACAAAATCAAGATGCCTGTACATCTTAATAGTGCCTTTCACCAGTTTAAAAAGCAGATCGCTGTCGTCCCCCTGCTGCTTATTGAGCATCTGCGAGAGCAGTTTGCTGGAGAATTGTCTCTTTTTTAATATATTGTATATTATTTTATGGGCTTCTACACGCACTGCTTTCATTATTTTGCTTTATTATGAAATTCTTTGATTGTGTCTTTGATCAGTTCTTCAGCAGAGTTATATTTCTTCTGACGGGTCAATTTCATGATATTCTTCCTTACTTCATTTTGAGAAAAGCCCAAAGTGAGCAATGCTGCTACGCTATCCTCGCTGATGTTTTCCATGCCTGCGGGATGGATATTTTCGGAATCGCCATCAGGGTTAAATTTATCCCTTAGCTCCAGAACCAGTCTTTCCGAGGATTTTTTTCCTAATCCGGGGACAGTGCAGATCAATGAGATATTACCTTCGAGCACCGCGCGGCGAAATTCGTTCACAGAGAGACTTGACAGCACAGCAATAGCGGTGCGTGGTCCTATTTTGGACACGCTCAATAGCTGCCGGAAGAGTTCTTTTTCCTGGGAGTTGGAGAAGCCGAACAGCCTGGCGCCATCAGTATCATTAAATTGATAGTGCACCAGAAGCATCACCTTATTACCACTGGAGGGCAGGTTTTCGTAGGTGCTAAGCGGGATACTGAGCTCATAACCCACGCCGCTGCAATCAATCACCACGCGGGTAGGCTGCTTCTCAGCTAAAATTCCTTCTAAATAGGCAAACATAGCTTATAACTTCATCCTTATTCTATTAAAATGGCATAAGGCAACAGCAAGTCCGTCTGTGGCATCTTCGGATTTTCCTGATAAATCCAAGCCCAGAGTGCGGTTCAGCATATATTTTACCTGCTGCTTATGTGCCCTGCCGTTTCCTACAACCGATTTTTTTATTTCCAGGGGGCTGTATTCAAAGATGGGGATTTTTGCGCGACTCAGGAGCAACAGAATGGCGCCCCGCACATGACCCAGCGCAAAGGCACTGCGAATACTTTTGCCATAAAAAATGGTTTCCACAGCAGCCTCGTCCGGCTGGTATTCCAGCAAGACTTTTTTAAGTCCATCATAAACCAGGGGTATGCGGTGCTTCAGTTCCAAACTGCTATCCACCTTGATCACGTCACAGCCAGCAGCCAGAATCTTTCGTCCCTGCAATTCCAAGATACCATATCCGCAGTTTTTTGTGCCGGGATCAATTCCCAGGATAATCACAATTTTCCCAGATCCTTATTCTTCATTCAGTCTCTGGAAAACTTCATCCGAAATTTCATAATTAGCATATACTTTTTGGACGTCATCGAGGTCATCAAGAAAATCAAGAAGCCTGAAGAGCTTTTCAGCCACCTGGTCGGCATTGATCAAAGTATTGGGGATCATGGTAAGTTCTGCTTTTTCGATAGCGTAGCCTTTTTTTTCCAGATTTGCCATAACACTGTGAAGATCTGAATAGGGAGTATAGATATTGAATGCGGTATCTTCGGTTTCCATATCATCTGCCCCGGCATCTAAAGCATCCATCATAATATCATCTTCATCCTCGCCATTATTGGGGATCACGATCAGTCCCATCTTTTTGAACATCCAGGCTACTGCCCCGCTTTCAGCCAGATTTCCGCCAAATTTGGAAAAAGCATGCCGCACTTCGGAAACAGTCCGCTGCTTATTATCAGAGAGTGTTTCCACGAGGATAGCTACGCCGTTATGGCCATAGCCTTCATATAAATATTCTTCATAATTAACACCTTCGATCTCTCCGGTGCCTTTTTTAATAGCTCTTTCTATATTTGTGGCTGGCATATTAACAGATTTTGCTCCCTGGATAGCTGCCCGAAGACGGGGATTACTATCCACGTCTCCCCCACCCTCGCGAGCTGCTACTGTGATCTCCTTGATGTACTTTGTGAAAATTTTTCCCCGCTTGGCATCGGCTGCCCCTTTCTTATGCTTGATTGAGCTCCATTTATTGTGACCTGACATTAAACCTCCACTTTCATTCAGTTTTTTACTGTAGCAATTAATTCACCAGCTTTTCTTTTTGGCAAGCAAAAACTATATGAGCATGATTATAAATTTTTAGTCAGTGATACAGGTCAAATAATGTGCAAGCGAGAGAATTTAGCCCATCTTTCATTTAAAAATTCGTAAACCATTGAAAAATATAACAAACTCGATTTTTTTGGGCACTACACTCTAGTCCTGATTTTTTTTCACTTTTTTATATCTTTTTTTACCTTGATACTTAAAAGATCATATATCTTAGTAATAACTCACTCAATTTTAAAAACTGATAATCGATACAT
>CAZRXY010000001.1:0-19880 GCA_964604155.1 uncultured Candidatus Cloacimonadota bacterium | reverse complement strand
CTCACCCCATCCGGACTCATCACGCCATAACATAATTATGTTATGGCGTGATGAGTCCGGATGGGGTGATTTTGGCTGGAGTTTGTGCGGGGGTGGGTGCGAGAAAAAACTTGACAGTGTTGTGGGGAATTTTTGTTTTCGCTTTAGAGACGACAGAGATGTCGTAGAAGGAGCGAAAACGGAGGTAGAATGCCGGATAAACTTATGGTGGAGCTTACCAGTATTGGGTTATCCGAGCTGGAAGCCAGGGTATATCTCGCTCTTTTGGGTCATTATAAGGTATCTGCCAGGGAGTTATCTCAGCTAACCGGGATATTTCGGACGCAGATTTACGATGTGCTAAGGACTTTGATTATCAAGGGTTTTTGCACGGAAGTAATAGATAGAGTGAAAACTTATGTTCCTGTGGATCCGGAGCTGGCGTTTAGAGAGATTACTCTTGATCTGGGCAGAAAGATGCGGATAACAGAGAGGTTATCTGCGCAGCTACATCAATTATTTTTAGTTAATGAGAATCACAATCATGATGACGAGAAGCTGATAGAGGTTATCCGCTCTGAGAGTGCAGTTCGAAAGAGGCTTAGGGCAAACCTGAATTTAACCAGGGAAGTGATATTTTCTTTTAACAAGCCGCCTTATCAGATAAGATTCGATGGTGAAAAGGGCAATATGACAGCGGGATTTCCTTTGGATAAGCAGCATATCAAGCACCGAGCTATATTCCAGATTGATAGCAGTGATCCCTGGCATTCATTAGAGGTAGCGCAAAGCTTTAGAGAGTATGGAGAAGATGTGCGGCTGACCAGATATTTACCTATGGAGATGGTAATTTTTGATAACACAACGGTATTTTATCGTCTCACAGCCGATCATGATCTTTGTGACAGCGATACAGCCACATTTATCAGGCATCCTGAGATCACACTCACTCTGATTAATTCATTTTGGGTGGAGTGGCAGCGTTGCTTCACTCTGGAAGAATTCCGGCAGGAACTTAATACATAATTCCCTCCTCATAGCAAAGAGCGTCCCCATAACTGCTCCCTCCCATTAGCAGGGGGCGCTCCCCTCTTTCAATATTACCAAAGTAAGATTATTATCGTTAGATAAGCCGGAATTTTGGCATTGCTAATGGATATTACCCTAATTATCTTATATATATAAAATTACATAAAAAGCTCTTGACAGGAATCTGCTCCTGCAAGAAATAGTCAGTCTGATAAAAGAATTTGGGAGATAAATTATGACTAAAGCTGATTTAGTAAAGAAAGTCGCTGATGCCACAGGCATCATCCGCAAAGATGTCGCCCTGGCAGTTGATGCATTTTTGGATGCAGTGAAAGATTCTATGGAAGAAGGACATCATATCGAAATTAGAGGTTTTGGTACTTTTAAGCTTAAAACAAGAAAAGCCCGACTGGGAAGAAATCCCAAAACAGACGAAAAAGTCAGTGTTCCGGAACGCGTTGTGCCAACTTTCAAATTTTCACGTGCTTTCAAAGAAGAAGTTGACTCTGCAAACAAATAAAATTGGAGGATGAATGCCCTGCGGAAAAAAACGGAAAGGTTATAAGATCAATAACCACAAGCGGAAAAAAAGACTGCGTAAGAACCGGCACAAAAAGAAAAAATAACATCAGCTTTACTGCTGTGTCAGAATGGTTATGATGAACCTTCCCGTTACTGCGGAAGATATTCATCTCGGACCTATAAAGTGGCAGGATCACAAAATCCTGCCACTTTTTTTTATTCAGATCAAGTTGATTCTGCAACCGGTGCGTGGAATCTATCAATTGTGCTTAGAGGGGAGGGTGTCGGGATATCTGAATTAGTTTGCCGGCATGAGCTTTTAATAGTTTACTTATCTGCAGAGAGCTGTGGAGATAGCCACCTGTATTTTTTTAATATATTTTTTCTTCAAAATAAAATACCTGTATAAAATTATAAATATCTCTTAGAATAAGTTATAGTGCCACTTTCGCAGAAAAACATTCAATTATGGTGCATGACATAGCGTCAATACATTAAGTCATAAAGATAAAAATTATAGCTTATAAGTAAAAAATTATTGACATATAGTCTTGGTTGATTATCTTTTGTCATGTGGGTCTCACCTCCCACTGTGGTTCTTCGAAGCCATGTAATTTTTTCTGGCTGATCCGAAACAGGGTCTCGCCAAACGGGCAAAATTGGGTAAGGCGTTGTGCAGCATTCTTCCTTCTGCCTGAGCGTGATGTGTGGGGCATTTCGCTTTGGTTATGCAAAACCTGCCCAATTTTTTTTTGCTGGTATTTCCTGATTATAATTTGCCGAAGAAGTCTTAACTAATAGAGAATAAGAGAGATATCCAGTTATGCTTAAGTCAATTATAATGTAGGAACGCCCTGCTTAGTTTTCCTTTTTGAACACATTATTATTTTTGACTTATTATGCAAGAGCAATATTAATATTTATCATGTAGAGAGTCTGAAGACCATGGGCAAGATTTAGCTGGAGAATTGTGAAATTGAATTTTGAATGAATAGCCCCGTGCTTTTAGCTCGGGGTTGGCGATCCCCCTTTTGTAAATGGCAGCATTGCAAATTCTCAATTTATGCAGCATAAAAGTGCACAAATTTTGGGATATCTTCTATTTTTACGGCACATTATTTTTTGCGTAGGTGATTTCAGGATGGATTGCGGGAAAAAAAAATAGCGGAACCTGGGTGGTTCCGCTAAATATTGGTGAGATTATGCTGAAAAATTAGCTATAGAGATCATCAGCAGAGAGAGAGGCCAGATGATCAATAACTTCAGAGGAGATACCACTTATTTTGCTGACCGCGTCTACGGGGCATACTTCGAGGCAATTACCGCACTTGATGCAATCTATCTGGTGAATAGAATATTTATCCTGGCGGCTGCCGGAGATACAGGCAACGGGGCACTTTCTGGCACAAAGCGAGCAGCCGATACATTTGGTTTTATCAATTGAGAAGTGCATAAGGTTTTGGCAGACCATAGTGGGGCAGCTTTTATTTTTAATATGAGCTTCATATTCATTGCGGAAATATCTGATAGTGCTGAGCACAGGGTTTGGGGCAGTTTTTCCCAGACCGCAGAGCGAGGTTTGGATGATGCTATTGCCCATATTGATAAGAGAATCCAGGTCGCTTTCTTCGCCATTGCCTTCAGTGATACGCTGGAGGATGGCGTGGAGCTGTTTTAGACCTATCCGGCAGGGTGCACATTTGCCACAGCTTTCTTCTACGCTGAATTCGAGGAAAAATTTTGCTACATTGACCATACATTTTTTATCATTCATGACAATAACGCCGCCGGAGCCCATCATGGCGCCTTTTTCTGTGAGGGTTTCATAGGTGATGGGAGTATCGAGGTGTTCGGCAGTGAGGCAGCCGCCGGAGGGACCGCCGAGTTGTACGGCTTTAAAATTACTATCTCCGGTCATTCCTCCGCCCACATCGAAGATAAGCTCTCTGATAGTGATACCCATAGGCACTTCAACGAGTCCAGTATTTTTCACATCGCCGGTGAGGGCAAAAACTTTAGTACCGGGGCTTGATTTTGTACCCATGTCTGCGAACCATTTTGGACCTTTGCGGAAAATAGTAGGTAGATTGGCAAGAGTTTCGACGTTATTTACGGTAGTAGGTTTTTTCCAGACCCCTTCCTGGCTTGGGAAAGGTGGTTTTGGGACAGGCTGTCCGCGTTTTCCCTGAATAGAGGCAATAAGGGCAGTTTCTTCGCCGCAGACAAAGGCACCTGCGCCGGTGCGGACTTCGGCATAGAAGCAGAAATCGGAGCCAAAGATATTATCGCCCATCAAGCCGAGTTCATGAGCTTGAGCAATAGCCTGTTTGATGCGTTTTATGGCGAGAGGATATTCTGCTCTGATATAAAAGTATCCTTTTGATGCGCCGGTGGCATAGGCAGCAATCATCATACCTTCCAGGATGCGGTGAGGGTCGCCTTCCATGAGGCTGCGGTCCATAAAGGCCCCGGGGTCTCCTTCGTCCCCATTACAGATCACGAATTTGATTGGATCATCTATAACGGCAGTATTATTCCATTTGAGCCAGGTGGGGAATCCGCCGCCGCCGCGTCCGCGTAAGCCGCTATCTTTAACGAGCTGGATGGTCTGCTGTGGAGACATCTCCGTGACAGCTTTTCCGATGGCTTCATATCCGCCTACGGCAATATATTCTTCAATGCTGTCCGGATCAATATAGCCGCAATTTTCCAGAGCGACTTTAACCTGTTTTTGATAGAAAGGCAGTTCTTTTCGGGTTTTATAGATGATTTCATTTTCTTTAAGCATAAGCCTTTTTACGGGTCTTCCTTTCATGAAATGTTCTTCGACGAGTTCGGGAATATCTTCGATGGTGAGTTTTTGGTAAAAGACGCCTTCGGGATAGACGAGCATGACAGGGCCTGCATCGCAGGGACCCATACATCCTGTTTCAATAATATTGATCTCTTCCGAGATATTGTGTCTGGCAATTTCTTCAATGAGTTTTGTTTTTAATTTCAGGGCTCCGGCACTGACACATCCTGAGCCGCAGCACAGCAAAACATCGATTCTTCTGAATATCATAATTTCCTCCTAATCCCTGAAAGATACGGTATATTCCTGGACAATTTTATTATTGAGCAGGTGTTGATTGACAATTTGTCGAGCTTTTTGGGGATTTAAATTAACGTAGGTGATAGTGGGTCTTCCGTCTTCGATCACGTCAATAACGGGTTCGAGGGCAGCGAGGCCTTTTTCCCCGGTTTGTGAGACAATAATATTTTTAATGCCGAGATTTGAGATTTCGGCAAGGATAGTTTTCATCACATCTCTAGCCCCGGTAGCGATACCGGAAGTGCCCATACCCACGACAACTTTATAGCGGAAGTTTGAGTTGTTTCGAGAGGAGTCGCTTTGCACTTTTTTCCTGATTTTGCGTAAATCTTCGAGTGTCTTCATTAATTTTCCTCCAGATCTGTTTTTTTTATACCTTCTGAGATCATTTCACTAAGAAAAGTGATAACATCAGGATAGGTGAGAGGAATATCTCCCAGTTCTTTTCTAACCAGTGCGGTAGAGAATTTAAAATCTATCATAGTATCCCCCGATTTTTGGTTGATCATCTCGAGGTGGAGATTCACATTTTCATGACCGAGAATAGAGGTGATAACGGTGTCTGCAATGCTTCCCAGAGGGAGTCTGTCTATGTGGTTATAATCCATCTCGGCGGTGATAACAGTACCTTTACCGATAACGCTTTCAATTTCAAAGATGCCATTACAGCGTTCAGTGCTTTCTTTAAAGAGAGGGATACCGAGTCCCACTTTTTTTTCTCTTTCGATCTTTGTAGTATAAAAAGGGTTCTGGGCAGCGTTAATGGTATCATAATCCATACCTGAGCCATCGTCCTTAACAGAAATCTTCAATCTGTTATCGGGTTGCAAAACCTTGATGAGCAGCCAGATATTTCGAGCTTTGGCGCGAATGGAGTTTTCAATAATATCCAGCAAATGTAATGAGATATCCTGCATGATAAAGCCTTTAGAACTTGGTTTCGCGGTATTTATTGATGATTTTTTTTAGATTATCACGGTTATCAATACGACCATAAGTATCTTCGCCGATCACAAAGACGGGAGCCAGCGAGCAGGCGCCCACGCATCTCACAGAGCTGAGCGTGAAGAGATTATCCGGTGTAGTTTCGCCGATTTCAATGCCCAGTTCATCAGAGAGCATCTGTAAGAGTCTTGGAGCTCCTTTTACATAGCAGGCGGTGCCGGTGCAGACATTGATAACGTGCTTTCCCTGTGGTTTCATACTAAAGAAATTATAGAAAGTGACAACGCCATAGACTTCACTGAGTGGTAAACGCATTTTTTCTGCGATAAAGGATTGCACTTCTTGAGGCAGGAAGCCGAAGATTTCCTGAGCTTCCCGCAGTATTTCGATGAGTGGACTTTCCAGGGTGCTTTTTTCGTTAATAATCTTCTCCAGTTTTTCATAGAGAGCATTATTGGGACAGCATTCAGCAGCCATAATTCCTCCTAATTATCTATTTTTTTAATATATATTTTTAGTAACTATCCTGCGTCCTAATTCCGAGCGGCAGGCTTTTCTAAGTTCTTTTGTAGTGGGAGCATCCAGATAGAATTCTGTGTATCCGCTTGCGATATCCTGGGGATAATGGGCATCAGAATTTCTAATCAAGGCATAATTAGCAAGCTGTGGATATTGAGCGAGCAATTGTTTGATATCAGCTTTTGCGGTAATACCGCAGGCATCGATAGGCAGGTTTGGTGGGATCATGCCAAGCTGCGAGAGTATACTGTAGCTGGTGGCATCAACATGAGCGGGAAAGATGAAAGCTTGATACTGGTTGGCGAGACTGACGATTTCATCTAAATTTAAGATGGAGTAATTAATAAGAGCTTTTTCTTCGAAGCCCATAATATTACCGTCGGCATCAATAATCACCTGATCACCGAAATAATCTGGATCATTTGCAAGTGGTAGTAGATTATCATAGATAATTTTTTCGAATTCATGGGCACTTGCGGTATCATCAAACAGTGTGATCAGGTGAATTTCTTCTGATGTATGCACCTCCATCCCCGTAAGGGCAGTGATGCCGTAAAGTCTGGCTTTTTCTTGATAGGCGGCACAATTTGCCATGCTGTTATGGTCTGTGATCGCGATAAGATTCAGTTCTTTTTCGCGAGCTATTTTCATCACAGTGCATGGTGACATAGCGAGGTCACCACAGGGTGAAAGCACAGAATGCAAATGGAGGTCTGCCTTATACCAGCGCAAGATTTCCTCAATTGGAATTTAGATATTGGTAGAGAATTCCGGCGATTTGAAAAGTATTTAGATTGGTGCTGATAAGAGGGACGCCAACCTGAGTGGCTTTTTGAATAACTGGTTCTTCGGGCAGGAAGCCTTTGGAGAAAGTGATTGCGGCAATATTAGTCAAGCTGGCGACGGCAATAACATTAAGGTGGCGCATGATAGTGATCCACATCTCACCTTCCTTTGCACTTCCCATCACATCGGAAAGAAGATCAGACGCATATCCGCCGGTAATCTGGGTATCAAGATCACTGGATTCTGTGAGTAGTTTTCCATTAATAGCTACAAGATAGTCTCTCAGTTTCATAATCACTCCTTTCATTTATTTTTATTATTTTTTATTTTTTTACGAAGCAGCACAACGCAATCTTCGAGACTTGCTTTGCCATCGACAATATCTTCTGCGAGAGTGAGGCAGGTGGGTGAGCCGCAGGCTGAACAATCCAAGCCGGGCAGGGCGGCATTTATTTTATGTATTTGCTTCATTTTTTCTAAAGCAGTTCTAATATTATCACTAAGTTTCATAATAGATCTGCCTTCCAGTGGTTGAACTTTAAAATCGCCTTTATTATACATATTCTCGATTTCATGATCATGAAATACTTTATTGTGTTCCGTATTAATAATGTGTCTGATGCGGCTTGAAGCCACGAAGGGGTTTTCTACATTAAGAACACCGCCCACACATCCTTCTGTGCAGCTATGCAGGACGATAAAATCATATTTATCAATTTGATGATTTTCGATTTTAAGAAGTATTTCAATTACATTCGGAATGCCGCTAACGGAGAGCGAGCGGATATTTTTTTTATCCAGATCATTAGCTTCCATGCGGGAGACAGCCCAACTGAGACCGGAAGTATAGATATCTACTTCATTATTATCTTTCATGGATTGGGGGAGCACTTCCAGGGCTTTGCCAAAAACTTCTTGAATAGAGATGGCGCCATTAACTTGAGTGGCAATACTGCCTTCGGGTTGATGTACGGCAGTCACTTGAGAAATACAGGGAACGATCTGAAAGATACCAATATCATCGTTGGGGATATTTTTTTCGCGGGAGATTTTTTTTCGTGAGAACATGGCAAGCATATTCATAGGTGATTCCAGATGCAGGAGATTTGGCAATAAGGCGGGGAATCTTACCTGTATAAGCCTGACCACAGCGGGGCACTTGCTTGAGAGCACAGGTCTGATATCGGGATGATCTTTCAGATATTTCGCAATCATCAGGGCATACTGATCCGCTAACATAGATTCTTCGAGTACTTCATCAAAACCGAGTTGGAATAGCGAGTTTTTTGCGGTACGGAAATTTACATTCGGAGAAAACTGTCCTGCGAAGGAGCTGGAGATTATGGCAATATTATATTTTTTTTCCTGAATAATGCCAAGAGGGTCAGACCAGGGGAGGAGTGCGCCGTATTTGCAGGCAGAGATGCATCTGCCGCAATCAATGCAGCGTGAATGATCAAGCTGAACAGAGCCGTTACGGACGCGGAGTGCTTCAGTGGGGCAGACCCGCACACATTTCATACAGGCTACGCATTTTTGAGGTTTAACCTGCAAAGCATGGAAATATTCTTTATTATCTAACTTCATCATATAATTTAACCCTTTAGAAATATACTATCATCTCAACCAGAGTTCTTCCTCCAGCCTCAGAATCTATATGCAGAACATCGACGTTTTTTTTTATATTCGGCAATCCCAATCCTGCTCCGAAACCCATTTCCCGCACCTGTTCATCGGCAGTGCTGAAGCCGGGAGTCATAGACTGCTCAATATCCGCCATACCGGGACCTTGGTCATAAAAGCGGATAAGCACATATTCGGGATAGATACTTCCGGAGATATCTCCGCCTTTGGCATGAGCAGTTTCATTGATCTCTGCTTCATAGGCAGCAATAGCAATCCTTCTGAGAATAGCATAATCTACCCCAAGTCTCTTGAGAGCCATTTTAATCTCGGAAGAGGCATTACCGGCATTGACAAAATCGCGTTCACCCAGGACAAAATCCAGCCTGATCTCGGGCTCCGGGTTATTGGTAAAATGAGCATATGCCTTATCTTTAAAACCATCTTTATAATACCAGTATTCTGCCATTATTTATATCTTGCAACTACGTAAGCCGTTATTGAAAAGAATTCCGCTGGTTTTATACATGGTATAGGCAGTATAAACAAGGGGTAAATCTCTATCCTGAGCCATTTTGATGATTTCCGGTGCAGGTTTTTTTCCTCGGACAAAGACAATGCCGAGTAGATCGATCATATCGGAAAGGCGGATGATTTGGGGGTTAGTGAGCCCGGAAAGCAGCAGGGTGGGTTCTTTTGAGCACATAAGGATATCGCTGATGAGATCGCTGGCGAAGGCACATGAGATGTCCTTTTCCAGGTCTATGTTCTCAGTTAGCACCTTGGCATCGAGCATTTCTATAATATCTTTTAATTTCATTATTTTTTCCTGTTTTACCTTACTTCCTTTTTCTAATTCGGGCAATTAAATCAGGTGTAGAATCTGGGGTCAAGGAAATTGTGTTTCATTATTTCATAAGTCTATTTATAGTTTTTTGGAATTGAGTGATAATTTCGTTCTCGCCATCGACGCGGTGATTATCCATGAGGATTTTACCATTACAGATGGTGGTATGCACGCAATCTGCATGAGCGGAATAGATAAGGTTTGAGATCAGGTTGTGGTTTGGGATGAGATTGATATTATCCAGATCAACTAAGATGATATCAGCCAGGTTACCGCATTTAACGATTCCGGCATTCATATTGAGATATTGAGCGGGGTTATAAGTAGTAGTACGGAAGATTTCATCCGCAGTAGCAATTTCCGGATTGGAATTTGAGATTTTAGCCAGGAGAGCAGCAAATTTCATTTCTTCAAAGAGATCGAGGTTATTATTTGATGAGCTGCCATCTGTAGCTACGCAGATCGGAATTCCCTGCCGGGCATATTCATCATACTTAAAAATCCCGGAGCCAAGTTTCATATTACTCACGGGACAGTGGGCAATAGTGATGCCGGTCTTTTTTACAATCTCAAAATCAATACTATCAAGCCAGACCATGTGAGCGGCTATCACATTTGTATCCAAAAATCCAATTTTATCCAGATATTGCAGAGGCGAGAGTCCATGCTTTGCTTGGCAATCTCTCACTTCCTGCTCAGTTTCGGAGATGTGGATATGAAGTTTTAGGTCATGTTTTCTGGCGTATTCTGCGGTCCAGACGAGGGTTTTTTCGCTAACGGTATAAACAGCATGAGGAGCCAGGGAAAATTGAACCAGGTCGCCATAATTATTTTTGATGTGCATCAGGTCTTCCACTTGCCTTTGCAATTGAGGCAGCTTAGTGTCATCCTGCAGGTCAATGAGGGTGATACCATTAATAAGGCGAATACCCATTTCGCCGGCGGCTTTTGCTTCTGCGGGCCAGTGCCAGTACATATCATTAGCCAGAACGGTACCGGCTTTGATCATTTCCAGGCAGGCAAATTTTGAGCCCCAGTAGATATCATCTTCAGTGAGATTTGCTTCCAGTGGCCAAATTTTGTTTTGCAGCCAGGGCATAAGAGCCATATCATCTGCGTAGCCGCGCATAATATTCATGGCAATATGGGTGTGCATATTATAAAGAGCCGGAAGGGCGGCTTTATTTGAGCCATCAATGATGCAGGCATTATCGGTAGAGATATTATCTTCTATGCGTGTAATGCTGTTTCCTTCAATCAAGATATCGCAGGCGGCGTTATCGAGCAGCACATTTTTTATTAAGATACTGTTCATCAAATCCTCCAAAAAAAAATCCTGCCTGGGAGCAGGATTTTTGGTTCTATCATCTAATTAGTTAGAAAAATGATTTTTTTGTAGCTTCGAGAAGCTGAGCCAGAGTTTTTTCACGTTCTCTGATATATCCTAATTCGCTGGCAGCAGAGGTGCGAGATTTTGCTTCTTGCAGATATTGATTACTGCTGGTGAAAAAGTCATAAGCTTCCTGTTTGGTAGCGTCTCTTAGGTCTATCATATCGTCGGCATCTTTGCCGTACAGGGTTTTTGCTTTTTCTTCGTATTCCAGAAACTGCTCGTATTTTATATAGCCTTTACCTTGATAGATTTCGCTTAAAATGCGATAGCCCTGATATTCATCAGGATTAAGCTTTAGCAATTTTCTTACAGCTTTTTCAGCAGCATCGTAATTTTTGAGAGAGCTGTAGCTATTAGACAGGAGAATATAAACATTGGGGTTTTCGGGGTCTTTTTTTTCCAGTTCCAGAGTAGTATTAAGTGCTTTTTGATAATCGTTCAAAGAAGTATAGGCATTAGCCAGGTTGTAATAAGCCTGCAGGTTATCTGGGTTTGTTTTGATAAGTTCCTGATACTGCTTGATGGCATTTTCAATTTTTCCGGTGCGTCTGTAGGCAGTGGCAAGTTTTTTATTAAGGGGTGCATCATTGGGAAAGCGTTTAGAGGCTTCTTCCAGATATGGCAAAGCATCTTCAAAGTATTCCAGGTCATAAAGCAGGTTTGCCATATCCAAATATACCTTATCAAGGGTATCTGTGAGAGCGATCACTTTTTCGTAAGCAAGCTGGGCTTCATGATAGAATTCGATATTTTTATACAAGTCTGCAATATTCATCCACAAGCTTGGGTTCTCATCTATATCGCTCATTTGCTGTATGGCATCAATAGCATCTTCATACATTTCCAGCCTGGTGTAAACGAGGCGTAGCTGGTTTAGGATGTCGTTATTATCGGGCTGCAGGTCATATGCCATCTGGAAATATTCAAGGGATTGATCATATTCACGTTGAATATAATTGATAGCCCCGAGATAATAAAGAGCCTGCACATTATTGCTATCTCCTCCTAGAACAGCCAGAAAAGATTCTTCTGCCTGGTCAAAATTTCGGGTAGAAAATTGTTGCAAGGCGATATCAAGAATCATCTGGCTGGAACCCAGACAGGAATTATCCAGTTCGCAGAACAGGAATTCAATCAAAGCAGCCTTACGTTCATCGGTATTTTTGGGAACTACAAATGAGGTGGTGATAAATTCGTTAGTTTTTGTAGATAACACATTGAAATTGATACTGAATCTATTATTTCCGAGCGAAGTAACATCACCCCAGAAAATGATCTCGGCACCGATTTCTTGGGCGACTCTGATTTTATCTTCTTTTTTAAGGTAAACAAATTCCTGGTCGCTGGATTTTTCTATTAATTTAAAAGTTTTATTAATATCCATCAAGTCGTATTCATCGGTAGATTTAAAGACATCTTTCAGGTCTCTGCGGATCAGTGCAGACACAATATAATCGCTATCTCTATCCTTATTTTTCAAGTTTCCCAGTGCGACTTTTACTGGTTCTGCCCATAATGATATCATGATCATCAGGCAGAGGAACAACATAATATACTTTTTCATCGATCCTCCAATTCAAGATACTTTCGAGTTTCAATTTTCTTTTATTGAGCTCTTTAGACAAGTTTTTTTAATAATAAATTAAAAAAAAATATTCAATTCCTGGTTAATAGAGAATTGTATCTATATCAGGGGATTGGTTTTTCAATTAAAATCAACAGTAGATCATTCAGATTTGTATTAGTATTGCCGGTTTGGATAACGGCATCAATTTTGCCGAGAGCAGTGGAGCTGTCATTATTATGCAGAAATGCTTCAGGATTAATGCCACAAGAGAGCATACGGTCATAGCTGTTTGTATCTACAATTGCCCCGGCAAACTTTGTATTGCCATCAATGCCATCTGAGGCAATGGCAGCCACAGTGACTCCATCAAGATTGCGAATATTGATAGCGGCAGCCAGGGCGAGTTCCTGATTTCTGCCACCTTTGCCATTTCCGCGTACGGTAACTGTGGTTTCGCCTCCGCAGATGGCTATGCATGGCAGAGCAATTCTGCTTTTTGCAGAGCGGGCGCTTTTCACGATGTCTGGAATCATCTTTGCGTAGTGGATAGCTTCTCCATTCATTTCAGTAGTGAGCAGCCAGGGGATATAGCCGCGTTGCATGATCTTTTGAGCGGTTATATGGCAGAGCAATTCGTTATTACCTATGATTCTGTTAATTGCATTACGGAGCATCGCGGGTGTTTCTTCCTGGAGTGCATTTTTTATATTATTGCTGATATGAATAGAATATTGCTGCAGGATGCAAAGTGCGGAAGCGCCAGTAGTATTATCCGGTGCAGCATAACCACTGCCAATAGTATCTAATCTATCACCAATTACGTCTGACAGCAGGAAGCAGAAAACCTGGGCAGGTTCTGCAGCTCTAGCTAATTGGCCGCCTTTAAGTTTTGAGAGATGCTTGCGAACCGTATTCAATTCAATAATATCAGCTCCTCTTAATTGCAGTTTTTTTGTGATATCAGCTATTTCCGGCAAGGTTACATTATCACGGGGGAGTTCTGCCAGAGAGGAGGCTCCGCCAGAGATTAGCAGCAGCAGTTTGTCTCCTCGATTCAAATTTGAGAGCAAAGCCGAAATTTTTTTTCCTGCGACAAGCGAATTTTCATCAGGATATGGATGGCATGCTAAGATTACTTCATAATTATCCGGCAAAACTTTGGGGTCATAAGCGGTGATTATGAGTGCAGTTAAGATTCTATCGCCAAAAAATTCCTGAGCAGCTTTTGCCATAGAGCAGGCAGCCTTGCCTAGAGCGAGAAGGTGAAAATTGCCTGAAAGATCTTCTCTTTGGAGTGCCTGATGCAAAAGCGATCCTGCCTCAATCTCTTTCAGGCTATCATCGATTACATTCCGTAATAATTCTATCATGATTTTATTTAATAATACTTAAAAATCCCGTCAAGAGGAGCAATATTAGCACCAGGCGGTTAAATCGTTCAGACTGAATTTTTGAGGCTATAAATGCTCCCGAAATCACACCGGCAAAAAGAGCTGGCAACCAGTTAAGAGTAAAATTTATAACTTCCTTTGTGAATAAGCCATTATAATAATAGACAGGAATTGTAATAATATTCAGCAGCAAAAAATATCCTGATAAGCTGGCTCTGAATTCATTTTTTTCTACACCTTGATTACTTAAAAACATTATAATGGGTGGGCCGCTCATGCTGACGCTGCCGGAGAGAATACCGCTGAATATGCCAATGCCGAAGCGTGTTAAATTTTCGCGTTTTAGTTTCAGTCTGCGACCGGAGAGCAGCAGAAGAGCAAAAACGACAATAAAAGAACCAATTCCTTTTCTGAGGAGAACGTCATCCAGTATCAGAAGCAGGTGAGTGCCTATTGGGATGCCCAGGGAGCCGCCCAGCAGCAGCAGCCAGATATTACGAATAGAGAAGGAGCGCCAGCAGGTGGCGATAACGCTTAAATTAAGAACAATGGAAAAGATAAGCAGCATAGGCACGGCAGTTTTGGGTGAGATATAGACAGCCAGCAAAGGCAATGATAGAATAGAGAAGCCAAAACCAGACAGCCCCTGCAATAGTGCAGAGGCTGCTATAATTATCGTGCCAAAAAGAAAAAGATTATTCATCCGCTTCAGCGCGTTTCGTATAAAATTCAACGGCTATTTTAAATTCATCTTCGTCAAGATTACTCAGAGTGATTTCTCCCTCTTCATCTTCTTCAAAGGAATATATGTAAGCGTCCTCTTCGTCTTCGGGGAGCAGTACCATATACTTTTTCCCGTTCAATTCAAATTCATCGATGATAGCACATTCCACGTCCTCACCATCAAATTCCAATGTGATAAAATCCATATCCATCTCTTCTTCTTCCTTCAATTTCGTCGCGAGATCCAGTTCTTTTTTCTTCTTATCGCTCATAATAACCTCCTGTGCTGTTACTTAAACAGCAGGCATTTTTTTGCAGCTACCATCTTACTATCTATCATAAGCTGATAGAAATAAACCCCGGCAGCTAATGGCAAGCCTTCCTGGTTTTTTCCATCCCAGTGAAGCCTGTAATTTCCTACCCCCCTTTTTTCGTCAATCAAAACACGTATCAATTGACCGCGGATATTATAGATTGCCAGTTTCACTCGATTTTCTTTCGTAAGATTAAATTCTATTTCTGTTCCGTTACCACGAGAGTCGCTATTGCTGAAGGGATTTGGATAATTTGCTTTCAATATTGCGGGGATTTCGAGTGTTTCTGCTTCTTCATCCAGATTTGGTATTGTTAAATGGACGGGGATAATCAATTTTTGGTTGTAGTTTGTCCGTAGAGTTATGTATGAAAGGTATTCACCGCTGGTCAAGCCTTCTGTATCAATAATGAAGCTATGGCTTGCCATGCCTCCCGGTTCCAGATTGCCGAAGTTTTCCGGGAATATCAGCCAGTTAACCGGAACATCCACAACGCTGAATGTTCCTGCCATCTCGGAGATGATGGTTTCTTCTCCCTCAGCAATTAATCTGATCTTATAATTCTCACAGGGAGTAAGTTCCACAGTAAATTCATAGTAACCGGTGTTAGGCAGATTTGAGGCAAAAGTTTCCCAGAATATTCCGGCGGTATTTGAATATTCTATATTTATACATTCGGCACTGCCGGCATAATCCCAGGTGACAGATGCAGGCGTGCCATATTCCAGGACGGTTTCTGAATTTGGGTGAGTGATCACTAAACCCTTGATTGCAAAGGAGGCGTCTGAAATGTCGTATTGAGAGCCGGATATGTTTCTTACACGTATTTTTGCTGTTTCAGTAAGTTCCCAGGGCACACTCCATTCGTATGAACCCGTATTGGCTGCACCTTCTGCTATTATTTGAAAATCAAGAAAATTGTTTCTGGAATAATCAATATTCACGTCACCTATTTCTCCATAAGAATTCCAGCGTATCGTGTCTGAGAGGCCATAAGCTAATTGTTCTCCGCCATTGGGATATACTACCCAGATATACGAATCATCCGAGGGCATGAGAGTGATAATACCTGAAACGGAGTGTGGTTCTGCACCATTACCATCTCCATCTATCTGCCAGTTAATAGAAAGTGGTGCTGTGCCTTCCATCACTTCAAGGTAAATATGGAAGGTTTGAGGGGTATTGCCATTATAATCTTCACCGTTGCCATATCCCCAGGTAACGGTTGCACCGCTGCCGGTTTGTTCATTATAAAGCAGGTTTCCCAGATTTGTTGCCGAATTGATCTGCACACGATCAGGAAAATCCATTTGTACACCGTGCACTGCTTCCCCGCCTTGGGGATCGTGAATCATAAAAGCATACAAATCCATTTCATGTCCCGAAAAATAGGTTTGGTTGACTGCATTGATGGAGTTTCCGGATAAATCCCGCTTTCCTCCTCTAATCTCGGGATCACGGGGAAAATGAGATGCGGATAGCTCGTAATTGAGCGGTAATTGCTCATTACTGTTAGATAGCTCAAGAGAATAAGATGCTGTAGTATCGGCAGCGATTGTTATATGAAGTTCTTCTACATTTGCACTTATTCTGGGGACAATTATACCTTCTTTGATAGAGATCATGATTGCGGTTTCGGATGCTATTTCGTGCATTGTGGCGGGATACAGATTGGCAAAGCTTAATAACAGCCCCTCAGTCTGAGAGTAATTTTCTATGCCAATGGTGGCATAATTTCCTTCCTGATCGAGATTAGAGATTTCTTTATACTGGAATTTTATTTTTGCATCACCGGTAGCAGTAACGTGATATTCGGGGTCATACAGGATTACCTGAAATGTTTGGATATTATTCAGATTATCATTGCGGAAATTATGCCATTCGATGATAAAATAGTGGGCATTCTCATCATAGTACGTGTAGATTTCGCCGTCGGACAAAAAGTCCCAAAATGGGGCGATCATAGCCTTTGGACCTACCCCTGAGGGAATAGTACGATTCCGGAAAAATACAAATTCCTCATCTCCCATTGCCAGCCAGCCGCTGCTTGATATCGTTGCTTCATCATAAAAACTGCCATAAAAGCAGAATTGAAAAGGCAAATCCAGGCGCGTAGAGAAGCCATCGGAAGTCACATGATTCGCATGAAGTAAAATGCCGGCACCGCCTTCCGGCTCGGCTATTTCTATCCAGTCATATTGCGGGGCAGCAATATTACCCAGATCCCTGCTCTCGGTGGCATAATAGCCATATTCCGAAAAGGTGGAACTATTTTCATCTATCATTCCTACCGGTATGCTGAAGGTGGTTTGCCATACGGGTATAGAACTCTGGATCACAGTTAGGCTGAATCTTGCCGGTTCTCCGGCGATTAGGTTTGCTGCCGGTATCAAAGAAAGGGAGCTGACTGCCATTTCGGTTTCGCCTTCACCGATATTGGCAAAGGCGCAATCTGCTGCTAATAGCTGACATTTCCCATCTTCAGTAGCTAAAATCACTATGAATTCACTGCTTGGCATAGTACCCGAATTATACAATTCTAAAACCATCGCGTTTTCTTCTCCTATCAGGAGGCAGTTTTGCGGATTCTGGGTAGAAAATCCGGCAAATTCTACCTGCGGAGAAACAGTATCCAGAAAGATATAGTGAGTGCCCAGTTCGCCATTATTGATAGATATATCGAGCCTGATTTCACTTTCAGAACGCCATGTATCCGCTAGTTCTATCTCATATTCAAGCGATATTATCTGAGATATATCTGTTTCGGGCACAATGATTTCTGTCGGGCTTATCGAAATTTGTTGATCTGATGAGCTAAGCATTATTTCCAGGTTATTTTGGAAATTACCTGTCAAATTGGCAAGCTCCAGCGTAAGTCCTATTGTTTCGCCAATTGCTGCTTGCTGGGTCAATTCATAACCTTCCAGACTGATTATCCCTTCATCAATGATTTGCACATTTTGAGTAATAGGTACGTAGCCGTATCCTGACAGCGTTACTTCAAAATCTGTTAAATTGGCTGGGATTTCCACTGCTACCCAGCCGGCGGCATTTGTGCTGGAAGTGGAAATTAGTTCTCCTTCGCTGGTGAGCGCTAGAGTGTGTCCCTCAATTTCTGAACCGGATAGACTGATAGAATAGTAGCTGCTGCCCAAAGGCAGGTTATCCGGCATTTCCAATTCATAATGCTTAATTTCATCTGTCCAGATCTTCAAGCCCGGATCACCGAGGAGATTATATACATAAAAATAGAACATATCGCTATCTAAGGCGTCATTGGAGCCATCCATCTGGTGACAGCCCGGGTAATTATTATAAAGCTCCATCTTGCCTCGCAGCATCATAGCCGCACAGCCAAATATCCCTTCCTGGGTGATGCCTTGATATATCCCCAGGTCTAAACAGTTATTAAATGGAGTTTTGGTATCGAGTTCGCTGGGTCCGATAAAACCTATGGCACCGCGGGGATTTGCGGGACTGCCAGCTGCCAGCCATTCCTCACCAAAACTTGTGTCATAATTGCCATAGGCAAAATCGCCGCCACCACAAACTATACTGGTTACCATAGGCAGCATGAACCCATTACCGAGTTCGCCGATATTCCATAGTGTGAACATATGACCATATCCGCCACTCCAGTAAACAGGGCTACCTGCTCCTCGATAATTGATGAAGCTGTATCCACTATTTATATGATTGATGAGATTAGATGCCCCAGTCTGCCATGGCGAAATAAAGGTATCCACTTCCGTATAGGTGAAATCAAGCAGTTTTTCTCGAACCGCCATCACAGTCTCCCGCTGCGAATACATGGCATAATTACCTACATCTATTACGTAGGACAGCATTATTGCCCGGCGTGTCCAATCATTGCTTTCCACCGGGGCACTCTCGTAATTTATCACTTTGCTGACTATTGTCTGCAATTGCGAAAGATTCTGCACAGAAAAGCGACCTATCATGATATCCGGAAAATAATCATCACCCTCCAGCAATGTGTAAGGATGGTCTGTAACGCAATAGGGCGACATATATCCAGCTATATACCAGGAAGGTAATTGAATATTGCCATTAACATCTCCCACCAGCACGACAAACTCGGGGGGCACTTCCCAGGTATCATAGGCATTCTGAAGGTAATCCTTTATCTGGCTATTGGTTTCCCCGGTCTCACTCAGAGTTACTATTTCTGCCTCAAAACCCAGTTTCTGTTTCCATTCTTTTAGATAACCGAGAGTATTGACAACTATTTCATTATCCGGGCAGATAAAAAGATAGCTGCCGCGCATCTCCGTACGGCTGGGTGAGTGACCAGTTATACCTGCTGTTGCCAGTCTGTCAAAACTTGAGCCGTTCTGAGCTCCTCTATCTTGTTTGCGATTGATTTCGCTATTGGCTAATTCAAGTTCGATATACACGTTTTTTAACAGGCGTATCTTCGTGCGTTCTTTATTGTACAGGAAACTGCTTACAGCCACCTGGGAGAATCGAGTGTGACGCATAATTACAGGATCACCGATAGTAACCGGCATAGAAGGGAACCACTCATCCTCAGAAGAAGCTGATCCTTTTAAGGATATCTCTTCAGTTTCATAGCTCAATGATTTTAATTGCCAATTACCTGTAGTCGGCAGATTAAGCAGCCTGCTGTAATGCGGGATCATTGCAGTTTCTGAATCCAAAATCTCTTCAATTTTTGCCCTGTCATCAATCTTAAAACTACCGCTGATAATCACGCTCTCGGAGAATATCTCGGTTTCCAGACCTGCCCATAAAAATATATGTAATAGTAAACTGATTACTACCAATATCTTCAGTTTCATTAATCCTCCAATCCAAAGTATATTAATTTTTTATCTTAATACACCGATCTTATCTATTTTTAGTTTTTTTTTGACACACCTTATTGTCAATATTTATATAGAATTCTCTGGCATACTCCCGAAATTTTTATTCTTGGCGGAAGGTCGCGGTGAGTGGTGAGTGGTGAGTGGTGAGTGGTGATTGGTGATTGGTGATTGGTGATTGGTGAGGCGAGGTGTGGATTGTGTCCGATTATAAATGTAAAAAATAGTAAAATTAAGCTTCGATTATTAGGTGCAGTAAATTGGAAAAAAAAAAATAAAATTAATGAGCATGCATATCTCG